>MGGJ01000005.1 GCA_001792345.1 Candidatus Woesebacteria bacterium RIFCSPHIGHO2_01_FULL_39_32
GAACAGGGGGAAGTCCGCGACTTCGAGAGACCCACCGTTATCGTTGATGACCACTTTCACTACGGTGATGAAGGCCGGAGCAGGTGGAGGGGGCGGAGAACATTCAGTTACGGCTAGTAGATCCACTGAATGACGATTTCTCCATGTATATTCCACACGGATATAGAAGGTACCTGGTTGAGCATAGTCGGTAACGTCTAGCCAGCCGTATTTTTCGCTCCAGCGTTGCTCAGCTTCCAGGTGCCCTTGGGCAATTTCAGACCCAGTTGTCTCGTCAATCCAAATAACGTCCGGGTCGATCGAAGCAGCGGAGTCAAGTAAACAGCCCTCAACCCAATTTCGGGTTGAAATTTCCTCAGGCGTTCCCTCAATTCGGTGGTCGTTGAGTAAGCGAAGTTCCCATTCAGAGCAGATGCCGTCTGAGCAAGCTCGATACTCTGCCCATATTGGTATCCCAGGATCGGGTAGTTGGGGAAACCAGTTTCGGAAGTTTACAATTTCCTCATCGTTTGCCGCTACCCATTTGGGGTTTGACACCTTATTTTGATTACTGACACCTATTTCCACAGTGAAATAATCACCGAAATCGGTCTCGTTCCTCACTGCGGTTAAGACATGCACCTCACCGTATGCGAATTCTCGATCACTTGTTGCATACGGACCGATTAATGCACGCATGATGTTTACGCCCCAACCAGTTTCTGAAACGGACTGGGGTTCGGGGGTATCCGCTTGCGCGGGGACGGCTGCAACCAGACTGAGCAGAAGACTCAGAATGGTTACGAAGAACAGTATGCTTTTACGCATCTTTCAGATCTCCTTGAAAAAAATTGAAGAATTTTCTGGATTCGACCGATCGTACTTCCAGCTTTAGACATCTCCGTCTAGCCTTCCTCGTGGGCATTCGGTTCCCACAACTCTTGCGAGTTTCGGCTATCGTTACCGAAAGGATTGGACGTCAAACGATATCCTCGCCGAAAACCGGTTTCCTCCAGTTTCCAATTAGACTGTTACCTGTCGGGTTGTCACGACCCGTGAACCGGTAATACCCAGTTCCTTTCTTCCGACGCTAGTAAAGGCCATTCTTTTTTTCTGGCCACGCCGAAAAGAAAACAGTACCTCGAAAAATAGAGGGTAGAGAAACGGGAACAAAAAAGAGATATAAGATATCAGATATTAGATGTAAGAGAATTCAATTTAATTATTTCTTGTGTATTAAGCCTACATCTTATATCCTACAACCTACATCCTGGTTTCCCATCTCTGTACCCTCTACCTAGAGGTTAAACTCAAGGAGATTTTTTTAGCCTTTTATTCAACCAATATGTTAATGTGCTCCGCCAGTAGGCGGATTAGAAGTAAGATGTCAGATGTATGATGTAAGTAGAAAATTTTGTTAACTAGCAATTAGTTAATTAGTTTTCCTTACAACTTATATCTTATTTCCTACATCTAAGCTGGCTTAATAGCCAGTAAACAGTGGCCAGTGGGAGAGGGGGGTGAAGCCCTGTCACCAACCACTGTTTACTAACTACTAAGATTTAAAAGAACCTTTTCAAAAAACCCTTCGACTTCGCTCAGGGTTTTTTTGGAGAGTATTTCTCCAAAAAAAACGCGCCCTTTAGAGGCGCGGATAAATTTCAAAAAGATGTAAGTTAGAAGTAAGATGTAAGAAAAAAATATTTACTTACTTCCTATATCTTAAATCCTATATCCTAATTTCGCTTTACCTCTAAAGCAATTTGTAAGTGTGTATACTAACACACTTGTTTTAATTTGTCAAGTATTATAGGCTATTAAATTCCTAAATACTTCTAGGTTTTATCCTAGAGTATAAGCAGTCTATCATAAAGAGTGCCAATTGTCAAGTGCTTCGCACTTGACAAGATGTACGAAATAGGATGTAAGATATTGGAAATTAGATATAAGAAAGAGCAATATAGTAGAAGTATGAGCGATGCGAAGAGCATAGAGGACATTGAAGTTTACAAGGAAGCCTTGCTTCTTACTAGGGAAGTGTTCAACTTATGTAAGCTTGTTGACCTTAGAAAAGAGTATTCGCTCTGTGATCAGGTAAAGCGTGCTTCGATATCAGTTTGTGCGAACATATCAGAAGGCTACGGAAGGAGAACAAGAGCTGATTTTGCACAATT
Organism: Candidatus Woesebacteria bacterium RIFCSPHIGHO2_01_FULL_39_32; assembly: GCA_001792345.1. GTDB lineage: Bacteria > Patescibacteriota > Microgenomatia > UBA8517 > UBA8517 > WO2-FULL-39-10. The sequence goes on from MGGJ01000005.1 coordinate 2,154, forward strand.
TCTGTCAATATCTTTAGGTTCCTGTAATGAAGTATTAGCTTTGCTTGATATTGTTAAAGTTAACTTTCCTAGAGTAGAAACTAGTCAATTAAAAGAAAGGTACAAAATATTGAGTAAACGTATATTTAGCTTCAGAAGAAATCTAAGGTAGTCCTACATCTTACTTCTTATATCTCACATCTATTTAGCGGTACATACTATAAGATACTTTCACGGAGTCTTTCACGCTTGTAAAATGATACTACAGGCTAGTTTTACAAGTTTTTACACCTTTTCTTGAGGATTTTCAAAAATTGTGCCTTCGTCCGGAGATTGAGTTTCATCGTTTTCCAAAGGATTTTCTTGATCTTGACTAATTTCATCTTCTTCTTTCCTACTTCCTACATCTGATATCTGACTTCCTATTTTCTTTGCATATCGTTCTCTGGAAACCCGAATCACTTTCTCTCTATTTTGATTTCGGGAAGCCGGTAAGGGGAGAGTTGTAGCTATAAAAGGTCTTGTGATGTGCCCGTCGATCGTGAGTCTTATGGCTATTTGGAAATTCTGCAAATTCACAAGGTCGTTTTGGGAGAAAACTTCCGCGTATTCTTTGAAGACAATATTGGCGTCTTCAGCTCCAACTGCAAATGAGATGAGCGTTCCTGCATTTCCGAGAATTGCTTTTTGCACGTGTTCGGGAATCTGTGCCATATACTGGTTTGCCAACGTAAGAGCTAGTCCGAACTTTCGCGCTTCGGAAAGAATTTTTATAAATGAATCGGTTGCAAAGTTTTGGAACTCATCGACATACAGATAGAAAGGCACTCGTTTTTCTTTGGGCATTTCAACCCTTCTCATTGAAGCCTGTTGGAATTTTGTAATAAGTGTTGCTCCCAAAAGTGTGGCGTTGTCTTCGCCGAGTCGTCCTTGGGAAAGATTTGCAATAAATATTTTTCTTTCATTCATAATCTCGTCCAAGGAAATTGTGGATTTGGGAGGTCCGATAATTCTTCGTATAAGTGGAGAGGTGACAAATTGCCCGACTTTATTCTGAATTGGTGCTATTGCTTCTTTTTGAAGTCTATCCGGCATTTTTTCAAATTCCTCTCTCCAAAATTGAACAAGTGTTTGGTCATTAACCTTTGCTAATATTTTATTACGGAATGACTGGGATGCAAGAAGTTTCAAAACGTCGGCAAGTGTTGTGTCGGGAATTTCCGAGAGTGTCATGAAGGAGTTTCTTAGGATATATTCCATTCGCGCAGACCAAACGTTAGCCCAGACCTTTGTAAAAATACTCATGAGGCCGCTAACGATAATTTCTGCTTCCTCGCGGTTAGTAACTTCCAGTGGGTTTACTGCGATAGGGAAGTCACGATCAGCCGGATTAAAGTAAATTGTATCGTTGATTCTTCCTTTAGGAATGTAATCAAGTAGGTCTTCACAAAGATCTCCGTGTGGATCGATTATGGCAACTCCTCGGCCTTTTTTAAAATCATCAATTGCCATATTGGCGACCATTGTTGATTTACCGGTTCCGGTTTTTCCGACTGTCCAGACGTGTCGCAGTCGGTCCTCATCCTTTATTCCGAAAATTGATTCGTGATTTTTGAAAAGAGTTTTTGCGAAAAAGTTAATTGTTTTTTTCTCGTCATCGGTCAGATCTGTTGCGACTGGTAGATTGATGGGCGGCTCAGAAAGAACCGATGTTCCCCAAAGGATAGATGGGATTTTTATTTTTTCGCTAGGTAGATGCCATAAAGTCGCCAGTTCATTAATGTTTAGGATTTGAAATTCCGTGACAGTTCTTGATAGGCTTGCCCGATACTCTCTTTTCTTATTGAAAACTGTCGGTCTATGGGAGGTAAAATAATTCCCGTCGGATCTATTGAACACCCCAAAGGCGGAAGAGAGTTCTGTTAGGGTTTTGTTCGTGTTACTGATAATGCGAAGGGAACTCCTGAAACCTGGGTATGAAATTTTTTCATTAATAATATTTGCATCCGATCTTACGGAATAAGTGCCATCTTCATTTTTCGTACCTTTTTGAGCATAAGCGCTACCCTTGGACTGCCAAGTCGCATCAGTTGACTCAAGAGCAAATTGTACGAGTGTCACTTCTTCGGGATCGGATTTTGAGAGAACTGAAAGTATGGATGATAAAGGATCGACGTCCTGAAAAGAATCGTATGTTGCAATTGGATAATAATTTCCACGATGTAGGTTCAAGTTGGTAACATTATATGTAATTGCCTCTAAGGGATCTTTTATTTTTTCTATTATGGCAAGAGGATAATTTGATTGGATCTGTGTTTCGACAAAAGGAGTAAGTTCGGGGTCACAAGTTATAAGAAAAATAATTTGTTGGTTAATAAGAGCAATTTCAAGAGCAAAGGGTTTCCTTTTGGCTCCGAGTAGTTTTTGAAAACTTGAAACATAATTCAGTTGGGTTAGCGCGGAAAGAAAAGTTTTAGCTGCCTCAGGAGTTACCTGAGTATTTCGAGGAAGTTTTAGAGCAAGGGTAATTAATCCTTCCATGACATTTATATTATAGCTTAGGGGTACGAAGAAAGAATAGGAAATTTATTTCTTTGCTTATTTAATTGTCAATTTCTTGCTCGTCCAAGAAATTGACTAAAGAAGGACGCCCTAGTGTTTTTCGAGTTGGATTTTCTTCTTTCATTTATGCAAACAATTGTTTGCACTTTAATTGTATTCACTCATCAAATCCGAAGCTCAAAACACACGGGGCTTAATAATTCATCAAGATGAAATTTTTAACGGCTCTTGAAAAGAAAAAACCACGGGCAAAAACACGACGACATAAAAATGAGAAAATTATTATGGGAGATTTTGGATAAAATCCATTACAAGTTCAATAACCCCTTTATTATCCAGTGAGGTCATCCTTAAAGCATAATCAACCATACCGCAAACAACAGGCACGCCTAACGCTGCCATACAACCTAGTTTAAAACAATTTTCTAGAGCCTCTGACTTTTGATAAGGATCGCCAGCGTTAAGCATTTCTATATATCTTTGCTCGTCTGAAGACTGGTCTACAGTATCTCGTTCCAACATGGGGTTATATTTTAAAATCAATTGTGTTTAATATCAAGTTATGGTGAATTAGTCGAAGTTGAAGGTAGATAGGAAATTAGTGGATTAGATCATTTAATGAATTGATTATAGCTTGAACTTTTTCTGGGTATTGAGAATATATATATAATGCTGTTCCAGCCGCCCCACAACAAACTGTTGTTAAGAATGCAAAACCAGTAACATATAAAGTGACGGCACTTGGAATTTCCGACTCATCGCTTTCATATCCATCAGGCAATCTTTCGGTCATATTTTATTGTCTTTATTATAGGTTTCATTGAGTTAATGTTCAAGTTATGTTAAATTAATCGTGCTTGGGCAACTAGTTCAGCGGTAGAAGCACTTTAAAGTGACTCGCCGAAGGCGAGAGCTTTCTTGAAGATTTCAGAGAAATCCTTGTGGGCGTGAAATGTTCGGGCGTGTGGCTCAGTGGTAGAGCGCTTTCCTGATAAGAAAGAGGTCCTTGGTTCGATCCCAAGCACGCCCACACGTAAGAAAGAGGTCCTTGGTTCGACTCCTAGACGGCCCACTAATTTGGACATCTAAAAAACCGAAGAAGGTATAGTAATTCTGGAAGGTAGCTCTACTTTTGTAGGCGAAATGAAAACTTCAAAAGGTTTTGCATAAGCTGATTCTTCCAATCTTTGTGCTTCTCCAAATGTAAGTACTACCATTTGATAGGGTCCGATGGCAAACTCGTAGGCGGCTTGATCGGTAGGAGTATTGCCTCCGTTGTATTTAAAGTCATATTTATCAGCAAGGCTGTACGTTGTAGTCTCGGCCGCCAAACCAACCGTCCAAGAACCGCTAGTTGATCTTTGAATGTCAACAACTTCTCCTGAAAACTCGAAGGTCGCATGTCCGAATCCGTATGAAAAATCTTTACTTAAGCCGGCGAGAATTCCTTTATATGAAACTCTAGTCAAAGCTTTTTGTTCGAGTAGTTTCTGGAGCTGGTTTGTTGTAATATCAAACCCGTTTAATGACCCTCCGTGATTTAAAATTGTGTGATTAGCGGTTGTTTCAAATAATCTTTTTTCCAACTCATCTTCCGGAATAAAAAACTCTCCAGGCCGTCTGAGTGTAGGAGTTAATGAATTTTCAAATGCCTGCTGTATATCAAGTTCTGAGCCATTGGCAGAAAGAAATCGAGTAATGAGCTTTTCTGTTATGGGAAGATCAGTATGCATAGCGTATTCTCTGGCTGTAAAAAACTTTAACCAAGTTTCAACCAATTGTTTTCTCTCTAAATTAGAAGGATCTTGTAAGTAGTAACTGTAGAGTCTTTGAAAATTCTTATACATCTGTGCGGTGTTTCCTTCAGGAAGTCTTAAATTTTGGTCTAGTGTCCTTGCTAATTTCGCAACCGGTCCAAAGTATGCTTCGGCGTATGCGGCTGTCACTAGTCCCGCGCCTACTCCGAGAACTTTAAGAAATTGACGTCTATTTAAATTATCATGTTCACTCATGGGCTGATTATATAAAAGTTAATTGTCTTACACAAAACAATTCGATACACTAAAGTGCTGCTTTACTTTCTTTAATAAATATTTTTTAATACAGCTAGAATAAAACATAAAATAAGAGAAAAACTAACACTTCTGAGAAATTACACTAAAGGTAGGTTTACCCTTTGAATCAGTTCAAATTATGCTTACCTCTGATTACTATTATGGCCGAGCGTTTTACCAGACGGGATTTTCTGAATTGTTTAGGTCTTGGTTTGGGTGCACTGGCTCTTAGTAGTTTGACCGGCGAAAAGCGGGAGCTTCCAGCCTATTTACCGACTAATACACTGATTCTTGACTTTGCTCCTGAGACTACCACTTCAGGAATAATTCAAGAAGAGTTTCCGAATAATGAGGAAGTTTTGAAAAAAATTTTAGGAGATAAATATTTAAGTGAGTGGGAATTAAAAATTGCTTTGGGGCTTGAAACTATTAACTCAGGCAACCTTCCTCAGGCAATAAAAAAGTATCCCGAGGCTATTTTAGCGCGAGAAACTATGAAAGAAGTTAGACTTCATACTCCAAAAGTTGTTAGAGCGATGGATAGAATTTGGAATATGATTGGTATAGATAGTGATCCTTATGTACTTCCTATACAAAATGAATTAGGTCCTGGAAATATTAAATTTACTGAAGGAACAGACTCAATTAGAATGGACTTATCAATCGAGCCTGATCAGATTTTTACGCCGGTGAGAGATGTCTTAAAGGAAAACCCTGGTTTACAAGTTCTAAATCTGAGTTTTCAAATGGGTGTAAGTAGTGTGGTTTATGATTTACGTAGTGGAGAGTACGAAACAATTGAGGCCTATCGAAAGGAAAGGTCGTATGCAAATGTTCCAAAACTTGTAACACTATGTAAAGAGCTCCCAGAACTGCTAGTGGTAGCTGCGGGTGGAAATGAAAGTGACGATATTTTAAAGGTGCGAGGAGAGTATGAGAGTAAAGGGGAATGGCCTGAAAATCTCATTTTGACCGCGGATTGGAATGAAAAAAAGGAAGAACCCTCTAATCCGGTATACGGAGTGGATTTTTATCTGGATTCTACGGAAGTTGGATCAATAAGAGGAAGCAGTATTACTACAGGAATTGTGAGCGCTGTGGGTTCTGCTTTAACTTATGTGTATGGATCGATATTTATTAGAGATGATATAACCGAACGTTTTTCCGAACAAAAATCTATCAGACTACCCGATGATAATAGCTTAGGTGTCGAAACTGACAGAGTAAACGTTTTGGATATTTCAAAGTTGCCAGTTGCAGTATAAATATGTATAAACCTCCCATTGACGAGATTTTTTTTCTTTTATATAATACGAAAGCCTGAGGGCTAAATTACTTGATGATACGCAAAAGAATTATCTTACAAATGTTCCCGCCCACGTTCTGTGGGTGAATAGCGTAAGGATAGCAAATCTATCAAGTTAATCGGCCTCACGGCCGATTTTTTAGTATTGAACCTTGAAAATGACAGATGAGGTGATGAGGGCCTGAAGTTTACCTGGTTTGAACATCAATTTTTGTGGAAAATCTGGGCCGTTGGCTCAGTTGGTAGAGCGCGTCATTTGCAATGACGAGGTCGCCGGTTCGAATCCGGCACGGTCCACAAAATTTCAGGAGGCATCGGGAGAGTAACCAATTTGGATTACAAATTGTCGACTCCCTCCAGGTCCACCCTGAGCATTAGTCGAAGGGTTGATTTTTGATAATCGGAGATTGGTGATCTGGATTAGTGATCACGAGTCTCCGTTTATTAGGAACCAACTAGATGTAGGAGGTAAGATGTAGGATGTAAGAAATTCGGTTTTCTTACTTCTTATAACTTACTTCTTATATCTTAATTAAATTGGTAATTAGGAGATTAGTATCTATAGAAATTATATTTACTAACTAGTAATAAATAACTAATTACCATTATTGTTCTTTGACATCTGAAGAGGAAAGTAAGGCAAGCCTTGTGCTTCGCACAAGGAAATCCAAAGCTCAAAATCCAAATGACAAATTATTTGAAATTTGAAATTGGGATTTTGGATTTTCTCATGCGAAGCATGAGGTATAAAGTCTGATACTAACGCAGACAGTGGATGCCTTGGCGCATGTTGCCGAAGAAGGACGTGCATGGCTACGATAATCGTCGGGGAGGAGCCACGATCCAGTGATCCGACGGTGTCCGAATGGGGAAACCCAACCGAGTTCATATTCGGTTCTTCTACGGCCAAGTATCCCGACTTGTCGGGATTAATAATCGTAGAAAGGGTACCACCCAAACTGAAACATCTCAGTAGGGTGAGGAAGAGAAAACAAAGTGATTCCGTAAGTAGCGGAGAGCGAAATCGGAATAGCCCAAACCGCTCCGATCCTTCGGGATTGGAACGGGGTTGTAGGACTCCAATGTGGGACCCACACCTTTTAGTAGAATGATCTGGAATGGTCAATCATAGAGAGTGAAAATCTCGTACACAAAAAAAGGTGGGGCTCTAGGAGTATCCTGAGTACCACGGTCGATATCTCCGTGGGAACCTGGGGGATCCATCCTCCAAGGCTAAATACAACATGCGACCGATAGTGAACCAGTACCGTGAGGGAAAGGCGAAAAGAAGGGCGGGACGCCCAGTGAAATAGAACCTGAAACTGTTTGCGGACAAACCGAGAGAGCCTTGTGCCTTGCACAAGGAAATCCAAATGACTAAATCCCAAATCCAAATAATAATTTTCGAATTTTGAAATTGGGATTTTGGATTTTCCTGCGCAGAGCGCAGGGTGATCTCGTGCCTATTGAAGAATGAGCCGGCGAGTATCCTTGTGATAAAAGTCTAAGTCGCTTAAAGCGACGGAGGCGTAGCGAAAGCGAGTCTTAATTAGGGCGTTTATTATCACATGGATGACCCGAAACCAGGTGATCTACCCATGAGCAGGGTGAATCCCGATGAAGATCGGGAAGAGGCCCGAACCGTTGTATGTTGCAATATGCTCGGATGACTTGTGGGTAGGGGTAAAATGCCAATCGAACCTGGAGATAGCTGGTTCTCCCCGAAAGGTCTATGGGGACCGTGGCAATGTTAAACGTATGAGTGGTAGAGATACTGGATGGGTAAGCGAGGGTAACCGAGTTTACTTAACCAAACTCCGAATAACTATACGTAATCCGTTGCTAGACAATCTCATCGGGCTAAGCTGATGAGGTGAGAGGGAAACAACCCAGACTTTCGGCTAAGGCCTCTAAATCACAACTAAGTTTTAAAGGAAGTCGAAAACCTTAGACAGCCAGGAGGTTGGCTTAGAAGCAGCCACCCTTTAAAGAAAGCGTAACAGCTCACTGGTTAAGGTTATCGGCGCCTAAGATTTATCGAGGATTAAGTTGTGTGCCGAAGCTAGAGATCCGCAAGGATGGTAGGGGAGCGTTCCAAATGCAGTGAAGTTCAGTCGTAAGGCTGGGTGGAGTGTTTGGAAGTGAGAATGCCGGCATGAGTAGCGCACTAGATGTGTGAGAATCACATCCGCCGAATACCCAAGGTTTCCGTCGGGAGGTTCGTCCGCGACGGGTTAGTCGGTGCCTAAGGCGAGGCCGTTATGGCGTAGTCGATGGACAACTGGTCAAAATTCCAGTACTTACCTTGGATCGTTACACCGCAAGGTGCATACGTAAGTATGTTTAACTGGGGGTTAACTAGACAGGATGATTGAAGCCAGTTTACGAAGTCTGGTGCAAATTGTGAGATAGTAGCAGTTGGAAAATCCGCTGAAACGATTAATCAAGCAATGATGCAGAGCTTCAGTCAAATGGGGCGATTTCAAACCATTCAGTCTACAAGAAAAGACTCGCAGTGAGATCCAAGATAAGCCGTACCGCAATCCGACACAGGTGGGTTGGTCGAGAAGACTAAGGCGAGCGAGAGAAAGAGGTTCAAGGAACTCGGCAAAAAAGCTGGACGTAACTTAGGGAGATGTCCTGTCCCGATTTTATCGGGACCGCAGCAAACGAGTGCTAACCGACTGTTTATCAAAAACACAGGTCCGTGCAAAGGCGTAAGCCGAAGTATACGGGCTGACGCCTGCCCAGTGCCGGTAAGTTAAGTGGATGGGTGTTTCATCGTAAGATGATTTGCTCTGAAATGAAGCTCCGGTAAACGGCAGCAGTAACTATAACTGTTCTACGGTAGCGAAGTTCCTTGTCGGGTAAGTTCCGACGCGCACGAAAGGCGTCACGAGTTAGCAACTGTCTCGAGCCTCTACTCGGCGAAATTGCGTTGGCTGTGAAGACGCGGCCTACTTCCACCAGGACAAAAAGACCCCGTGGAGCTTTACTGTAGCTTGGCGTTGTCTTGTGCGTGTCAATTGTACAGAATAGGAGGGAGCTCACGCGACAGTGTAATACCTCCCTTTGAGACGTGGCAAGACTTACCTAATGGTTCTGAAGACGAATCAAGGAATAGCGCTAGGTGGGCAGTTTTACTGGGGCGGTACCTTGCCAAAGAGTAACGCAAGGGCACAAAGGTCGGCTTAGTACGGATGGACATCGTACTGAATGTGTAAAGGCATAAGCCGGCTTGACTGCGACAGCGACGGCTGGAGCAGGTGCGAAAGCAGGTCTTAGTGATCCTCCGATCCTGCATGGGTCAGGACGGAGCTTAACGGATAAAAGCTACCCCGGGGATAACAGAGTAGTCGCGCCCGAGCGTCCATAGCGACGGCGCGGTTCGCTACCTCGATGTCGGCTCATCACATCCTGGGGCTGAAGAAGGTCCCAAGGGTCGGTCTGTTCGCCCGTTAAAGTGGTACGTGAGCTGGGTTCAGAACGTCGTAAGACAGTTCGGACTCTATCCGGTGGAAGCGTTGAGTCTTGAAGGGAGCTGGCCTCAGTACGAGAGGACCAGGCTGGAGGAATCCCTAGTGTGCCGGTTGTCGCGTCAGCGGCAACGCCGGGTAGCTACATTCCTAAGGGATAACCGCTGAAAGCATCTAAGTGGGAAGCCTACCCTGAGATTAGGACTCTTTATTAGACCCCGAGAAGAAGACTCGGTATACCGGCAGGCGGTGGAAGGGCAGTAATGCCTTAAGCCTACCTGATACGGATTGGTCAAATTCAGACTTTTTGCCTTACACTACGCATCGCGTAATGAATTTCCAATTTCCAATTACCAATTTTGGATTTTGGGATTTGGAATTTGGGATTTCCACGCGAAGCGTGGTTTATCCTCTTCAGGTTTCAGAGAATAATAACAATAGAGTAATGTTTGGTCTGGTGATGATAGCGAGGTGGAACTACCTCTTCCCATTCCGAACAGAGTCGTCAAACGCCTCTGCGGCGACGATAGTAAGTGGGCAACTGCTTGCGAAAATAGCACGTCGCCAGTCCAGACATTATTCTTAAGCATATTTAAACTCTAGGTTTTTCGGCGTAGTGAAGATAGTATGCTGCAAGACCTTTTTTAATTCCTTCATATAAACTTACAGCAGCTACATTATTACGGTAAACTGTTTTTAAAAGTTTTATTGGCAAAAAAGATAAAATCTTCACCATCGGAAAGAGGGTTACACCTGCGTAGGAGAAGTAATTGACTGAAGGTAAAATCGAATTTGTTTTGCCGGTCTCTTTTACATTGACGAATCCTGTATCTGAGATCGCACTAGTCATCTCTGCCTTAGGTATGATTTCCTTTAAAGCAAAAGCCCAAGTGAATTTTTTTATTATTTCCTTTTCCTTTATTGTCTTGGGTAGCCTGGAGGTGTAGCCGTCGGCAATGACTAGTTTGCCCCTCGGTTTTAAAATTCGATAAGCTTCTTCCAGAAATTTACTCTTCGGATATGCATGACATATACTTTCTATTCCATAAACTACATCAAAAGTATTGTTGTCAAAATTAGTCTTCGAATAATCTTGGCAAAAAAATTGAGTTAGTTTATCGACCTTATGTCTTTTGGCATTTTTTTTAGCTAGATAGACTTGTTTTTGAGAAAGAGTAATACCGACTACAAAGGCAGCTGTTTTCTTAGCAATATAGATTGCCGTACCTCCGACTCCGCAACCGGCATCAAGTACCTTTTGTCCACGCCTAACTTTTGCAAGATCAATAATGGCTTGATTTTCATTTAAAACTGCTTGTTGGCGATCTTTGGTATTTTTATCCCAAAACCCTAAATGCATTCCCAGTGTTTCATTGTTGTAAACAAAAATTCTGTAAAACCGTTGGCTGGAATCATAATAGTCAGTAATTTCTTCTTTGTAATCCATTTTGATTAATATTATCACTTGTTCATCATCGGTTGTTGACTTATAATAGTGGGAATAAAAGAAAGGTGGTTATGACAAGTGGCGGCAAAAGGCTCAACAAAAAAATCTTCTAAAGAACCTCAGACTATGGAGGAACTTCTCTCAATGTATGGGGGAACTGACTTTTCTCATTCTGTAGGCGATAAGGTAAAAGGAAAAATCATTAGTATCGATTCCGCAAGAGTTGTTGTTGATATTGGAGGAAAATCCGAAGGGATGGTGGCCGAAAAAGCTTTTAAAGAAGCTGAAGATTTTATAAAAACATTAAAGGTTGGAGACGAAATTGAGGCAACGGTACTTGTATCTGAAACAAGAGACGGTTTTACGATTTTGTCTTTTAGACGTGCCGCGGGGGATGCGCTTTGGGAAAATATTGAATTAGTAAGTGAAAATGCTACTCCAATTACAGTTGAGGGAAAAGGGGTAACAAATTCCGGTGTAACAGTAGATGTGCATGGACTTACCGGTTTTATCCCTACTTCACAATTAGGTCACGACGCAGCTCAAAATCCTCAAAGCTTAATCGGAAAAAAGTTCCAAGCAGTCATTATTGATTATGATCGTGATGCCCGAAAAGTGATTCTTTCCGAAAAAGAAGTATCCGAAAAGGACGAGCTTGCGCGTGCGCGGTTAGCTATGAAAAATGTTAAAGAAGGAGAGATTTTTGACGGGGTTGTAACTACTGTTTATGACTTTGGGTGTTTTGTAAAAATAGAAGTACCGGTAAGTAAAAAAAATAAGGAAAAAGTACCTCTTGAGGGACTGGTACACGTTTCCGAGCTAGCTTGGGAAAAAATAGCTGACCCCAATGATGTTGTGAAGGAAGGCGATAAGGTTAAAGTAAAAGTTGTCGGAAAAAAGAATGAAAAACTTGCTTTTTCAATGAAGCAAACCGGTAAAGACCCTTGGGATAGTGTGGTGGAGCGCTATGAGAAAGACGCAAAGGTTAAAGGAAAAGTTATGAAATTAACGGACTTCGGAGTTTTTGTGCAACTTGAGCCAGGATTAGAAGGACTTGTTCATATGACTAAAATTCCGCCGGGTAAAAAATTGGGAAGAGGGGATGAAGTCCAAGTTTATGTAGAAGACGTTGATCGCGAAAATAAACGAATCTCGCTGGGACTTGTTCTTACCGAAAAACCCGTTGGCTATAGGTAAAATTTACAATTTCCATTTGCCATTTTCCAATTAATTCTCCAATCTCTGAATTTTCAATTTAATAACTTAAAATCTAACTGGTAACTAGAGAGTGGAAACTAATATAATGGTTTCATGAGATTTAATTCGTACTTACCCTTCATTATTCTTTTGGTTTTTTTCTTTGTAAACCTATTCGTTAGTATCAATAATCCAACTCATTTTGAATATGATGAATCAGTTGTTTACGAGATTAGTAAACTTCCTGTTTCTGATCTTATCGATACGGTACAAGCAGAGCCGCACCCTTTCGGATTTTATATTCTAGTAAAAGTACTCGCCGGTTTTGGAAAAAACAACTTGAGATTGTTGCTAACTTTCCTCGGTACATTACTAACCTTTGCTTCACTGGTTATAGCGCACAAAAATAATCTGCTTGGAAAATACAAATTTACTTTAGGAATTTCTTTGTTTCTTGGCACCAGCGGGTTTATGGGCATTTTAGCCACATTAAAACAAGATGTAGTTTCCTTTCCACTTCTATTAATAGTCTTTTTCTTAGCACTTTCTGTGATTTTGAACAAGAGATTAAGTGTTCCTGCTCTAATATGTATACATCTTTCGGTAACTTTGGTTCTGGCCTTCGGTTACATTGCCTATTTAGAAGCCATGTTACTACTTTTAATTTTTACACTTTACTTTAAAGAGAAACCCCTTACTAAATTATTATTCGGCTTTCAGATTCTTATATTTTCCATCTATCTTATCTTTTACGGCGGCAACCAACTTATACTTAATCTTCAAAGATTTGTTTGGCTAGGGGAGTTCCAAAATAGTTTTATTAAATCGACTTCAAATTTTCTAGTAGGATTAGATCCTTCGTATGTTTGGACAGACATAGTACTTTTTATCTTTTTTATATTTATTTTCAAAGCCTTTTCTAATTTATCAAAGATAGAGCGAAAAGAAGTAAGCTTTGGTGTAGTCGGTATTTTTTTTAATAATTTTATTGGGAGCATACCTTAGCAAGAGCTTCGTACGTGAACGTTACGCGGCCTTTCTTTTTTTTCTAGCATGTATACTCTGGGGTTGGGGAGTTATATATGAAGACAGATATAAAACCAAGTTGACAAATGCAGCAACAACTTTTGTAATAATCGTATTTGTCGCAAATATTTCCTATTTTACGGTTAGGGAAATACGAGTAAGAGATGGTGTCAGTAGTCTTAATAAAGTATTAATAGAAGAGTCCAAAGACGGTAAAACTGGGTTTATAATTGAAAACCCAACACTTTCATATGTGCATGTACGAGAGTACGGTTTAGAAGATAAATTAATTATGATAAACGTTTATAATCAGCAAGTTTTTAAGAAGAGGTTGATTGATAAAGAATTTCTTTTGAGTGAGGGGGAAAGCTACGATTTGCAGAAAGAAGAAATTATTAAACGTCTAGGTAGCGAGGGGGTTAATCGCTATCTTTATCTTATGGCTATTAGAAACGACAAAGTGAGTTTCGATCCCGAGAGATCTATTTTTGACGTTTTGAGTAAATATTGTTCGGAGAAAATAGTCATGTATCCGGACTCGGTGACCATTTTATACAAATTTGAAGAATGTATTTTTAATAAGTAGATATGGTAAAAGTACGATCACAGTATGTTTGTCAACAGTGTGGGTATTCCCAAGTAGGCTTTTTCGGTAAATGTCCCGAGTGTGGGAGTTGGGGGAGTGCGGTTGAGACGGTTATTTCAACAGGACAAGGTGCAAAGGGCAAAGAACAAAGCAAAGAAGCCAAAAAACCGATTTCATTAGCTTCAATTCCATCAAAATCCACTTCGAGAGTTTCAACAAAAATACCGGAACTTGATCGAGTGCTTGGTGGAGGACTTGTACCAGGACAAGTTATACTCATTGCAGGTGAACCTGGAATAGGTAAATCAACGCTTTTACTACAACTTTCAGAAAAATTGGGTGAAGTGATTTATGTATCAGGTGAAGAGTCGGTAAATCAGATAAAAATAAGAGCAGACAGGTTAGAGATTAAAAACAAAAACCTACAGCTCCTCGAAGAAACCGATATAGATTCAATCATAAATACTATATCTACCTCGCAAGGATCAACCCTTAAAGGTGTGGTTGTTGATTCCATTCAAACAATGGGAACTTCTGATTTGTTAGGAATGGCTGGGTCTGTGGGTCAGGTGCGTGAATGCGCATATCGATTGGTTAGATATGCAAAAAGCCAAAACATTCCAATTTTTATTGTCGGACATGTCACAAAAGAGGGTACCGTTGCTGGCCCTTCTGTTTTAATGCACATTGTGGACACTGTTTTATGGTTCGAGGGAGACAAAAGTCTGACCCTTCGCTTGCTCAGGGCAGTCAAGAATCGTTTTGGTCCGACTGATGAAGTAGGTATATTTTCAATGGAGGATAAGGGATTAGTTGGCCTAGACTCCCCAGAAAAAGTATTTTTAACCAAAAGCACTAAATCGGTCTCCGGTACTGCAGTCGCATCAGTTCTTGAGGGTACGCGCCCTATACTTGTTGAAATTCAATCACTGGTTGTATCTTCGAAGTTAGCATTTCCCAAAAGAGTTGCCCAGGGAGTTGACTCAAAAAGGTTTGAGTTACTATTGGCGGTACTGACGCGTCGTTGCGGTTTACCTTTATATGAATATGATGCGTACGTAAATATTACCGGCGGCATAAGCATTAAAAATGATCCTTCGGCTGATTTGGCTACCTGTTTATCAGTTGCATCAGCACTTTTTGATAAAGCACTACCTTCCGATGCTATTGCAATTGGGGAGGTAGGGCTTTTAGGGGACATACGTGAGGTTGTTGCTCAGGAAAAACGCATTAAAGAGGCGAGACGATTGGGTTATAAGAATGTGATAACAAGTAAAGAAGTTAAATATCTTCAAGAAGCGATTAGGAAATACCTCAGATAGTTAGTCAGTTCATTGTTCAGAGTTCATGGTATTTCACTACAAACTAATAACTAATTAACCAATAACTATTTATATACAACTTATCCACATAATTTTTTTTACTCAAAAATAATACGAACATTAGATACATTTATTAGAACGATTTAATTATAGGTACGAATAATGTTTATTGTAGTTTAACTATGGGGTTTGACACTGTTGACATGAAGTGCTAGACTAAAAAGATAGAGAAATTAGCACATTTAACCAAGGGTTTGTGGGGAAACGTTTGTCTTTAGGGCAGGCTTAAAAGTAAAGACAAACGTCATTAAAAAGACTAGTACCTTTTCATTAGAATTGTCAAGAAGCAATCCGTTTAAAAAAAGTCGCAAGGTATTTCTTTCTTCTGGGGAAGGGTGGTGTGTAGGGCAGGCGCACTACCCTTTCCTAGAGGGTAGAACTTGCGATTTTTTTTGTGCGAAGTTGACATCCTATAGCCAAAATTCTAAAATACCCTAAGTCTCCTAAAATTTCTTTGGACCTGTCCTCGAAAGTTTTATGAAATCGAGAATGAGAAAGATTATGAAAAATACCGCCCTTTCCGTCATAATAATTCTTTTTTATTTTTCTATCTTTTTATCTTACCCATTTACTACCTTTGCGGAAGGTACACCTAACCCGCCCGCTTTTCCTACATGTGAATCTAAGATATTCACTAATCCTGGCGACTGGGCACATTATGATTCTGGCTGGCATACAATTCTTGGTATAGGAAGTCGTGAGGGAAGAGACGATGTATATCAGTTAACTCAAGGGAATTTTCTTCAGTGTTTTTGTCCCGTTGAAGGTACCGAAGGAATTCAAACTAATTGGTGGAATATTCAGCGTCAGGGGTTAAACGAGGAAGAAATTCATTCGTTTTTCAATCAAGGTTGGCAAAAAGAAGATGGTGGAGACTGGAATTTATATAACGAAACATACCTTGCTAAAAATGTTACGTTTAGCTGCGTACAAGCTACACCAACACTAACTTTAACACCTACTCCTACTCCCTCAGTTACAACGCCTTCCGGACCAATAAGTAAATGTTTTGATTTGGAAGCGCAACCAACAGACGGGACTGCTCCTTTGACAGTTAAATTTACTGGACATGCAGACGATCCGGTAACTGGGGGTAAAATTAAGGAATACCGTTTTGATTTTGGGGACGCGTCGGGTGGACAGTCCCAAGTTTGGTTTCAAACCGATAGAACTGCATATCATCGTTATGAGCTTTCCGGTACATACACTGCGAATCTGCGGATACAAGACAACGCTGGTAATTGGCGCGAAAGTGATGACTGTAAGGCGACCATAATCGTTCACGCACAGCCGCCCGTTTTGGCTGCATCAAGCCCCAAAGAACTTCCTTCAACCGGAGCAAATATTTTAATTTTAATTGGATTAGTACCGATAGGGTACTACATATACCAACGCTTCAAAATTGTTTAATGCGTCCAAAAGGTACAATTTATCAGAAAGGTCACTCCGGTACTCATGGAGAGATTATTCTTTTTATACCTCTTTTGATTAGAATTCTGTTCCATTTCTTTCGAGGAATTGGAGGCGGTATGATTGCTTTTGCGGTACTCGTCTTTGCTTTTTCTTTTGGACCGGTTGTAAAGCAAGAGATAAATTATTTTCTTCAAGAAAAAGGTATTACTTTGGAGTCTAACTCAAATAGTGAGCTTGCTGATTTTTCAGTACAGGTTGCCGAAGCAGAAAAGGAAATTGCGGTACAAAAAGAGGCGCAAAGCTACGGAGTTAATTCATATTTTTCGGTTGTTATTCCTAAGATTGATGCAAAGGCAAACATAATAGCGAATGTTGACGCGGCTGAGCCAAATGAATATTTAGATGCGCTCAAAAAGGGAGTCGCACATGCCAAAGGTACATACTTCCCGGGACAATCGGGAACAATTTTTCTTTTTTCCCACTCGACAGACTCGCCTTTAAATTTTGCCCGCTATAATGCGGTTTTTTACCTTCTAAAAAAATTGGAAAAAGGCGATGAGATTCTTGTCTTTTTTGCTGATAAACGCTATGTTTATGAGGTTGGCGAGAAAGTTATTACAAGTCCTATGGATACTTCATGGCTCAACCCAAAAATAGGAACAGAAGAGTTAGTACTTATGACCTGTGATCCTCCGGGGACTACTTGGAATAGACTATTAATTATCGCAAAGCCTCAGGAAAAATAACTTAATTTTTTATACCTCAAAGCTAATTATGGTCTACTTCATTGAAGTTTTTTGAAAAAAGGTGTTTACTTAAATTAAGCCATTAGTGATGGCTAAATTTCCGTGTTAATAACATTAATAACAGATGTCAGGCGGGCTTGAAAATTAACTCATTCTTTTAGTTTACCTGCCCAACATGATACACATTTTTTCAAAAAAAACACCCTCGGGAAAGATTAAGTTCTTGCGTACTTTATTAATTTTTGAGCTTCTCATAACTCTTACCTTAGGAAACTTTTCACCTGTACTTGCCGAAGAGATCTTTGAGGCCACGATCTCCGCAATTGCTCAAATTGTTGAACCTCAAATTCCAAATCTTCCTCTTCCCTTTAGTGAAGACTATCCTGTCGGCCTTTATTTTGGCCAACCCTATCCGGAAGATATCCCAGAGGAGATTCTCTCTAAACTGGAAAAGCTTGGGGGTAGATTCCATAGTGGAATAGATTTTGAGATTCCCGAAGGAATTCCTGTAATATCCATTGATGACGGAATAGTTACCGAGGCTGGTGAGGGAGATTTCGGCATTACTGTTGTTGTATCTCATAAATGGGGAACGTCAGTTTACGGGCACCTCAAAGAGGTAAAAGTACAAAAAGATCAATCTATATCAAAAGGTTCAGAAATAGGGCTTTCCGGAAACTCCGGTATTACAACAGGTTTTCATCTCCATTTTGGAATTAAACCTTTTAAATCGGACTTGGATAATGGATTCTTTGGCTTTGTTGATCCTGCCCCATACCTTGGAATATCCAAAGACTCTCCGCCTATCGAGGGAACCGCGTCTGCGGCACTACAAGAAAAAATATTGGGGGCAGAAGATAATATCCCCGAACCGACAGCAATTGACTACAGCACGGATGATAGTTATCTCTATGATTACAAATTCAATCTGCGCCAAGGAAGTGCTGCCCATCTTATCAATAAGAAAAGACAAGATCCTTCATTTGCAATAACAGATCAGAATTATGACTCTAAATTAAGATTTTTCCTCAAGGATAGCCGAAAGATAGCTGATGCGACAGTCAATGGGAATCTGGTCGAATACCGTCAATCAGTCCTTGATATTCCTATGCTGATTCGCTATACGATTCGTAACGATCAAGTAAAAGAAGAGTTGATACTTCAGGAAAAGCCTTCCTCGGAAATATTTATTTCCCAGGGAGACAATCTGGATATTTCTTTCCTGGTCGAGACAGAAAACCTACTAGTTGAACAGAGCGGAGAGGAATATTATTTCAGAGCCAAGGATGGGTCGGTTACCTGGATTCTCAAAGGCCCAAACCTGAAAGATAGGGAAGGTAGAGAGGGAAGTATTTCCGGGAAACTTCAGGACAATCTCTATATTTTATCCATTGACTCGAAATTTTTACAGGAAGCTGTCTATCCGGTTACCATTGATCCGACTATAGTAATCGGAGAAGGTGGAGATACTACCTGTTCTGAAGCCTCAATCGAAAATAAAAACTCTGATGTTTCATCTTCCCACAATTTCAAAAAG
The DNA here is from genome assembly GCA_001792345.1 of Candidatus Woesebacteria bacterium RIFCSPHIGHO2_01_FULL_39_32. Lineage (GTDB taxonomy): Bacteria > Patescibacteriota > Microgenomatia > UBA8517 > UBA8517 > WO2-FULL-39-10. The sequence continues at coordinate 20,865 of MGGJ01000005.1, forward strand.
GAATGTGAAAAGATGCTGTTTGAGTCAAATGATAAAGCTGAGAAGAACGCCGGCTTTAAGATAAAGCAAAAAGAGAGAAATAAAGAATTGCTATTTACGCTGAAAAATTCCAAGAACAGCAACGGAACAGCTTCGGGCAAGAAGCTCACCTACAAAAATATTGATATTTCCGGGATAAAATTAGATTTGGAGTATGAAGTTACGGAGGATAAAGTAAAAGAAAAATTTATTATCGATAAAAAACCAAACAAACCAACGCTGGATAGTATTCCGGCAAGTGTGGATTTTGTTTTTGATTTTGTCGGCAATGGCCTTAATCGCTCAAATAATAATGATGAGGTAGAATTCAGAGATCAGGAAAGTTCCGACCTGCTTTTTACCATTCCTAAATTGACTTACGACGATGCTGCCGGATCCAGTGGAAATATCAGCCTTAGTTTTGACGATGCTAACCAAACAGCAACTATTTCTATTGACAGTAACTTCTTAAAAACAGCCACCTATCCGGTGGTAATTGATCCAACAGTAATAATAGGCTCGTCCTCCTTAACAGGCGCTACACAACCGTTAAATATGCGGCATTTG
>MGGJ01000006.1 GCA_001792345.1 Candidatus Woesebacteria bacterium RIFCSPHIGHO2_01_FULL_39_32
TGCAACTATTATTATTAATCCCACAAATCCAACCATAACCGGGAGAGTTACTCCAACACCTACGCGTCCACCAAACGTAAGTCCAACACCAAGACCATCCGTTACGTCGCCTCCGGACGGTCTACCATATCGGGCATTTTCAAATGATTCCTACTGGAATACGCCCATGCCTATCAATGCGCCGATTGATTCGCGTAGCGCAGTTTACATCGCAGATAGCCAGAATTCTTCACATACCCAAAATTACTTGAGATTTACAGCTGCGCCAGGAACATCCCAAGGTTTCGGGCAACCTATATATTGGGCGTCTCCAAGCGATAAGTTGTATACGATATCGGACGGTAATTTGACGGTTCAGGTTCACATTCCCCGAGGCGCGGCCCCAGCGTCTGGAAGTGATGGTCAAATTACTATTTATGATCAGTCAACCAACCAGGTGGTTGGGATGTCCGGTGCCAGCTACAACAGTTCAAGCGATACCTGGCACGTAAGCGGTTCAATCGACCGCTATATGCTTAATTCCAATGGGTTGGATAGGCGGGTATCAGGTTCAAATAGTAACAATAACTACGGCCACAGAGGAATTACCACGGCTGTCCGGGCGGTTAGGTTGGATGAGGTGCAGGCAGGAGTAATTAGGCACAGGCTTGCTTGCTTCTGGTGGGCTACAGGGACACAAACGGTTAACCACTATTGGCCAATGGCCGGAGATGAAGGCAGTAAGGGAGGAATTGTCCCCGAAGGCATTGTCATCCGTATAAAACCCTCGGTTAATCTGGCAAGTCGTGGACTTAGTGCCCCGGCTTTGGTTATCGCCAAAGCACTTCAAGACTATGGTTGTATGATCGGAGATAACAGTGGTTCGGGAAATAGGTTAAAGTTGGAACTCAATGAAGCGGCCTGGCGAAATATCGGCCTTACCTACGATGCCCTGGCTCCGATTCCCTGGTCGGACTGGGAATTTATTCAAGGTGGCTACAATCCTTAAGTATATCGTGAGTAAAACCTAAATTCTTTTCTTTGAAGAACCACCCTGCTCCACTATTCTCCTAATCTCTGTAGGATGCAAATACACTCCCGTTGGAAGTTTTACACCTATCAAAGTTGCAGCATTCTCAGGAGGCATGCCGCTTCTTACATACGTATCGTATCTCGCTGCTCTAGTGAATCCTTCAACGCGAGCCCTTGCTTTCTCTCTAGGAGTTGCTTGTCTACCTCCTATTCTTCCCCTTTCGTCCGGAAGCCCGTAATTTGCCATATGTTACATTCTACATTATTTGTCCTGTGAACAAAAAGCCGAATTATAAAGAAGACTTATTCAAAGTCGGGACTGGAAATTGTAGAGGATTTTTTTGCCTTTTTCTTCGCCTTTTTGTCCTGAATATAGTGATAGATCATCGGTAGAATTGACAAAATTACTATGGCGAAGATCACCAAAGTAAAATTATGTTGTACTGCTGGTATATTCCCGAAAAAATAGCCTGCAAGGGTAAATAATAAAATCCAAGCTATTCCGCCTAACACATTATAGGAAATAAAATAGCCGTAATGCATTTTTCCAATACCTGCTACAAAAGGCGCAAAAGTTCTCACAATCGGTACAAAACGCGCTAAAATAATTGTTTTTCCGCCATGTTTTTTGAAGAACTCTTCTGTCTGCACTATGTGTTCGGGCTTGATCGGAATTCTCTTATGCTCGATTATTTTTTTGCCGAAAAAGTGTCCTATCCAATAGTTGACAGTATCTCCGCCGATTGCTGCAATAATGAGAAGCACCAATAAAAGCCAAAGGTTAAGAGACCCCAGTGCTGCAAACGCACCCGCCGCAAAAAGCAGGCTGTCTCCCGGCAAAAAAGGCGTCACCACAAAACCAGTTTCAGCAAAAATTATAAAAAAAAGAATCGCGTGGGTCAAAACTCCGTAGCGGGTAATAATCTCCGCCAAATGGACGTCAATATGGAGTATAAAATCGACAATTGTGCTTACTATATCAAGCATCAGAATATAATATCATATGGAGTGCACACCATGAACTCGCAATTTGATGAACTCTTGAAAAGTATTCGAGCAGATATTAAAACCTTTATAATCTTTTCCCCAATTAATTTAGCCGTGGAAAGAAAGAGGTTCTTTAAGAGTAACTTTTATAACCCCCAACTTGTTTATCCAGCAATTGAAACTGATGAACTTAAATCTGCTCAAAACAAACTCCATAAAATCAAACTTCATCCCGACAGTTCGCTTGAAAATCGTATATTTAATGATCGAATACGCGAAACTAAGTTGAAATTACGACTATTCTTATCGATTGGAGATCCAAACAAAATTACCCGTATTTCTCAAAAGTTATACCAATGTAAATTTGATCAGGAAAGTATAAGGAAGGCAAAGTATGACGCTAATTCCGATGGGGTTTTTTCACCTCAGGAAAACTTCAGCGCCAAAGAATTCAGAAGTGAACTGAAAAATTATCTAGAAAAATATGGTTTAAGGAAATGGAAGGTCAGAATTAAAAAGGATGCGGATTTTTATATTCAAATTCGCCATAAAAAGGAATTAATAATCATTAATGAAGATTTAAATTGGGATTTTAATAGCCTTGATTCAGCCCTAGCACACGAGATCGACGGACACGTAGTTAGGGCTATAAATGCAATAAAACAAGATACGGAAACTTTTCAAAATTCGCTCCCCTTTTATATAAAAACCGAAGAAGGACTAGCTTCTTATTTAGGAGATTATTGCGCAGAAGGTGGAAAACTCGCCCTTAAGCATCATGCAATAAAATATCTTGGAGGCTACATTGCACTCCATAACTCTTTCCGAGAAGTCTATAACTTTTTTATTGACAATGGATTCACGCCTAACTTAGCCTTCCAGAGAGCATTTCGATTAAAAAGGGGTTTTATAGATACCTCTTCCCCGGGAGTTTTTGCCCGTGAAGCAATTTATTATGAGGGAATGCTTGAAGTTAAAAAATATATTGAAGAAGGCGGAAGTATCCGAAAACTTTTTGCAGGAAAGGTAGGATTGAAGGATTTAAAATATATACCCGTTCCAAAAGATATAATTATTCCCAATCGAATTCAATCCAAGGCTCAAATCTCATAGTTAATATTTGTTGACAAACGAAAAAGTTGGTTGATTTTACTAACTAAATCATAGTTAGTTTGAACCTTTTAACTATCTACCACCCCAGCCTTCTTGAAATAGTAGAAATAGTAATTATACTAAAGGTTTAATGGGAACTAATAATCACTATTTAAGATATGTCAAAAGAAATAACTCCCACCGCATTGCGGGAATAAGCTTCATTTTATTTACCACAATCTACCTTATTTGGCTTATAAGAAATTTGAACACGAGTGCTTTTTATATTAGTTACCCCTTTTTAGCATTCCAAATATTTTCTTTTATTTTTATAAGCATTTCTATAATTAATAACTGGAAAGGCGTATATCGTACTAAAAGGCCAAAATTGCCCGATGATCCCCCGCCCTGCGCCGTCGTCGTACCTACATTAAGAGAACCAATCTCAGTAATTCGGCAAACACTAAAATCACTGCTTAATTTAACCTATCCGGGGAAAGTTGTAATCATTCTTTCAAACGACGATAACCGTATCGGCCAAAAGACAAGACTGCTTAAACTTATGGAAGAGCTGTCCGAATATTGGAGAAAAAAAGTGAGCAATTCGCAAAAAACATACCAGAGAAGCCTCTTTTTAATAAATACCAAGCCCCATAAAGACGCAAAGGCTGGAAACTTAAACCAATCTCTCAAATTCTTGAAAATGTACCATCCCGAAATTAATCTTTTGTTAACTCAGGACGCTGACGAGTTGGTATACCCCGATATACTGGAAGCAACAGTAGGATATTTTCAAAACTCATTGGTTGCTTATGTCCAAACAATTAAGCAGTCTGCCGTTTCAAAAGACGATCCTTTTGGAAATAGAGATTTGATGTGGTATTGCCGCACTGCTGCATCCAGAGATAGTGTGAATGCAATGTTTGCCTGTGGCTCGGGAGTGGTTTGGAAAATTTCTGCCTTAAAATCAATTGACGGGTTCTCGACATGGAATTTAGTTGAAGATTTAACCACCTCGTATCAGCTTTTATCAATGGGTTGGCAAGGAAGATATCATTATGAAGCACTTTCCTATGGGCTGGCACCTGAAGATCTTCCGAACTTCATCAAACAACGAGGAACTTGGGCGATTGATCATCTGAGGCTATTTTTCTGGGATAATCCTCTTACCAAGAAAGACTTGACAATATTTCAGAGATTACAGTTTTTAGAACCTTCCCTATTTTACTTAAATGGGTTTTTGAATCTTACATTGGTTATTGTCACATCGGCCTCTCTGCTTTGGGAAGTATGGCCAACGAGGGTGGATGCACTAACCCACGCCCAATACCTTATTCCGAGTTTCTTATCTTTGGAAATTTATTACTTACTTTTAGCTGAAAATATTCCTTTTAGGCGCATAAGACAATTTTGGGTTGGCCTTGCTCCCGTATTTTCAATAGCGGCTGTTCGCGCACTTATCTTTGGACCCAATAATAAACCGCCTTACATTGTGACAAGGAAAGAAAATATATATGGAAATTATATAAGTCTAGTTCTCCCCCAAATTATTACTTTGAGTTTAATATTGGTGAGCTTAGTAAAGATTTTAATCTCAACCCCTTTGTATTCGGCTTTCGATTGGGCGGCAGTTTTTTGGGGTTTTTACCAAGCTTCATTTTTCTTACAACCAATAAAGGTATCCTGGTGGAATTGGGCGCCAATGGTAACACTTCAACTAACTTGGGGTAATTTTGCTGCCTTTGTAAGACAATTACTAATAAACAACAGATATAGATTTGCTAGAAGTTTAGAGTTTAGGAGCCCACACAGTAGTTAAATTATCATACTGACCTGAAACTTTATAACTATCCTCAAATATAACGTAGTAATATTTCTCTATATCTGGCAGCAATTCCTCATTGATTGATTGTGTGTAGTAATTATTCAGAATAATATAGGAAAAAGACTGATCTCTTAATGCAATTTTCATAGCATCTTCCCCCTTTTTACCTTTGTATTCCAGGTACCAAGTACTACTCCAAGAGTATGGATCTTCAAATCCCGAAAAAAGATGGTATTTATAAATAGCGCTAGCCTCGGCAAAAATCTTGTCCTCGGGTCTGCGATTTTCTTGCAAAAAAGTTATTATCCTACTTGCACTAGGCCAAGATCGCTGGAATCTCCAATGTTTACTGAAGTTAATCCATAAGGTTGTAATTATAGCCACCAAAAAAAGAGTTAGTATAAGTTGTGCCAAATTTGAAATTATATTAGCTTTTTTTCCTCTACCTTCTGCAAACTTGTATAGTTTATATAAAGCCCAGGCTGAAACAGGAGCCCAAAAGACCAACGAAAAAACCATGTGTTTTGAAAAGCTCCTTATATTCAAAAACCCAAAATGATATATCAATGGTGCAAACCCTCCAAAAACCAAAAAAAGTATTATCAATTTCTTTTCTTCAGAACTCTTAGCAACAGTTTGGATTTGACTTTCTTGTGGAAAAAATGAAAAAGAAATTTTCTCCGATTTGGTACCCGTTTTACTAAAGTGTAAATTATCTCTCAAAATAAATAACAATCCCAAAGATGCACTCAATGAAATAAATCCGACATCCGATACAAATAGTCTCATTATTTTTACTAAATCCGCAGGTTCTTCTGAGTGCCCGCCAGTAAAAAATGCCACAACGTCGTTTTGATAATAAGTAAGAAATAATGTTAATACTGTCAAAACTGCCAGAGTCCAAAGAAATACTGGGCTGACAACAATTCTTCTTTTTTTAAAAAGAATTATAAAGCCAATTACCGGCAAAAAGAGGATCGCAACATATTTAATCAATATTGCAATCGAAATAAAGATTGCAGAAGCAAATACGAGGATAATTTCTTTGTGTTTTTGCTCACCCCTTGCAAGAATTGCTGTATATAAGCCCAAAGTTGTAAAGGCAAGTGCGGGTGCATCATATGTTCCAAGCTGTGCCAAATTAAGACTGATTGAAGAAAACAGGAAAAGAAACACCGTTATAAGTTCGACTTTCTTACCACCAAGAGCCTTTCCTATCTTTCCACATAAAATTGCGCTCATCAAAATACATACCATTGAAAAAAACCTTACTCCTTTTAATCCAAACTCACGATTAATTAGAGCGCTTGTAACAGGGTAAATATAGGATCCGCCCATCCACGACGCCGCATCTTCCCAAAAAATTCCTCTTAAAACTTCCTCGCCTACCGTCGCATATATCGCTTCGTCGACAAAGGCCGTGTTGTAATCCAAATCTTTGACAATGTATAAGACGAAAAAGGCAATTACTAAAAAGTACAAAGCCTTAGTCCAGCTTAAGTCAAACTCAGAATCATTTATTGAAATTTTCATTTTAGCTATTTAAAACTAAGCCAAATGTTACTAATCCTTCGTAAAAAAGTAAAGCAAAGGTAGAAAATTAAGGTTCATGATGATAAAATATCTCAAGCCTAATTATTGAGGAAGTGTTTTTGTCGGAATTTAAAATCAATGTTATGGCCCCATCGTCTAGAGGCCTAGGACGGCGGGTTTTCATCCCGTAAACCCCGGTTCGAATCCGGGTGGGGTCACTAAAAAAATTGTTAAATTTTTTTAGTGTAAACACCTTAAAATTAGTAATGAAATGGTATATGTACATTGTGAGATGTGTAGATGACTCTCTTTATACTGGTATTACTAAAAACGTAGAACGAAGAATAGTAGAGCACAATTCCAACAACCGTTTGGGTGCTAAATCTTTAAGACACAAGCGACCGGTTGTTCTTGCATACTACGAGATGTTTACAACTCAGACGGAAGCTGCGAAAAGGGAAGCGGCTGTAAAAAGTTGGACACGAAAATATAAATTGAAACTTATTGAGGGTTTTAATCCTGAATAAGGGGGGTTTACCCTGAAAAATTCGAAGAATTTTTTAGGGCCCGTAGCTCAATGGAAGAGCAACACCCTTTTAAGGTGATGGTTGAGCGTTCGAATCGCTCCGGGCTCACTGATGCGGGGTCGTCTAATGGTAGGACACAGGACTTTGGATCCTGGTATCGGGGTTCGAATCCCTGCCCCGCAGCACGAATATAAAGTTTTCAATGAAAAAACTTAAAGCAAAACAATTAAGGAAGTCAGAACCTTCTGAAAAAGAACTGGCCAAAATCAAAAGAAATCCCATCTACCTAGTCTTGGACCAAATAATCGATACATACAATATTGGTTCCCTTTTTCGTTTGGCTGATGCTATCGCTGTAACCAAAATGTATCTTTGTGGAAAAATGGAATATCCCCCATCAAGTAGAATTCATAAAGCAGCAGTTGGAACAGAGTTTTGGGTATCTTGGGCGAAGGAAGAAAGTACATTAGAAGTGATTAAGCGACTAAGAGATCAGGGAATACAAATTATAGCAGTCGAGCAAGATCACCGAGCTATCAGCTACAAGCAACTTTCTACAAAAGTAAAATTTCCTTGTGCAATTGTTGTTGGAAACGAAACTGGAGGAATCGATTCTAAAGTATTAGACGAGGCAGACGTTATAGTCGAACTGCCTATGTACGGCATCAATAAATCCTTTAATGTCTGGGGAAGCGCCGCAGTTATCTGCTACAAAGTATTAGAGTATCTGTAAGTTTCCAGTCTCCAATTTCCAGTTAGTTTTCAAATTACTAAATTGGAAATTAATTTCCGACAGCTTCCTCAACAACAACTTTTAGATCCTCGTAGGAATACGCACCAGGAATAAACCAGACTTCGCCTTTATCATTCATTACCAACGTAGATGGAGTTACGCGTATACCTGTCTTTATTCCCTCTTCGTAAACTAACTGCACTTTATCTTTATACTTTCTGCTTTGAAAACACTGATTTAAATCCTCAGAGTCAACTCCTAAAAAATCTGCAGCATAATTCAAATCGGAAAGAGCCTCTTTGTTCTCAAATACAGCATCGCTAAATTTCCAAAAAGCACCACTGCCTCCGAGCTCGTTAACACACTCTGAAGCTTCTGCCAAAATTGGTGATGCGGGATGTGTGTCCTCCAATGGATAATGTCTATATACCAAACGCAAATTTTCTTTATACTCGTTGAGGAGCTTCACTAATATGAAGTGATATTGGCCACAAAAAGGGCACTCGTAGTCTGAGTAAACAATAAGAGTAACTGGAGCATCGAACTTTCCACGTATATGCTCGTCTTCGGTAACTTTCGGAATTTTTGTTATTTGTTCTTGATTAAGAACTACAACCGGAGATTGTTTTAAAGCATCATTTGATTCTGCGATCTCGCCACTTGTCGCTTGCCCGCTACTCGTTTTTCGCAACAAAAGTCCAATGACAACGGCAAGAGCAATACTACCGACTAAAAAAACTAAGAAATACTTTTCTGAAATCTTTTTAATGAAGTCGGTCATTTCACCAAGAGGGTGCCTGTTTATCTAAATAGCGTAGGGCGTCCATACCAGCCATGCAGCCAAAACCGGCCGCTGTTATTGCCTGTCTATAAACATGATCGTGGACGTCTCCAGCAACAAAAACGCCGGAGATACTCGTTTTTGTGTGGAAGTGCTTTTTTTCCTCTACCTCTCCTTGATAGTCAGTTGGCATTCTTACAATATAACCTCTTTCATCTAACTCTAATGTCTTTTTAAACATCTCAGTCGCCGGTATATGTCCAATCGCAACAAAAACTCCGTCTATTGGCATTTCGGATAATTCTCCTGTTTCGTTATTTTTTATCTTAATTTTCTCCAGCTTCTGCTCCCCTAAAAACTCTACAGTTTCGGTGTTCCACAAAATTTTAACCTTACCTTCTTTTTCCTTATCCAACACTCTTTGTTGCATAGCTTGGGAGGCCTTGAATTGATCTCTCCTGTGAATTACAGTAACATTTTTCGCGTATTTTGTGAGAACTAAAGCTTCCTCCATCGCAGCATCTCCTCCCCCGACGACTGCTACATCTTTATCTTTAAAAAAAGGTGCATCGCATGGAGCACAGGAAGAAACACCACGGCCACGAAACTTTTCTTCTCCGGGAACACCCAGCCACTTAGTATCGGCTCCCGTCGCAATAATTACTGATTTTGCAAGATATTTTTTACCATCCACAATCAATTCCTTGGGTCCGCCAGATGGCGGATTAAAATCAACCGCTTCAACGTTTTTTTGGACAAATTCCGCTCCAAAACGTTCAGTTTGAGCCCTCATCAACTGCATCAAATCGGGTCCCTGCACGCCCTCAGGAAATCCGGGATAGTTATCGACCGTAGTTGTAAGCATTAGTTGGCCTCCCCAGATCTCTCCACCAAGAATTAAAGTTGAAGCGGCGCCGCGCGTAGTATAAATTGCAGCCGTTAAAGCAGCGGGGCCACTTCCTATAATCGCTACATCCCAAGCTTCTCCTTCCTTGGGTTTGCTAACAAATTGGTCCTTATCGTTCATAATATATTTTTTCTTTACCCTGCAGAACCGCCCTTCCGAGGCAAGGATGTAGACCTTGCGAGGAAGTAAGGTCTGTGCAGGGTAACATATCACAAAAAAGGACTAAGCTTCAGCTCTATCAAAATTAACTGCAAAGCTTAGTGCCTTTTTAATTATAATGTTCCGGTTGCTCCTCCTTGAGCACCTCCAGTAGGTTCTTCATCTTCACCTGGAGTAACCGTTGGCGTAGTAGGAGTTCCAGTTCCAGCGCTTCCTGGCATAGTTCCTCCCACTCCTGGTGTCTCACTAGGAGTCCCTGTTGGTTCTGGCATTTCCATAGGAGAAGCTGGCGTTTCATCTGGCGGAGCTGATACGGGAGGCTCCGGCATAGGTGTTGTACCTACTGGAACTCCAGTACCTTGTGGTTCATCGGTTGTTGTCGGTGTCGAACCTGGTACTCCTATCGGTTGTGTTGGGTCTTTTGGGTCATTAGGATCCATGCTTATCACCTCCCCTCCGGGCCTGAGGCCCTCACGGGCCGGAGGCCTTCTATATTCCTTTTTTAATCAAATCCTCATATGCTTGTTTTTCCCCGTGAGACAGCTTTTGCGTCTCACGGGATCCCATTAGATGGCGAAGCCTATCTAACTGGGACCTGCAAATTTATCATACCGCTTTTTTTATTAGATCTTCGTATGCCTGTTTACCGGCGAACCCTATCTGTCTCCCTACTTCTTGCCCACCTTTAAAAAGTATTGTCGTTGGAATTGAAAGAACGGAATATTTTCCGGGGTTTTGTTGATTATCATCCACATTAATTTTGACTATCAGAAGTTTATCTTTATACTGATCGGAGAGCTCTTCCAGTACAGGCTCTGCCATTTTACAAGGTCCACACCAAACTGCCCAAAAGTCTACCAATATGGGGAGGTTTGATTTCAAAACTTTTTCTTCAAAATCTGCATCAGAAACATCAAAAGTTGCCATACGATACACACTATACCTGTATTTGAAGCTGCAAGTCAAGGCACAATTGCTTAAAAGTGCTGCTTTACTTTTTCAAATAAAAAAGATTGTTAGAAGGGCTCTAAGAATAATACTAATGACGATTGAGGTGACAATTGGAACGTATAAAGTAAAATTCTCGCGCTTAACCAAAATATCGCCTGGCAATTTACCTATGAAAGGCAATTTACCAAAAAACGATAATATTCCCCCAATGATAATTAAAATCACTCCAAAAGTTACAATTACTCTCCCAAAACCTAAATCATGCTTTTACAGATTTAAGAATTCCTTAACAGTAATACCCATGTCATCAATCATTCCTTTAAGCGTGCCTTTCTTGAAGGTTTTTCCTGAATGCTTTGGAACAGTAACAAATCTCTGAGATACTGGGTTAAACCATATCTCATGGCTTCCTCTTGCCTGTCGATAGAATTTAAAACCTGCTTTAGTCAATTTTTTAATAAATTGGCGATATGATATTTGTGGCAAACGGGGCATTTAATACGATACTTGCACAGATACTTTTGTAACAAACATTTTTGAAGATTTTTTGGCTTTAAGAAGCTTCAGGGGAATTGACAATCCCTCTTTTCCTCTTATATCAATGATGTTTGCTGCAACGTCAATTGCATTTGCTACCGACTCGGATACAGTATCGCCTTCTGCCAAAACTCCTTGAAGAGCTCTGGAAGTTGCCAAAAATCCTCCTTTCTCTAAAGCCTCTACTCTGAGAGGAAGTTCGTATTCTAAAACCTTTACATTTTCTTTAACTACTTTTGCCATAGTGAAATTATAACATACCCTTGAGGATTCAGTCTGAGCTTGACACAGAAGAAGAAGAAGAAGAAGTAAACTAACCCTAGAAACATTTATATGAGCGAGGATAAAACAGAAATTCAAGCCCCAAATGTTCCTGATTTTGAGGTTCCCAAAGGACCCATAACACCTGAGCATCAAGCTTTTTTGGTAAACGCATCTTGTCAGAAAAGATCTCGAGGCTTCTCTTCCAGAAAGTAAGGGCCCTGCTCACGCAGATATAGAACTTCGCCTTCAAAGGCTTGAGCACGCTAGCAGATATTTAAAAGGGGTGCCATATGATTCACAAACCGCAGAAGACGAACTTCATGACGTCTTACGTTGCGCAAAGAAGCGAGCCGCAAAGGAAAATACAATAAAAATCCCGATGATGCCGCCGCTGCCGCAAGCGAAATTTCACTCATCGAAAGTATTTTGCAAAAATTCGACGAGAAATATATTTAACCTAAATATTTACATTCTCTTCTACTCCTTGTGGGTGAGTGCGAAGATAGTCGTTATTGGCCTTCATAATGGTTTCCTTAACCTCTAAAGGCTCGGGAATATTTATCATTTTGAATTTCTTCTCGGCCGCTGCACTTTGTACTTCAAGGTTTCCAATATTAAGGAATGTTTCAAACATTCCCTCAACATCCACAGACACGTCCTGAATTTTACTGATATTAAGTTCAGTATAGTTACGCCTGAAAAAACCCAGCTGTTCACTTTCAATCAGCCTGTGATCGGTGATAATCCAAATATTGAGGTAATACATCATCGCAATATAAAAAACCCAAAACCACCAGTAAAGGAATAAAAGTCCCGACAGAAAAAGCATAAATTTTTGTATTTCAACCTCAGGAGAGTATCCTGAAGCAAAAATAGTTATGATTATGGGTATTGCCGAGACAAGAGCAACAAGTCCCTGACGAACAAGTGCAAACCAATGCATCCGGATAACCTTAATAGTTTTTTCGTCCGGAAACTTACCTTCAAAACTGTATCTTGATTTTGTAAAAATCGAAAAGGCTTTCATATTAAGGACTCAAAAGTGGTTTAGTAAATGAATTAAGATTCAGATTGATAAAAAGGATAGTAACTATAAGCGTTAAAACAATTGATCCAAACAAAAATATGAATGAGAGTTGTTTTGGCTTTGTGCCGATACCGAATCGGATTAAGTGGTAGAGAATGAAAAACGACATTAACCAGTAAAATCCAAGTCCTCCGAAAAACAAAATAACTGAAATAAGCGGCAGGAAGGTGTTGTAACTTAGAGGAAGCGGCATAACTTATAATAACAGAATAAAACAAATTGCTTCTCTTTGCTATAATCCTTATATGAAGACGTCTTTTCTGCTTACTTTGGCTTCAGGCATATTAGTACTAATAACTTCATCCTTTTTAAAATCTTCTTCTCTAGTGCCTAGAAAATCGAATGCATCCACTAGCGAGATTAGTGTTTCCTACGACGTTGCTTACGGAAGTCACCCAAAACAAAAACTTGACTTATGCAAACCGAAAAATGTATCAGGAAAACTGGCTGCTGTTACCCTCGTACATGGTGGCGGTGGTGATAAAAGTAGTTTCACTAGTATCTGTCAAAAATTAGCAGGGAGAGGTTTTGTAGCAGCAGCAGTTAATTACCGCGAAGATCCCCCACCAACTTATGAAGTTATACTTGCTGATAACCAAGCCGCACTTTCCTGGGTAAAAGCTAGAGACTACGTCGACCCAAACAAAATTGGTTCTTGGGGTGGAAGTATGGGTGGTTACGTTTCATCCATGCAAGGAGATCAAGAAGGTAGCAATAAAGTCCAGTGTGTAAATAATAACTATGGCCCAACTGATTTCACCGATCCAGATGAATGGGAAGGATCGCCGTTAATGGATGAGGCTGTACAGAAATTTTTCGGTGGAGTCACCTATAATGAAAACCCGCAGCTTTATAAAGATCTTTCACCTATAACACACGTTTCTTCAAACGATGCAGGAAAATGGTTACTTACTAGAAGTACTAACGATCATCTCATTCCAAGGACACAGATGACAAAAATGGTTAGTGCACTACAAAATGTAGGATTGCAGGTAGAATTTTACGAATATAACGGCACAGGATCAGGTCATGCAAACAAATTAGGACCCTTACAAGCAAGGAGATTACTTCAAAAACGACTAAATTTCATGACCGATTGCCTCAACTCCCTCTAAGTTTAAAAGTATTTTACTGCTCCCTTATATTCGAATCCTCTTGAGTCTCAGCGAATTCCCCACAACAGAAATTGAACTTGCGGCCATGGCAAAAGCGGCAAGAGCGGGATTAAGAAGCCAGCCAAAAAATGGGTATAAAATCCCCATTGCAACTGGAATAAGAATAACGTTGTAGCCAAATGCCCAAACAAGATTTTGCTTTATAACCGAAAGGGTCACTCGACTTAAATTAAAAGCAGTTAGTATTGAACGAATATCGCGATTAAGAAGCGTAATTCCCGCTGACTCGATAGCAACATCGGTCCCGGTTCCCATGGCTATACCTACATCTGATACAGCTAAGGCTGGCGCATCATTAATTCCATCTCCCAAAAATGCAACCACCCTATCCTGTTTTCCTTTAAACTCTTTAACTTTTTGAGCCTTTTGGTCGGGTAAAACTTCTGCTAATACATTCTTGATACCTGATTGCCGAGCGATGGCTTTAGCGGTCCTTTCGTTATCTCCAGTTATCATCCAAGTTTCAACTCCTGCCTCATTTAAGCTCTTAATTACCTCTCTGGCCCCTTCTTTCAGAGTATCCGCAATTGCAATCAAACCAATTAGTATCCTCTTTTTTGCAAGTAGAACAACTGTTTTCCCTTCACTTTCAAGTTTCTCTATTTCTTTTTCGGTGAGTTTATAATCAACCCCATCTTTTTTCATTAAAGCCCTGTTACCTAAAATATATCTCTTACCATCTATATTCCCTTCGATACCATAACCTGGAATTGCTTTAAACCCTTGGACTTTCTTGAGCACAAATCCTTTTTCTTTAGCTTTTTCCAAAATAGCTTCTCCTAACGCATGTTCCGATCCCTTTTCTAGCGATGCGGCAATTCGTAATACCTCTTCTTTAGACGTTCCTGTTTTACCAGTGTAACTGGCCAAGACAGGTACACCTTTTGTAAGTGTGCCTGTCTTATCAAAAATCGCAACCTTTACTTTGTTTGCGATCTCCAAACTTTCCGCATCTTTTACAAGGATGCCTTTTTCAGCTCCGCGGCCGACTCCGACCATAATTGCAGTTGGAGTTGCAAGTCCCATCGCACAAGGACAGGCAATAATTAAAACCGCAATAGTGTTTGTTAGTGCCATTAATCCCGAGGCAGTCGTTGGGCCGAAGTCATACCAGACCACAAATGTAGCAACGGCTATCATTAAAACGGCCGGAACAAAATAGGAAGAAATAATATCAACCAATCGCTGAATTGGGGCTCGAGAACTTTGAGCCTCGGCAACCATTTTTACAATTCTTGATAGCATTGTATCTGCTCCCACTTTTGTCGCCTTGAAAACAAAACTCCCCGATTTATTGATAGTTGCTCCGATAACTACATCCCCAGGCTTTTTATCAACTGGGATAGATTCCCCAGTAACCATAGACTCGTCAATACTACTTATGCCTTCCACAATACTTCCATCAACAGGTATTTTCTCTCCAGGCCTTACTCGAATTAAATCACCAACCTCGACCTCTTCAATAGGAATGTCTATTTCTTTATTACCTCGTACCACTCGTGCGGTTTTTGCCTGAAGTCCTAAAAGTTTTTTAATTGCATCAGATGTGTGAGCCTTTGCTTTAGCCTCTAAATATCGCCCGAGAAGAATCAAAGTAATTATTACTGCCGCGGTATCAAAATACATATGCCCTCCAAAAAGTGCTGAAAAGAAAGAATAACCGTATGCTGCAGAGGTTCCTACAGCAATTAAGGTATCCATGCTGGCAGTTCTATTTCTGAGTCCAGACCAAGTCGCTAAGTAAAAACTCCTGCCGGCCCAAAATTGGACCGGTGTAGTAAGAGCTAAAAGGACATAAGGATTAGTTAAAATCTTGGGTACAAAAGTGAACCATTCTGGAAAACTTCCTAAGAAAATAAGGACAGATATGATACTAGAAATTATGACCTTAACCTTTAAATTTTGGAGTTCCTTTTTCTTTTCTTCTTCTTTTATCTCTTCTGGTGTTCTTTGCTCTTTGTCCTTTGCACCTTGCCCTATTATCGCTTTATAACCTGCTTCTTCGACTGATTTTGCAAGTTGCTCATCACTAACTTCAGTGTCACTTTCAACAGAAGCGTTTTCACTCCCATAATTTACTGTTGCATTTAAAACTCCTGGTGTTCTGATGAGCTTTCTTTCAATAAGTCTTGCGCAAGAAGCACAATGCATCCCTACGATCGGAAAGGTTCTTTTAATAAATTGTTGGTTATCCGACGATAATTTTTCCATGATACATGTTCATCCCACAATGAAATCCATATTCACCGGTCTTTTGAGGAGTTAAAGAGATCTCAATTTCGCGATTTAGGGGTAAAAATTTTTTAATTTTAAAATCAGGCAAGATTATTTCTTCTAAACAACTATTTGGGTCGCGCCGTTTAATTTTTAGAGTTGTAGTTTTACCTTTTTTAATTCTTATGCTTGCTGGTTTATATCCCCCATCTACAACAACATCAATTGACTCACCCGCAACAACTTCCACTTCCTTTTTTCCAAAGAAAAACCACCAGATGAAGGCAATTAATCCTGCACCAGTTATTGTTACCAATATTTTATCTATATCCATATTTATACTTAATCTCCTGAGAGTTACTTCGTAACTTCGTTCGTCGTTACTTCGCAAATAAAAAATGTAGTTTCTAAGTTACTAATTAACGAAGTAACTATTCACCAAACCACTCTTGACTCCAATCTTGCATCATTTCGATCTCTTTCGATTGTGCAGATATAATATCCTCTCCTAATTTTGTAAGTTCGGCTCTGTCGGTTCGCGATGGAATAAGTTTTGCCATTTCAATTGCTCCTTCATGGTGATCAGTCATTATTTCTATAAAAGTTTTGTCGAATTCATCTCCTTCTAAATCTTCTAAATTTTCTGACATCTCACCCATACTCATTTCCATCCCAACTCTCTTTTCTTCTTCTATCATTGGGCACTCGTCATCGCGCATCATAATCTTTCCCCCTCTTCCCATTCCCATCATTCTCATCATGCCATAATTTTGATTGTTTACAGAATAACCGCTAACCAAAAGAGCAACCACCGCTCCAATAAGACCGCCAATAATTGCGTATATTAAAGGTTTGTCCATTATCTAGTCACCACCTCTCGGTACCCAATGTTCGGGATGAGCCTTGAACATTTTTTTATCTCCCTCAGTACAAAAATGGTACTTTTTTCCCATAAAAATAGAAACGGCTCTCATCTTATCTTTGGGTTTTATCATTCCGCAAACAGGATCTTTCACTAATTCTTTCTCGACTTTACTCACTTCTTTGCTGAAAAATAGTTATAAACCCTAGCAAAAAACCAGCCTGACAGCCAAGCCGCTAGCACTGCAGTTATTAAACCGAAGAAAAAATTACCCGGGAACGCTCTTCCTGACCACGATTCTGTAAGATCAATTCCATGGAACCAGGACTTGGCAATCGCCTTCATAAATCCAGGAAGTATAGCAACCAAAAATCCACAAACTAGATATAAAACTGCCGTAAATGATCCAGATGCATTCGCCAATGCTTTTTCATTAAACTTCACAATATCTCACCTCCTTAAGCTCCACATCCACCTCCTGATTGTTGGCCATAAGGTAGAGGTCCGACCTCTTTACTTATCTTACCAGCACCTTGTCCTGAAGAGTAGTCTGCTCCCAGAACTAATTTTGCGTCAACTTTATCCCATGAAGTTCCTGAACGTGCAAAATAAGTAGCTACTGTTAAATAATTACTGGGGAACCAAAATGAATTTAACTTTAATACATTTTTATATATATCATCGTCGGGTAATCCTTTTTTAACCATAAGCTCAATTGCAGCTAACGCCGCCATCCCATGGTTGCAGTCAGGAAAAGCTGTATGATTTCCGCAGCATGGTCGATAAACGTTAGAAGCTATATCCATCACTCTTTTTTGCTCCTCGGGAGTAAGAGAAATAATTTCGAATTTATTGTAATATTCCATAGCTTTACCGCGGGCCAGGCTCCATCCTCCGGTTGACGCAAAATTTCCAGCTTTATCCTTATATTCCTTACCCATCGGTCCTTCGTCATAAACTAAACTTTTTTGAGCAAGACCCAGTGCCCACAAAACATCGACTACAAATTGGCTATTGTCACCGTTTATCCTTATGGGAATATCAGATCTGCCTTCAAAAACTTGTTTCTCTTCAATTCCCATAGTTACCGTCTTTTCAAATTTTGCCTTATCTATGACTCCGAGTTGAATAAGCCTTGGCGCAATATCTCCCCACGAAATCGGAAGCTCAAATCCAGCTTCGGGTAAAACCTGACCGGGTAAACCTGATAAATCCAAAAGCTCATATCCGGCATTTCTCCATGCATCCATTCCACCATCAAGATGACGCACATTGTTGTAGCCCATATTCTTTAAAGTACTAAGTGCTTGGGCGCTCATATTACCGCTCTTACAATAAAGAATAATCTGTGTATTTTTATCTGTTGGAAGCCTCGATTCATTTGCTTTGAGGGAATCGTATTCAATGAAAGTGTTCGTACCTGCAATCTCTCCCTCGTAAGGCGTATGTACATTAATGAAAATGAAGTCCTTATTCTCTAATTCCTTTTTTAAACCCTTCGGCGACAATTTTTCTGAGGATGACAATTTGCTAGTTTTAGAAAGAATTGGAAGATTGATAATATTTTGCAACTTATTTCCTAGAATAAAACCAAAAAAGATTAGTCCGCTAAATATTAAAAATTTAATTAGGTTTTTTTTCGCCAGCTGGCGGATTTTCTTTTTTCTCTTTGCCATATACTTAAATGGTGTCTGACATCCTAAATATAGTAATTTATGAGAATATACATACCCAAACTAGCAATAATTACACTACCCAAGCTAAAAATCATTGATTGGTATGGAAAAAGAGATTTGCCGTTTTTTCTTTTTATAACAGCATTCACCAAATCCACTAAATAAAAAAGTGCTCCTCCTAATACCATACCAAAGATCAATTTGTGAATCCCAAAAATTTCTCCATGTTTTACCACTAAATTGAACTTATAAAAGGACCATATAGTTGAACCAATAAAAACCGTATATATTAGAAAGCCGACCCATCGACTAAAAAATAATTTGTTTCTTTGTCCCAAACTTTTTTGGGACCAAAAGGAAAGTGCTCCTATAAATGCTCCCAACCAAATACCCGTAATTGAATCATCGATTCCTAAAATTCTAGATAGTGTCAGACCTGCACCGGCTCCGGCAACGCACAATGGACAATGGGCGGATACAATACCCGCTGTCGTAAACAATAAAATAAGGATTGTAAATAAAAAGTAAATTGTAATCATTCCAGAATTGAAAATTATTTAACAACCGTCCCATTAAACTTCAATTCTTTCACTCCCGCTGGGTCTGAAAACGTAAGAAATATAGATCTATCAAACAGTCCCGTCCCTTGTGGGCCATGTGCTGCTGGGTCGAACTGGACAACCACCTTTCCAGTTTGCCCTCCAGAAATCTCAATATTTACGGGGGGGTTTTTATCTCCATGTCCTTCCATTCCGAAAAACTTCGTTTTTGTTTCGCCTATCTCAAACGAGGCTTTGGTACACATACAGGATGTTGTTATCTTTTTTAACCTAAGAGTGTTGGAGGTTGAATTTTTTATCTCGTACTCCTTAGTTACTAATCCCCCGTTAATTGGTACATCACCCAAATCAAAGAAACCTGGATTTACTTCTATTCCTTCGACTTTCTGACCTGCAACAATTACTTCCTCCTCTTCCTTACCCCCGAAAAGTGCTGCAAAACCAACAATTAGAACTACTGAAAAAATTAATGTAGCAATAAGAATTTTTAAATCTTTTTTCATTACATTTGGGATTTTTGAAAAACATTCATAATCTCAGATATCAACTTTTTATCGTCTGCCGCACCCATTTTCACTTCATCTAAAACACAACACTGGAGGTGATTTTGAAGTACAACTTCATCTACTTTTTTCAAAGCCGATTGAATTGCTTGGGATTGGTGAATAACATCAATACAGTAAGCGTCCTTTTCTACCATTTCAACAACTTTATCCAAATGTCCTTTGGTAATCTTCAGTCTGTGAAGAATTTTACTTTTAGTGGGCTCTTTTGAGTATAATTTTGTGTTCATACAGCTTTTATATATCCCCCATGGGGGGATGTGTTAATAATATATTATTTGTTTTTCTTGTCAACTATCAAACCTTTTCTGGTAAAATACATGAATATTATGAATACCGTATGGCTTGCTCTTATAACAGGATTAACGACAGGAGGAATATCCTGTTTTGCTGTTCAGGGAGGACTGTTGGCAAGTTCGTTAACCCAACAGCATAGTCAAAATCAGAAAAAAGCAATCTTTCTTTTTTTGGCTGCTAAATTCGTAGCTTATACTATTTTAGGAGTATTTCTTGGCCTTTTGGGTTCGTCTTTGGTCATATCCCCTAAGCTGCAAGGTCTTATGCAAATTTTTGCTGGGTTGATAATGATTATTACCGTAGGGCGTCTACTGGATTTACATCCAATCTTTCGAAGATTTGTACTAACTCCCCCAAAAAGTATTTTTCGAATCCTCAGAGCCAAAAGCGTTGATGAAGGAATTGTTTCGTCGGCTAGCTTAGGCTTCTTGACAGTACTTATCCCCTGTGGAGTAACACAAGCAATGATGCTTTTGTCTGTCTCATCCGGTAACGCTATTTATGGAGGATTAATCATGGCGGCTTTCATTTTGGGTACAAGTCCCGTCTTTTTTGCACTCGGAATTGCCTCAAGTCAAATGTTACAAAGAAAATCTCTAAAGTACGCTGCGGCAACAGCTATTTTTATTCTCGGAATAATGTCCATAAACACTGGTCAAATATTGCGTGGCTCTGTTCATACCCTACAAAACTACTTGGCTGCTGCAACAGGGCAACTTGAAACTCCTAGAGTTAATGCTAAAGTTGCAGGAACCAACGCGGCTGGTAAACAAGAGGTAGAAATTAAAGTATCTTCTAAAGGATATCAAACTAATGTCCAAACCCTTAAAGCCGGAGTTCCTGTAAACCTGAAGTTAACTTCCGAAAATGTTACCAGCTGTGCCCGTTCTTTTACTATACCGGAATATAATGTCTCAAAGGTACTTCCCCAAACTGGTACTACAGCAATAGAATTCACACCAACCAAAAAAGGTAGACTTACATTCACCTGTAGTATGGGAATGTATACAGGTTATTTTGAAGTAATATAGACAAATTGACCTAATTTCTAATTAACCTAATTGACCTAAATAAAATTAGAAATTTTCATTATTTTAAAAAGCGTTACTAAGTTCAAAAAATTATTAACTTATGAATAAGAAAGTATTTAAAATCAAAGGGATGGATTGTGACGCTTGTGCAAAAATGATTGAGTTGGATCTTGAAGACGCAGGAATAACGGCAGCCTGTAATTATGCGAAGGAGACCTTGGAAGTTGATGTTAATGGTGATAAGGAACTTGAAAAAAAGATTAAAGTAATAGTCGAAAAAGGCGGCTACCGTTTGATGTGAGAAATATTCTTCTATTCATCATATTCATAACTCTTCTTCTGGTTATTGGAGGAGTTTTTATTAATTACGTTCGGGAAAGTGAAACCACATCTATCCCTCAGGAGCTTCTAGTTGCTCCTGAAAAAATTGAGTACTATTGGAGTGAGACGTGTCCTCACTGCGCAAACGTTGAAGAATTTATGCAGGGGTGGGAAAGCAAGGAGAAAATTCAGATGGACAAGTTCGAAGTTAATGAATCGGTCGATAACGCTCAAAAATTTATTGCTCGTGGAACATACTGTAAAATTCCGCGAAGCAAACTTGGAGTACCACTATTGATTACACCGGAAGGAAAATGTCTAACCGGAGATGAACCGATTATTGAATATTTTAAAAACTTAGAATTATGATTTACGATTTGGGATTTAAGAATAAGATTGTGATTTTTGTTTTGGTACTTTCCCTTTTACTAACTACTCACTACTCACTTCTAACCACTACAGTGTATGCTGTTTGTCCCATCTGTACCGTCGCCGTAGGTGCAGGACTGGGTTTATCCCGCTGGCTAGGAATAGATGATGCGGTCTCTTCAGTCTGGATCGGAGGTTTAATCCTTTCCTCCTCATTTTGGTTATTTGATTGGACTACAAAAAGAAAGTATCTAAAACCTACTACCTACAATTTACTACTTGCTACTTTTTTAATGTATGCATTTGTCCTCATACCTCTTTGGTACGGCAAAATTATTGGCCATCCTTTAAACACGATTTTAGGTTTAGATAAAATTCTTTTCGGTACTTTAGTAGGATCTTTAGCATTTCTTTTTGGAGTTTGGGCCGATAAAAATATTCGCAAAAATAATGGTAAGAAACTATTTCAATATCAAAAAGTTGTTCTTCCGTTTACTTTCCTTGTAATTGCAAGTTTACTGATCTACTATTACGGCGGATATTTGTATTAAAAATGAATAAAATTAAAGACGTTAACTCACTTTTAAAAAAAGTTGAGGAGTTTACAAAACAGAAAGAGTTAGATCTTTCTTCCGGCGAAGATCTATCGATCGGAATAATGAATCTAATCTCCATTGAAGAGCACCTTTTCTATACTTCCCAAAAAACGAAAGATAAAAAGTACTTGGAACTGTTAAATGAAGTGAGAAAAATGCGCACCGAATTGATGAAAGAAATTATTAAAGACTATGAAGGCGAGGTTTGGTGTATCAGCAAACACCTGCTGGCTGCCTCAATGAGGGTTATGGAGGTTGGAACTAAAGAACTAAAAAAGGGAAATAAGGATAAAGCTTGGGACCTTTTTGACAAATCCTACAAACTCTACTCCCTGTTTTGGGGTTTGAATCTTGGAGTTGTGGGGACAAAGGACATTAAGCAAGAAGAAGATAATGAAGTAAAGTTTATCGATGAAAAATCACAAGAAAAAGGCTCTTCTTCAGTATTTTCTAAAATTGGATCACTAGTCCAAAAGGCAATCGATTGTTGTAAAGAATAATGAAAAAACGTCTTATTACAGCAGTTTTCATATTGCTTGTAATCGTAATTCTAGTTATTCAACTTCAAGCGTATCTTTATCTCAAAGGTAAACCATGTACATGCTATGGAATTGAAATTGATATAGGGGGAAAAAAATGTGTTGGATTTGAAACTTTTTGTTCAGGTTTAACTCCAATAAATACGCCAAAATAATTTAGAATTAGGAAAAATAAAGAAATCTATCATTTTCTTTCCCAAGAACTTTTGCTCCCCTACCTTATTTAAGAAGAAAAAACACCTTTTTTAATATATTGTTTAATCAAAGATTGGTAAGGAACATTTATCTCGTTAGCTTTCTCTTTAACTCGGTTCAAAAGATACTCCGGAATTCGAATTGAAATAGAGCGAGTTGTGGGCTTAAGGTTAGGAAAGCTTACTTTTTCAAAATCAGATGGCTCGTAATAATCTGCCAAATTAATTTTGGCCCAGAATTCTCGTTCCTCATCTTCATTTTTGAATTTTGGTAAATTAAGCGGCTTTTTCATATAAGTGCACCTCCTTTTTATTGATATCTCTTACTGAAATAATTCTTATCCTACTTTTTCTCTTGGTAAATACAACATAAAGCAATCTTCCCTTTCTAGTCTTCCCCAACAAAATAAAACGATCTTCCTTTATCGAATGTAACAAATCTCTCTGGACAACCTTATTTTCGTCAAAAAATGGCTCCTCGGCTTCGTTATCTTCAACGCTGTGTTTTTTATTCTTTCCAATATTTCCTTTATCCCACTCAAACTCGACTACTTTCTTATCAACAACCATGTATATACTATATTATACAAAACCAGAAATCTCTGTCAAGACTTTAGCGTCTTCTCCAGACTCGGATCACTAGTCCAAAAAGCGAGTCTCGTAGAGGCGAAGTCCCGCACTGAATTTATTCTGGTGCGCTGGCAGTTGATTGTTGTGGGGAATAATATCTAGTTTACAAGAAGCATCTTTATAGTTCCCCAATATCCTTGACAATTGTTGTATAGATTTCCGTAACACCTAAATTCACATATATCATATGCTTTAGAGTAAAATTTACAGCTTACCTCCTCTTTATTTCCTTGACAGCCACTATTACATCCGCCAATCGGAGGAGTCATTATTATCTCATTTGAATTAGGATCAGGATCAAACCCGGACACGTAACCTGGCTTCAATCTGTATTCTGTATAAGTCGTTGGATTATTTGGATAATAAATATATTTGAAAAATAAACTTAGGGATAGCTTAAGTAGAATTAGAAATAATATAAAGACGAAGATTTTCTTAACTATTCTCACTAATTCAGTTTAGCACTCTTACTAATTTCTTTCGCAAGAACTTTTTGCTCCTGCAACTTGGAGTTTAACCTTTCTGTGTAATTTTAGATCGAGTAAAGGTAAGAAACTCCCTTAACACCGTTTCCAAATCAAAATCCTCTACTTTACGATGTCTGAAAATTCCGTTTCGGCAATTAGAGCAAATCTTGCAAACTTTTCCATGCATAAGATTTTTTGACTGAAAGTTTTTTAAGTTCTTTCTCAAGTCTATCTTTTTCAGAAATCAAGTGATCTAGGCGAAACAAATCTTCCCCCACTTTGTCTTCGGAGAGCTTGCCTTTTGTAATTAGATTATCGAGTTCGTCGACACTTTTAACCCCATGTCTGGAAGCAACACGAAATATTTCGCTTTCCACCAAGCGAAGGTTTTCTAAAGTAACAATAGCTTTTGCTTTGGCTTTGTCGGTCATAACCAAAGTATATCATATAATTTCATTCGCCTTCTCCAAACTCGGCGCCTTAGTCCAAAAGGCAGTTGATTGTTGCAAGGAGTAATCTAATTTTTCAAAAATTCGTCAACTTGCTTTAAATTTTTTTCACCAAATACATTAAAGTGCTCGCCTTCTGTTATGATTAATTTGCTGTTTACAAGATATTTATGTAATAATTCTCCTGCTTCTTGAGGCATTAGTAAATCGTGCTTTCCGTTGATAATCAAGGATTCATTCTTAAGAGTCTTTAAAATCTCTGTATTATCAACCCTTGAAACAAATCTCACAATGTCCCACTCTTTTTGATTCGGAATTCCTTTAATTAGACGAATATTTTTTATCATATCTTTTAAATACTCAATCCTTTCTTGTTCATCCCCTTGATAGGGGTTAAGTTTTTGGTAAATAAATTCGATCAACCAATTTGGAAGATGAAGAACGAAACTCGCAATAGTAAAAAGCTTCTTCCTTTGCAAAAGGTCTATCGCAGACCTAAAAAGCACTACATTCGGACGAAAGTAGGATCCTGATGCAATAAAGACAAGTTTAGCTTGCGGATATCTACGAGCAACATGTGGCAATAAAAGACCTCCTATGGATATTCCAAAAATTGCGTCCAGATTTCTATTTTTCAAAAGAAAGCCGACTTTCCCAACAACATTTTCAGGAGTAAGCACAATTTCAGAATTAAACAAATCAATAACGAGTACTTCGTATCCACTTTTTATTAGATGTAAATACAAAGGATGTTCACTAAGATCTGATTGCGGCCAACCGTGAAGAATTAGGGTAACTTTGGACATTTGTATATATCTTGAAACAATTTTCGCAAAAACTCAAAACTAATGATTGCTGCAGGGAGTAACATTACTACTTCAACTAAAGAAAAACATCGTTTAAAATAATTTGGGTTTGCCATTAAATGGAATACTACACTATGAACTTAGAAGGAATCAGTCGGAAGTTACCGATTGTATCCATTGCCCCCAAAGTGAAGGTTGCTTCATTTAATCTTTTAGGGGATAAAGAGCTGGTTTGTATTCTTGCAAAAAAAATGATGAGAAAATTACAAAATGTAGATTTCGACTACCTTGTCGGTCCTGAGGTAAAAGTGGTTCCCCTACTCCATGAACTTTCCAAACTTTTGAAGAAGGACAGATATATTGTTTGCAGGAAAGAAATCCACGGGTATATGATTTTACCGATCAAATCACACCAACCGCGGGGACTCGTGTTAAACGGGCTCGATGCGGCACTTATTAAAAACAAAAAGATAATAATTGTCGACGACGTTGTAAGCACCGGCGCAACAATTCATTCAGTTGAAGAATTGATGCAGTTAGCAAAAGCAAAGGTGGTCTCAAAAATAGCAGTTTTTAAACAAGGAGATAGACTTCATCCTCTTCAAAAAGACGTAATTTTTTTGGGAGATTTACCTGTTTTTACCTCTTGATCTTAGGATAGCTTTTATTATAAGTTGATAATAAAGACAGAATAATATCCTGTAAGCCGCAGGAAAATTCCAATAATAAAATGGCATTAAAAACACTCTAGAAGTTACTAATGGAGTGTTTTTTGGTTTCTTTTACGTTGGTAAAAAATATGTTAGGAAATGAATTTGATCTTCAAAGCGATGGATTTACCTTTACCTCTGGTTATGCTGAACTGATCCAAATCGCTGAGTATAGAAATAGTGACGGAGAATTAAATTCAATTCGACAAGTTACCCCCGCAATTCACAGAATGGCAAGGCTTAGAGGGAGACCTCCAGGAACTTGTGATATTCCTGATATCTTATATGACCTTCATAGCTTTCAAGATATATATATGAATACTGGAGAATTAAGACAACCCCTTAGAAGTTTGGTCCTCTCTGAAAGTCTATACTACAAACTAGCTGAAAATTTGGCTGTTAAAAATGCAAAAGACTTTGGATTTCACGAAAGACTCCCGGATTTTATTGATATTGCAAAAGAATCTGTTACACGAATTGTCTGGATCAACTGGAAACCAGAAGATGGTGAGAACTTCATAGATCTTCACAAAAGAATTATAGGAACATTAAGAAGGCATTTAGTACATCAATGGGGAAAAGGTAATTTTGCAAAGCCCTACTCTTATTTTGAACCCCATCAACTTGACAGTGCAACTCTCTATCAAAATCTTGAAGAATCTTCTCCTCCAAAAAGACCTATCTATAGGCTCCGAGAATCCGCTACTCACTTGCCCTTACCGGCCATAATCGCAACAATCGAAGAAGGAAGTTTCCTTGAAATTGTAGCAAGCTTAACAACCATGAAATATTATCCTAGTAAAAATGGTCTAGCCAGTGTAGCAAACGAAATTGGAGTAAAGAAAGAAACATTAAGCGAAGCACTAGACAGGACACTCGCAAGAATGACACGTATTGATAAGAATGTTACACCATCCAAATCAATAGCTAATATTGTAGAAGAAACTAAAAACGGTCATGTAATAAAATACGCTTCAGGGAAAAACGTTGAACATGATAATCCTAGGGTAGATTTAATAAAGCTTTCAGAGAAATCCCCCGAAAGTTGGTTACCAAATGGTCTATCTGAAAGAGATAAGGCTATTCTATCGCTTGCGGTAATAATGAATAGCGGAACTCTAGCACATACCACAGAGGAAATTGCCCTCAAATCGGGATGCAGTGCTGTTGTAGTTTGTAGAGTAATAAAAAAAGCCACAAAGCAGAGGTAGTTTTCTTTACTACCAAGTTAGCGGATTTTTTGCAAGAACTTTTACTCCGTTATAATTAATTTATTTCAACAGGTGTACAATAAACTTAGTGAAAGACAGACTATCAAAAAACCCAATTTTACTCTCCGTTCTTTTGCTTATATTTGTTTTTGCTTCAGCTATAGTTTCCCATAAAAGATCAAAAGTAGTTTCTGAAGAGCTGTCAAAGACATCGCAACCGGAAAGAAAGTGCAACACCGAAAAACTGTACGAACAACCATACTTTGACGAGAATGGTTTTAGACGATTTCATATTCGAAACCTTGAATTTAGTTTACCCCCTGACTGGTGGTATCGGGAGGAGATGGCTGGAAATCGTAGAGAAATTCTCGACCAACATTTTATCAGATTCAATGACGTTGAACCTAATGGTACGGATTTGACAACTTTTCCGAAGTATGAAATTCATGTTGATTTAGTCAGGGAAAAAGAACCTGAAAAAATATTCGAAGATTTGCAAAAAGGAATATATGATTATGTCCAATTTGTAAATTATCAAACGAAAAAAATAAAGGTTGACGGTATAGAAGGAATATTTTTTGAAGGAACGGCAAACCCTTATGAGCAAATATTTAATAAGCCCTTTTCCAGTAATGAAAGGGTTCAATTAGCTATATTTGACTACGGTAAAATTTATACATTCAGAGGAGTAGTAAATAACCAAGAAGATAAGGGTCTGTACGATAAAATTCTTAACACCTTTGATTTTACAACTTACTGGCCTCCCCCATTTACTGAAATCGACTTCCATCAATGCGAAGAGAAAACTGTTATTTATGAACTTCCTTGCGCAACGGCAAAAGTAACTTCTCATAAATCGGCAGATCAATGCGATATTAAATACACTCGCCAAACCTATGATCCTAATAACCCCGTCAGAGAAAGTTACGAATGTACCGGTAATGACTCGTGGGGTAAAATGGCATTCAAAAAGGAAGATTACGGGATAAATTTTTACTCCCCAGGCTGGGGCAAAAGCCTACTGGAAACCTCTTTCTGCCAAAAGATTGATTGATTATTTTTACAAAGAGACTTTTACTTTTTCCTTTTTCTTTTCTTGTGCTGCTCGTAGACTTCAGCCCCTGCATAAGTGACAACACTTGCCTGAATTAAAGTATTGGCAAGAGCAGGTGCTAATCCTCCAAAAACCAATGCAGCAAATATTGTACCTACATCAATTAATTTAGAAATACGAGATAGTTTCTCACCGGTACTTTTCCTTTCGTGGTCGGAACCAAGTAATCTTTCCCTAAGACTCATATATATAATACTTCTTTGGAGTTAAGTGTGAATCTAAATTATTCGATCGTGTAACCTTTGACTTGAGCTTCGATTAAACTTTTGAATTCCTCATAGCTTCGTGGTCGAATTCGTACGCCGTTTAACAAAAAGGTGGGAGTAGAATTGACCCCAATGGCTGTTGCTTCACTTGAGTCGGAGTTAATTTTATTTTCAACTTCCTCCGAATCATAATCGGAAAGAAACTTTGTTTCATCAAGACCCAGTTCTCTCGCGTATTCTATAAATTTCTCTTTTGCATTTTCGTCTGATTCCCAATCTTTCTGTCTATCATAGAGAATATCATGCATCTCCCAAAATTTTCCCTGTCTTCCAGATGCTTCCGAGGCCTTCGCAGACGGAATCGCATTTTGATGACCCGGGATCGGGAAATGTCTATAAATTATTTTCAGACCATCTGGAAATTCTTCACCTATTTGTTTCACCAAAGGATTATATGTTGCACAGGAAGGACATTGATAATCTCCGTATTCCAGAAGTGTTGTTTGAGCCTGCCTGTTACCCCTAATCCAGTCGTCTTCTCTTACCTCAATGGCAATTCCGGCAACCTCGGGAGAAGGTGCACTGAGCCATCCCCATGCCCTAAAACCTACAAACAAGACCAATCCGGCCGCAAAAACCCATACTAGAAATTTTCGCATTTTGTGAACAAGTATTTCTTTTTGCCTTTCCTTTCTTTTTTGTTCCTTAGCGACCTCACGCCTTCGTCTTTTTGTTAATTTTTCTTCCATAACTACTCCATTGTCTTTTCTGGCCCCTTATTATGAAATGCCTTAATGAAATTTTCAATCCTATCTTCATCAAAGCCTTCTAGTTTATCAATCCGCGTCCAAGCAGTCAGAGCAACTTGAGTTTCCAAGTTAGGTCGCGGGACTACAATCACTCTATCCCACTTTTGCACAAACTTACTCAAATTTGCAACTAAATTCTTACATCCCTCAGAATCAAACTCATTAGGAAGATCGAGCTCGTCTTCAGGAGGATTCTCAGGTGTAAACCAACTCGTTTCTCCCGATGGTTGAAACTTCATGTGTTTCAAAAGCTCACCCGAGTCGGTTGATTCCTTAGTGGGTTCATCATGAGCAAGAATTTCACTGACTACTGACCACTGATTACCGACTACTGATTTGGTGCAATCATACGAAATTACAACATACCCGTGCTCAAGCGAGTGAATTAAATATCCATCTGATAACACTCCATCATAAACTCCTTTTTTCGCCCAAACAGGAAAGTGCGTTCCGGAAGTCGGTGGATTGGAGTTATAGTTAACCCCCGCAATATCAGTTATATGTTCTCTCCCCAAGTCAGCCACTTCCTGACCAGGTAGTGGCTTTGTAGACTGCCTCCATAACCACCAGATTCCTGCTACCAGAAACCCAATTACCAAAATCCAAATCCCAAATTTCTTGATTCTAGAAAACACCTCCCCTTGCTCTCTTTCTTCCCGTTTTTGCTCTTTTGCAAGTAATCTTTTCTCCCTTTTGCTTAAAAACTGCGTTGTTTCTTCTTCCACAATAGGGGTAGTATACAAGATAGTTTGTTTTAAGGCCAGAAGCTCAAAAGAAAAATCCTAAAACAAGAAGAATTACACCATTGGCAAATACAAAATAGCGCTTTTGTTTGGCATCAAGGCTAAACGGAAACTTAGTAAACCAACTATCCAGACTGTTATTTTCCATTAAATCTATAATCTGATCAATTAAAAGGTGAAGCATAAATGCCAAAACTAATCCCATGCCCAAAAGCGACCCCGAAGAAGTGATAACAAATATTGAAAAGGTCAAAAAGATTATTTGAAAATAAGCAGTGTGAAAGATAAGTTCTTTTCTTTCCCCTCTTGTTTTAGCTAAGACATCCCAACTTTGAAACACCTTGCGCTCCGAGACAAGTCCCGCAACTTTCTGAGAAGTTGCTTCGGTTGGTTTTACGACGTAAACATAAATAAGGTGATCAACATCGGGAAGCAGGGTTCCCAAAATCCCACCGAACCAAAAAGGCAAAAATTCGATTCGTATCCAGTCTTTATATAGAGAAATTAGCACAAAAAGTGCAACCATGAAGGAAAAGTGAGTCAATAAATCTTTTTTCATTCGACTCTCTTATTTTTGCACTTTTTTGGTCAATTTAGCAAGTCTCCCTTTTGGGAAATATTTACTATATGGAATTTTTGTTGAAATCATTTCCAGATAGATTGAGTCCATTCCTAATTTCTCCAATGAATTTTGGTTGGGAACAAATCTGTATTTTTCAATATCTAAGGTAAGATCGTCATTTACTTTTACTCCTTCTTCAATAAGCAATTTCCTTTGATCTTGGGCTGTATATTTTGACCCCTTGATACTAATTCTTCCCTGATTATTAATAACCCTCCACCAAGGTACATTCTCTACTCCTTCCATTCGATTAAGAGTCCAGCCGACCTGTCTTGCCGCCCTTGGAATACCAATATAAAGAGCAACTTGGCCATAGCTAACAACTTTTCCGTAAGGCACTTTAGATACTACCTTTATAACTCCATCTTTAAATTTGGACATATTCTTCAGTCTACCCCCAAAAAATTAATTAACCAATAATGAGCACTCTACTCAATGTAATCGTTTGTTTATGCCGCAATTACATACACCACTCGTTACCTATCTATAGGGTTCAAGGTCGAAGTAATAAGTAGTTCCATTTGGTCCCAACCAATGTTTTATATCTTTCAATCTCTCGGCATCCTCAGGATTTCTTTCCAATCTTTGTTTTAAAAGAGTGTGAACCCTCTGTAATTGTTCTCTATCTTCTTCCTTTCCATAAACATAAAGCTCATCAACATGTTCTTGTCCACGGAGACAATCTACCACCCTATAAAGGGTATGGTGCGCTGTATTAAAAGTCATTTGTTCCACCCTTTCTGCAATAGAAGCTTCATCTAATCGGGAAAGACTATTTACAAAATCTCGACTTAATTCCAGAGAACCTTTAATCTGACTTTCTAAAGTCATAAATCCTACGGATCATCTGACAAAGCATCTCTAATAGCCGCGGTTTTTTCCAGATATCTTAATAAAACCTCACCAGCACCAGCTTCTATGACAAGGTCAACAAATTTATCCCTATCCCCCTCTAACTCCAAACGCGCTATACCTTTCTCCTGCGCTAGATCTTGTACTCGACTAAGCGCTCCTTTGTCTTCCTCAGACATTCCGACTCGCGATAAGAGTAGTCCTAATTTAAACGCTTTTTCTTGCTCCACCGACATCCACCCCCTTTTCTCAAAACCTAGCCATATTTTCCTCGTGTCTGATATAATATCTTGACTTAAACTATGACATTATGACAAAACAGTCATTTCCTGAAACGAAGTTTACTTATTCATCGCGGACTGAAGCTCTGCGACTACTCTTCACAGCCAAAAAGATTGCTACCTGGCAGTATCAATATCATGGATTTATTATTCTGCCGAACCTCGCTGTTAATTTTCCCAGCAATGCAATCTGTTTCCCGGATCTACCTTATAATCAAATCAATAACTTTTGGACAAGAGTAAAAAAGGTTGTGCAGACCACTCCGCCCGTTGCTGAAGAAAAGTTAATTAAAGAAACAGAATCCCTTTTAATAAGTTCAGATAAACCACTTATCGACAGAAAAAGACTGTCGGAATTAGAAGCGAAATGGAACGATATTTCAAAAGCAGTCTGGATAAAACTCAGTGACATTTTCCCGATGCAAACAAATCTACTGAAAAGGTTCACTGTCTGCCCTACATGTTTCGGTACGACCAAATCATTCAGCCTCATTACAAGCAAAGATAATCATCTGCGATTGTATTTAAGAATTGACGTTCCGTTTAATGAAAATGTTTTAGATGCTTTAATCTCCGGCCTTATAAGACA
Source organism: Candidatus Woesebacteria bacterium RIFCSPHIGHO2_01_FULL_39_32 (assembly GCA_001792345.1). Taxonomy (GTDB): domain Bacteria; phylum Patescibacteriota; class Microgenomatia; order UBA8517; family UBA8517; genus WO2-FULL-39-10. The sequence continues at coordinate 32,281 of MGGJ01000006.1, forward strand.
CCGTCTACAGACGAAGCATTCATTTACATGGGAAGAAACGGAGGCTGCAAAAGATGCAATTATCTTAGAAACAAGCCTTAACCAGTTCTGTCCAAACTACAAGACTACACTCGCCGCAGCTCGAACCTATCAAAAATCAGATCTGATAAGTATTTCCCAGAGATATCTGAAACGATTAGGCTTTGCCCACACAAACCAATGGGGCTATCGTAATGAAATTATATACTTTCAAGATAAAATGTTAGAAAAGCTGACAAGACAAGAGTATCAATTACTTTCTAATCTTATTGAAAATCCCAGAAATATGTTAACGTTTGATGAAATCGCAGATATTCTCTGGCCCAATGGGGAAGATTATTCTTTATGGGCTATAACCAAACTAATCGAACGCTTGAGGAAAAAATTGTCACAAAACGGTATCTCTCCTCACCTTATCCAAACAAAGCGAAAAAAAGGTTACTCTCTTTACGCTAGACCTAAATCGATACAGATAGATGATAAGATATTTTAATATTTAACAATCAGCTATCTAACAATTTCATAAGTTCAATCCATAAACACGTGTACAAATCCTAGTCAGTAAACACCTGTACAAACATCTTGCCATAAATACCGTTGTCAATAACTCCAATTCCCATTCGATTAAACTCTGTTTCCAAAATATTTGCACGGTGACCCTCGGATTGCATAAGCCCATTGTGGGAAGTTGCAACGGTCGGGGCTAAGGCCAAATTCTCCCCCACAACATTGAAGCTTACATTTTCTCTCTCCATTCGAACGACTACATCCTCTCCATCAGGTGAAACGTGCCCGAAATACTCCCTCTCCCACATATCCCTAGCGTGTGCTCTCGCAACCAGCACAACGTCGGGTCGAAAGGCTAGCTCAGGGACCCCTCGTTTTCTTCTTTCGTCATTAACCAGTCTAAACAATGCAAATTCCGATGCTTCATCAACAGCAAGTTCCTGTTTATCTACCGTTATAGGTATCAGTTCAGTACTACCGGGGCGGACTGTAAGATAAGTAAGTGAATCTTCAACCAAACCTCCAAAAATTTCGTTTACCCTTGCCTCGATTCCTGAGGTTTTTTGAACTAAAATCCCTCCAATTTTGGAATCAGTAACGTCTGATTTTAATTTTGGCGAAATCGGAAGTCCTATAACTAGAGTAAGAACAAACGAAATAAGAATTAAGCCTTGACCTGCTGCTGGAATAGTTGCGGCAATATTATTCCACGGCTTTTTCCAAAATTTGTAAGGGATTTTTCGAATGAGAGAAGAAAATAAAAATCCTAAAATCGCTTCGGAAAATGCCGCCGTGATCAAAAAGCCTAAAGCATTTGAAACCGAACGAGCTAGAGAAAAATTAGTCTGTAAAATGTCGGACGTGAACGTATAACCTCTTAAGGCAATAAGAAGCGAAAGCAAGAAACCGAAAAAATCGGCTACAATTACCCAAAATCCCACTCTCCAAGCTTCACTGACGAAATAAGCAACAGTTAGAATAATCAAAAAATCAACCCAATTTGCTTGTAAAGAAAATGTAGACATTTTCAAATCTAAAATCCCAATTTCAAAATCCAAATTATCATTTGGATTTATTAATAATTGTTGAAAATATTCTTATTAGTTGTAGACACTCATCGCGAAGAGATTCACATTTATCAGGATTAGTTTTAGGATTTTTTACTAAAGAAACCTTTAACCAATAGCGAGTTTCTTTAGCCTCTTTTCTCATAATTTCCATCTTATATGAGAAGTCCTTCTTGGTATGTCCAGAATCTGCTTCCTCATAATTAGCACCTATCGAAGTTGACGAACGAGCACATTGCCCAATTATTACTCTATTAACAGGTGTCCTTGGCAATTTATCTAAATAATCCAAAACATCAATAACAAACTTGAAAATTCTATCTTTCAAATCATATTTCTTTTTATTTTGATTTGGGATTTTGAGCTTGGGATTTAATTTGATATTTGTCATTTGGATTTGGGATTTTGCTTCGCTTTGCGAAGCTCAGAAAGTTTCCACATGAACAGCCTTGGCTTAGATTTGACATTATATGCGTCTTTAACAAAATTTCTTGCTGCCTCCAAGAGTCCTCGACGGGTTTCTTTGGCCAACTTAATATACAAAGATTTATTCTTCAGGTCTCCCAGTTCTTCTGCCAGATCATATCCGTATTTCTGAAATTCTCTGGAAATATATTTGTCCTCATCGGATCTAAACTTTTTTAAAACATCTCCTACCTTTGTAAAATACCTTTTAGTCATATTCTTCTTTTGTAATATGCAATCAAAGGCATCAGGCTCATGACTGCTGCAATTATAATAAATGAGCTTAAATCAAACCCGATTGTTACAAAAAACATTACCAAGCTAATTGCAAAGAAAGAACCGAAAATAATATTTACTTCTCTAAAAAGTATTGCTTTTGCCGTACTTTTACCTTCGAGTGCCTTTTTGTAAGTTAAAGCATTCAGAGGATATACAACCATCCGTTCACCGAAATTCCAGAAACTGTCTGCAAATACAAAGGCCGAAAATGATCTGTTTAGTCCTTTTATTAACCAGGAAATAAAAACAAGAGGCGTTCCGATTCTAATTACGCTCCTTACTCCTTGCTTATCCACCCACTGTCCAACCGCCAGAGAAAAAAGAGAGGATACTAGTACGGAAAGCGAAACAATCTCGCCCATAGAAACCAATTGCCCAAAAATAAAATAAAGAAGTAAAGGCCAGAGAGTCACATATAACATGCCTTCACCACCCGAACCGACATACGCCAAAGATATTGATTTAAGTCTTCTGATAAGTATCAGGACCCCACCAAAGGTTACATCGTGCCTTTGTCTTTCTTCATCACCCCTCCCAACCAAGAAAAGAGCAATGACAACCAAGGCTCCTGTTAAAAAATAAAGCAGAGGAAAACCTAATAAGCTGACAATGACCGCGCCAAAAAATGGTGTTGCGACCGCGGCAAAAGTTTCAAGAAATCCGGCTTCGCTTATGGATAATCCGAAGTGTTCCGTGTCGCCTCTTTTTATAAAGTAGCCGTGATATCCCCACCAATAAAGACTCGACTGCATTCCATAAAAAATTGCCGCAAAGAAAAAGAGAAATGGATTACCCTTTGCCAGGATCATTGCAGGAATAAAAAGGAAAAAAGGAATACTTGACGCCCATATCGTTCCCTTGAAACCTATCTTCTGGCTAAGGTTCTCCGCAAAAATCAAGGCAACCAGTCTAGTTGCTTGTTCTATAACGAAGAAAGAAAGAACCAGAATTAGTGCTAACTGGCTGGTCAATCCTAAGCCTACAAAAGTTTCATAAACATAAATTGCAGAAAAAAGTCCCAAAAGAATTATCGCCATTCTCCTGACTACGCCGCCCCAAAAAAGGTGCATCAAATCTTTCTTTGGAAGGTACAAGGTGTTTAGGTTGTGGGGAAGGTGCGCTACCTGCATGAATAAAGTTTATCAGTAAATCAGTTAATCAGTGAATCTACGAATCAGATCTTTGACTACATTACCGACAACAACATCAATCGTGGATTTTTCTTCATCAGTAAAATTTTGTAAAACGTATTCTTCTCCTCTTGTTCTTTGTTCTTTGTTGTTTGTTCTATTGTCAACCCCAATTCTTACGTGCCAAAAGTTTTTTGTTTCAAGTTTTTCGTAAATTGATAATAATCCCCCATGTTCTCTGGGCCCCTTCCCTTTTTGAATTTTATAGCTTCCTAATACTAAATCTAGGTCATCATGAATAACCCACATGTTCGGTAATTTTATTTTGAAATGAACAAGTAGTTTCTTCACGGAAACACCTGAAGAATTCATGAAAGTTTGAGGTCTTGCAAAGACAGTTTGACTCGCGTGATGGTAAAAAATTAAAGAATCCAACTTTTTTTCGATATGCGGAGAAACTGTAAGAGTTTTAATGATTGCGTCAATAACCATAAATCCAACATTATGCCATGTGTCTTTGTACTTTTCTCCTGGATTGCCAAGGCCTACAACAAGCTTCATTGTGTAATTGTACTACTTAATCCTTTTCCTCGACAAAGGGGACGAAGTGGAAGATACCAAATTTTTCTCTAATAATTTCCCCATTTTTGTTCTTTTCGAATCTAGTCATAGTCTTATCATGACCGCGACCCAAAGGCGCCACTAATACCCCACCTTTTTTTAGCTGATCGAAAAGTTCTTCTGGCACCTTATCTCCCAATCCCGCCGTCACAATAATTGCATCATATGGAGCGTTCTTTCTCCATCCATACTCTCCACTACCCTTCCTTACATAGACGTTTCTGAAACCTAATTTTTTTAGAGTTTTTTTCGCTCCGTCCGCAAGCTGCCGGATTATCTCGACTGTGTAGACCCCTTTTGCCAGTCTCGAAAGTACGGCTGCTTGATAACCTGAACCCGTACCAATCTCCAACACCTTTTCTTTTCCAGTTAGCTCTAAAAGGTCTGTCATATAAGCTACGGTGTAGGGTTGAGACATTGTTTGACCGTATCCAATCGAGACCGGGCCGTCGTGGTATACCATATCCCGATATCTTTTTGGTACAAACTTTTCCCGAGGAATTTGAAGCATAACAGAAAGGACATCAGAGGAACCTAGACCATATTTACTTTTTATGGTATAAACCATCTGCTCCCGTTCGTCTTTCATGCTTTTGGGGCTTCCAGCCCATAGGGCTTTAGCCCGGTGGGGCAGATTTTTACCTCATGCTTTTTTCATGAACTTTCTCGCATATTTACCAACTACTGGAACTTCCCACTCTTGTCCTTGCCATGCCTTATATATAAGTAATAACCAAAGAGCAAAACCTAATACAGAAAGAAGTGGTACCAACGGCAATAATACAAGCGTCAGTCCAAAAACCCACTGAAGAACAAAAAGTAAAGTAAAAACAACAATTGATTGCATTGCGTGAAATCGCACAAAGGGATCCTTCTCTAAAACATAAAAAAGTACTCCTGTTATTGGACCCAGTACATATGACAAAGCTGCCGCCGTGTTTTTTGGTAAGCCTGTTCCTTTTACATCTCCCGCCATAACCATCACCCCCTCCTCTTTCCTAATCTTTTCAGAAAATAAAACCTAGGTCAAGTATAGGTTTGTATAAAGTATAGAAGAAATTTAATATTACGGTGTTATTTGGCTGTCATCAATCAATTTGCCAAAAACATAAAATGGAACTGCTAATACCAAGAAATAAATCTTTATAAAGTTTGTTCCAATTTCTAATATTATATTTTTTGTCATAGTCAAAATAAGTGGCTTAGTGTTGTACATCCTCTAAATATGCCCGGCAGTATAATCTTTTAAGGGGCAGGCTCGTCTCCCATCAGGCAGGGACTTTTCAGAAAGACTTAAGGGGAGAATATTCCTTTGATTTATGAGCTAACCGCTCTAAAGTTTCCTCCCTCTTAAGTCCCTCCTCTCTTATTTCTGACAAAAGCATAATACATATAAAATAGCTTAGCTTGAGCCCTATCTAAGATATTCCTAGCAGTTTAGCCTCACAAAATCTGAGTTTTCTGAGTTAAAAATTGAACCTAAATATCTTTGGTAGTAAAATACTCGTAATTTCCATGACAAGGACAGAAGTTGTAACAGAAAGAAGAATAAATCAAGGTATAGTTTTAGATCCTGCATCCGGGACTCTCGCTGCAAACCTGTGGGGGTTAGCGCATCCAAACGAACAACCTACGACCGGCAACGAAGAGTCGATACTTTTTGTAGATAAAATTTCCGTTGATGGATGGAGTGGAAACTCTAACATCATTGGAACAGTCGTAGTGAAAGCGGGTGGGTCTTTGGAACAACAAACTGCAAGACTAGGAATTTTTTTTAGAAGAAAACCAGACGGGCTTGATCTAAAAAATTTTGATGTGTGGTTAGGAAAAGTAGGAACACAAGATGAAAAACCCGCAACGGTAACTGTAACTCAGTATGCCAATTCTGGCTTTAGACAATCATGGCCAGCAAGCATGGCTGCTTTTTTCCCAGATAGTTCTCCTATTAGCCGTGTAGCTCAAATTAAAATGCCAAGCCTAATACTTCAACAAACTCTGAATGGCTGGATAACAGAGCTTCAACAAGACATACCAGCAGAAGGAGTTCCAATATGTCTAAATGAGGCAATTCAAACACTCACTAGTACACAGATTGATGTTGCTTCCAATCTTCCCCTAGCTGCTTAAACCTTTGTTCTGCTATACAATTCCCTTATTGTAGGAATATCTCGGGGATGGACTAGTGTAGCCAAGACTTCATCAGATAACTTATCTATGTGTTCGCGTATATATGAACTATGAACCTCAGGTAAGTGTACAAGCATTACAATAACCTTACCGTCAAATTTTTCACCATCTTTTTTATGTTCACCAAAAGCAGCTCTAATCCTCCTGCACAAATCATAAGGATCAATTAAATCATCCTGTTGTAATGAAAATATATGTGCAGTATCGTTTAATCTTTTCGAACCCCCAGGCTCTTCGATTTCGGTGTAAGTAAAACCCGGTCCGTTTGGTTTATTGAAACCTGCAAGTCGCGCCTGAACATCAATATGAGCTCCACTGTCTTCATATTCAGCTCTATAGCCATCCATTCTCTGTGCTGTGGGAAGCGAAGTTTTGTTGCCTGTGTGTATAAAAACGTTTCCTATATATGCTAAACCTTCCTCAACAATCCTGTTCCTAATAGCTGCGTCTGTGCTCTGTTTCCCTTTATTACCAGTATTTACACTCACACCAACCAGTAATCTACCCTCAGAATTTTTCAACATAAACCCTGCTCTAGCCAACTCTTCTATGTCTATATCCTCTGCTGCTTCCCAGATAAATTGTATGTGCCCCTCATGCAGTGGATCCAACTCTCCGGAAAATTCAATCACAGAATCTCCACTTTGCACTATTTCTCTGCCTGGAATGGTTTTTTTTCTTTCTTCTTCTATTCTTGCTTGGTGATTTCCCCATAATTCTTCACTCAAACCTAAAGTCCTATAGTCATCTTTAGTCCAGTCAAAAGTATTGTAACCCCTAAGTCTCATCTGAAATATAAATTCAGGAATTATCCAGTTTTGAATCTTATCAATCGTCTCTTTATTCCCTCCTGACCAATCGTTTACTATTTCTAAGCCAAAGCCAGCGTACCCACCTTCTAAAGGTAAATATTGTCCAATAACTTTTCCGGAGTCTCTAAAAGCAGAACAAAAACCCAATATTCCTTCTTTGTTAATACTCACTCTTCTCCTCCGAAAAACTCTAACCAGGCTTCTCGCAATTGATTCTACTATTTGAGAATCCTCTGTATCAGATTGTGAGTTTGATAATCTCTCAGCAAGAGCAACTCCAACAGGAACTAAAATATTCTCTGGTGGTGTGGGCCGTAGCAAATCCATTTCTTTATAGTTTCCTTCCCAAGAGTATTTCAAAAATTCCTCTAAATCTCTTGCACTTATCGCAATCTTTTGTAGCTGTTCAGCTAATCGCGGATAACTTGTCATTATTTCATTAGCTCGTTTTTCTAAAAGTTCAGCACATCCTCCAGCGAATGTCCTAAGATTATCAAACGCCCACGTCCCTCGTACTTCCTCTTGAAATAAAGGTCTACCGTCTCTCTTCTCTTTTCCATTGGACTCTTCCCAACCTGCTAGGGGTAAAATCCGATATACTCCCGCGGAAGAAAAATATTTTCTCACTACTGCAGGATCACTACACGCAAGACCTCCGATACTATCAAACCATACACTAACTGCTTCTGTTCTTATCGGAGGCGCTACTTCACCTTTTAACCACCCCTCGATCGACCTTACGAAAATGTGTGGGTCAGATTCTAATAGGTGACGATTACCCTCCCTGTCAGTGCCCCATGCTTCTTTAGGTTTAAAACTTCCGACTTGTGGCCAAAAATGTCTAATACTCGTAATGAGTGCTTCAAAGGAGGCAATATCTTCTTCGTTTGAAAATCTTAATGACTGCGAAATTACTTTGAATTTTTTGGGAGTTTGTTCTGTCAAGCCTCGACACTCTGCTTCACCCATCTCAACTTTTCTTCTAGATTCTTCAGCTAAACTTGCAAATATTCCAACACTCCACACCCATGAAGGTATCATCCCCCACGGAGCCTCTTTGCTTATTCCAAGTCGGTAATAACCATCCTCCGCAACTTGTCTAAGAGATATTTGTGTTTCTGCTGTCATAAGCCATCTTTAAAAAAAGTCTTACCTTTTGGGTAAGACCGGAAGTTTTTTGGGGCAGATTAGAAACTTAGGCTTTTATATATTTATAGCCTTTACCTCTTACAGTACTTAATTTATCCTTAACACCCAACTCATTTAGTTTTTTTCTAAGTTTACTTATCAACTGATCTATCGCCCAATCGGAATATTTCTCATAGGATTCCTTTCCCCATAAAACAGCACCTGCATCGTCTCTAGTAAGAAGCTTGCCTTCATTTTGTAAAAACGCGGTCAAAATAGAATATTCCTGTCTAGTAAATCGTTCTTCGACTGTTTTTCCTTTAAAAAGAATTGCACCTGTATTTTCATCTAAATTTAAGTCGCCATTTGTCTCTGTGCTCGAGTGGGATTCTTTAGGCTCTTCTGTTCCTAAAACGGCGTCCTCAAAAAGTTTTCCAAAAAGATGGTATTGTCCTTTATCGTCTTTTTTAACAAGACCCAGCTTCTCAAAAAATTTTATATATTCTTTGTGATCTTCAACGTTAAATTCGCTGCCTTTAGCAATTGTTAGGAGTAACTTTCTCTCTTTATCGCTCCTCACATCTAATATTCCTCTTGAAACAGAACGTAATTCATAATAGTCGAGAAGAAAGTCTTCGAGCTCGTCTCCTGACAAATTATCATCTTTGTGTTTGTTTATAACCCTTACGGCTACCTTCAACATATAAGGATGTCCACCACATAATTTTTTTAACACTTGCTTTTGTTTTTCATTAATTTTAAAAGAGTAGTGCGAAGAAAAATTATCTATCCAATAATCAACGTCTTTATCTTGAGCTAGAGGTACATAAACAATATTTTGTAGTATTGCTTCATTTAATTCTCCCCATAAAGAAATATTTTCCTTTCTAGTAACTCTCTCCCTCATCAAGAAAATATAGTGGAGTCTGGGGTAAAGCTGACTCCAAAGGCTTTTCAAGTTATTGTAGAAAATGGTATTTGCGAAAGTAAGCTCGTCAAACTCCCCTACAAAAAACACTATCTCCAAACCGGAATCTGTTGTCTCTTTGAGGAGGTGTTTTAAATTTGTAAGTAGTAATGAATAGGTTGCTTTATCATCATCAAATATTTCTGTGTATTTTTGAATCTTATCATTTTTAACATTTTCGTTGTTTGTTGCGACCTCAATGAAACTTTTTGCCATTAGTCTTATGTAGCCTGCAAGACTTTCCTCGGTCAGATCAAGAGGTTCTATATAGACTAGAAGGTATTTGTCGTAATGAGGAAGTTCTTTTTCAAAAAGATAAATATTCTCATTTATAAACTTATTCCACATTCGCCTTCCTGCCATTGGGACCCAAACCGTGGTTACACATTCTCCCCTTCTCACGGGTGCAAAGATATCCTCTGCATATTTATGCAACGTTTCCGGAGTAACTGGATATAGATACTTATCTTGTGCCGACATATTAGTTCTGGTAGAAAATTGAAAGTCAGCTTAGTCAGTTTGCTCAGATTTTACTCAGAAAAGCGTGTTTGGTCAAGAAGATATTCTTAAAATAACGAGGTTTGATCAACTTGGGTTTCTTTTATGAGATCTTCACCTTCTCGCCAGATTTTAACGGTGCCGAAGACTCCGTCAAACCCGGGTTCGATAACAATATCACCACTCCTTACTTTTTGGACGGTTTCTGAGACGCGCTGTCCCCCAAATCTCTTAATATCGTCGAAAGGAGTTTTAAGAAGAACTGAAAATTCATTTCCGAACTGATTTATTAAAAGCTCATAAAGTTCCATTACCTTTTGACTTCCTACTCCCAAGTTGAGGGTTTCTGCGATAATCTCTAAAAGGGGTACAAGCATTACATATGGGGATCGAATACCCTTTGAATCTTTAACCCACCTTACTCCAAATTTGTCTGTCTCTGCTGTAGTTTCGGAATCGACAGATGCCAGGGTTTCGACTCTGCTCATTACTCCAATAGTTAAAGGTCTTCCACAAACAGGGCACGTCAAACCCAATCTGCGAGCGTCATTTGGGGAATAGACAATATTGCACTTACGGTGTCCAGTATAGTGATATTTTCCCTCTTCGGGATAAAATTCTATTGTGTAGGCAATTTCCTCCGGTCCCTTTCCCCACAGGGCACGTCCAATTGCATCATAGGATAACTCCTCCAATTCAAAAACAGTAGCTTCGCGTCCCAGTTTTTGCGGTGAATGTGCATCTCCAAAAGAAACAATACGCTTATTTGTCAATTCCGCAATTCTCCAATTCATCGCAGGGTCGCTTGATAATCCGGTCTCCATTGCAGGAATCTTTTTTTCCAAATCTCCAAAACCTTCAGTTAACGTATCGTATCCACTCATTGATCCATAAAATCCAAACCACGGCGTCCAAACGTGCGCCGGAATAATTAAAGCCTTTTCGGTTACTTCTAACGCTATTTCTGCAACTTGGGTAAGTGTCAGACCCATAATCGGTCTTCCATCGGAAAAAAGATTAGCTCCAAAGCTTGTCAGCCCCTGATTGAACTTTTTTACAGAATCAAAACTCGGCAAGAATATCATCATATGCACTCGTCTTCCTCTCCCCTCATGGGTATACATGCAAGAAACCTCGCTAGTTAACAAAAACCTTACATCATTATATTTGGATTTTGAAATTGGGATTTGGGATTTGCGGAGTTGAAAAACACCGCTTTCCGCCTCTTCCAAATTCGCCTCAAGTTCCCGAAGCCACATGGGGTGGGTGAAATCCCCGGTTCCAACCAAGCCTATACCCTTTTTTTCTGACCATTCTGCAATTATGGGAATCGTCATAGAAGAAGAAACAGCCCGTGCATATTTGGAATGAACCTCAAGATCCGCTACAACTTTCATTTAAACGAATTCTACTATTACGAAGATTAAATACAAGACGAGAAGCAATCCCGCCTCCCACCTGTCGAGCCTACCTTTACTTTTAATAAAAAACCAAAAAGTCAAAAATATCAAAATGAAAGACATCGCCGCTTCGGTATACTCCTCCAAGGCAACAATTCGAATCGGTGTTATCACTGTAGCGACACCTAAAACAAGCGTAGAGTTTGCGATAATGGATCCGAGTAAATTGCCAAAAAACATCGTGGGCTCATGATCTTCGATTGCCCGGAAAGAAAAGGCCACCTCCGGTAAAGTAGTCCCGATTGATATGACTATCAAGCCGACCAAAAGTACCGGAATGTTAGCCAGAAGCGCGAGTTGCTGCGCAACCCGAACTATTGCATCCGCAGAACCCAAAAGGAGCGCCACACCGATAAACAGCCTGCCGATTTCCTTGCTCTTTGCAGAATCTATGTGATTGAAACGCCTAGTCAGTCTATATATGAAACTGGTTTCCTCCTGTTGTTCCTTGGCAATTTGCATAAATCTCTTCCGAAAAAGACTCGACGAATATGCCCCGTAAACAGACAAAAGTATCATACCGTCAACTCTGGAAAGTGTTTTATCTAATACCAAAAAGAGCGGCAGCACACCTGCGATAAGTGCGATAATCACATCTTTCTTTAAAAAGCCACCTTGTACATAAACCTTACCGGCGAAAAATGCCGATAAACCCGCAACCAGGGATATATTTGCAATATTTGCCCCTAACACATTACCGAAAGACAGGGTAGGAGAACCCTCCAGAGCCGATGTAATGGCCACAAAAAGTTCGGGCAGCGAAGTCCCGAGTGCAAGTAGGACTGCAGAAAGTGCAAACACTCCAGTATGCGTAACTTTGCTTATCCGTCGAAGTGAAACAACAACCATATCCGCTGCTTTAATAAGTACAAACGAAAGAATTAAAATGATAATAATAAGTCCGGGTATCATTTTCTTTTAGTGTGGTCTAATTGTTCTCTAAAAATATATTTCATAAACTCTATCATTATAAACACAAAGACTCCGGCTGCAAAAATTACTATCCAACTCCCAACCCTGAGGGGATAAAGTCCCAGAAATTCGCGGGTTGTAGGGAAAACAAAAGGAAATATCTGCATTAGAATTCCTCCCAATACCGCAATATTTAACCACTTATTTTCAAACGGATTCTGCTTCCAAACAGGTTGTCTTAAGGTGCGTACAGAAAATACAAAAATCAATGAATTTATCCCTAAAGTCGCAAAGGCAACTGATTGGGCCAAAATAATATTTCCGGTTGTTCTATAAAAGTAAATAAATAATACCAACCCGGTTGTTCCGCCCCAAAGAGAAACAATTAATATTAACTTTTTCATCCAAGAGGCTACCAAAGGTTCTTGAGAGTTTCTGGGGGAAGCTTGCATAATTTCAGAGCTTCTTGGGTCAATGGTCAATGCTAAATGAGGGAAACCGTCCGATACCAAATTTATCCAAAGAATTTGTGCAGCCGTAACAGGCAACGGAAGCCCCAACAAAATGCCGCCGATAACTGCAACAATCTCCTCAAAAGCATCGCTCATTAAGTAAAGGACAATTTTCCTTATATTCTCAAAAATGCCGCGGCCTTCTTCTATGGCAGAAACAATTGTTGCAAAGGAGGAATCGAGAAGTACCAAATCAGCCGATTCCTTTGCAACGTCGCTTGCATCCCCTACAACAATTCCGATATCCGCATGTTTCAGAGCAGGTGCGTCATTTACCCCATCCCCCATCATTGCAATCACCTCTTTATTTTCTTTAAGAGCTCTGACAATTTTGAGTTTTTGGGAAGGTGTGGTTCGTGCAAACAACAATGCATCCGTTGTTTGTAATTTTCTGCGCAAGGTACTAATAGGTATTGTTTCAAGTTCACTTCCTAAAATAACATTGTCTTCATCAATATGAATATTGAGATTTTTTAAAACCGAAACCGCAGTCTGTGCATAATCCCCTGTTATCACAATTAGTTTTACTCTTGCACTTTTTACTTTCTCGAGCGCATCTTTTACACCTAACCTAATAGGATCCGTAAATGCAACTAACCCAACCCATTCCAAGTCTCTTTTTACTGCATCGGGAGTTATACCATCCCTCTTTTTACTAACCACTCTTTTTGCCATGCCGACAAGCCGCTTACCTTCTCCGGTTAACCTATCTATTTCAACTCTAATTTTTTGCCTCTTTATCTCGGATAACTTAGTCCATTCCAATAAAAACTCCGGCGCTCCGTTCACAAACAAAACTTTCCTGCCGGGTGAAACGATATTTAGACTCGCAAAAAATCTCTCTTTTGAAGTAAAGGGGATTGAATCAACTCGCTCGTGTTTATCCAAGTATTCGTCAACACCGACACCTTTCATATCCTTAGTGGTTAAATGTTTATTGGCCCATTCCCACAAAGCAATGACTAGAGGATCGTCCAAGTCGTTGGCTATAAGTGCTTGTTTCGCAATTTCAACCTTATCGCCTAATACTTCGACTACCCGCATCTTTCCCTCGGTCAAAGTACCTGTTTTATCAATACAGATAGTGGTTACTCCCCCCAAGGTTTCTGCAGAAACGAGATTACGAACAAGCCCCTTTTGTTTTAATATTTTTTGCATACCGATCGCCAAAACGACGGTAAGTCCAACCAATAATCCTTCGGGGATAGAAGAAACGGCTAGAGCAACGCTGGTTGTAAATATTTCTAAAAGCTCACGACCCGAAACCAAACCTACGATAAAAACAAATGCGGTTAAACTAAATACGAGTATTGTCAATTGGCGACTAAAGTTAACAAGTTGGCGCTTAAGTGGGGTGTCTTCATAGGGTTCTTGAACCTGCAATGCTATTTTTCCTATCTCTGTTTCTTCACCTGTAGTTTCAACCAGCAAGATACCGTTTCCTGCAGTTACCACTGTTCCCATAAACGCCTTATCATTCTTCTCCTTCCCCACCGGAACAGATTCGCCTGTCAATATCGCCTCGGAGATAAACAGATGATTTGCAGACAGTATCTTTCCATCTGCCGGTATTTTATCCCCGGTATTTAATATACATACATCATCGGGAACAATACTTTCAACTTCGATTTTCATACGCTCTCCATCCCTTACAACCACTGCTATGGGGTGAATAAGCGCTTTTAATGCAAGAAGTGCCTTACTTGCTCGTCGCTCTTGGAAAAAACCCAGTACTGTGTTAATTACAACAGCAAAGGAAATAACGGTAGCATCCGTATAATCTCTCAGCATTAATGTAACAATTCCTGCAAAAAGAAGAATGTAAATAAGGGGGCTTTTAAATTGAGATATAAGGATTGAAAGATCAGATGGAGGAGCAACTTCAGGTAACTTATTGAGTCCAAACTTTTTTAGACGTAGTTTAGCTTCACTTTCACTTAAACCCGAACTCTTAAGTCGCATACTACCATCCTACCATAGCTTCTCACGTCTGATACCTTGACCCCTCATTTTATATTCATCCGCTAAGATACCCCTTCCTCCCGTTTGGATATAACCCACCAAATCGTCCAGTGTTTCCTTGTATCTATCTAGTCCGGCCCATAAACCCATGGGGGACCCTAAATAATAAACCCGGGTCATCTTCAATATAATACGTCCCTTATGCTCGTTTCTGAGTAAGTTATTTTCTTTAAAGTCTAAAGCATTCCATTTTCCCAATAACTCTTTTAGTTCTTCATTCCTCTCACTTGAAGTTAAGCTTGCTGCTACTTCCTCAGGAATTCCTAAACCTCTTTCTATAAGCCGAAGAGCGAGCAAATGCCCAAAGGTAACACGTTTTACTTTTCTTTCTGAGGGTACTTTCGTCTCTAGGAACGCTAAAAAACAATCTTTCTCGGGTTTTGACTTCGGACCAGATTCCAACCATTCTGTTAATGAAGGAGAAATTTCAATATAGCGTTCCATATCTATCAATCCATTAATAAAATTTATTTGAGTGGAGTTAATATACACGAATTTAATGCGAAGTACAACTTAATTTACAGTCTCCCAAGACTTAATCAGATTTTTTACATTTCGTAGAGTTTTTTGACTTCGGCAACTGTTGTCGCTTGATCAGGAGACTTGTCATCACGGAAGCGAACTAGACGAGGAAATCGAAGCGCCAGGCCTGCTGAGTGGTTAGGTGACTTAGTAATTTCATCGGCCGCAATTTCGACAACCAAGGAAGGCTCAACCCAAAAATCAGGTTGTAGTAGTTTACTCACATCTGCATATTCTTTTGGTTTATCCTTAACTTCCAACCCTGAAAGGCGTTTTTTAAGTTCTCTAAATTGCTCGTCCGTTAATCCCGTTCCTACCTTTGTAACCGTTTTTATCATTCCACCAGCTGGCGGATCGAGAACCCCAACCAAAAACTGACCCAGGCCAAAGCTAACCCTTTTCCCCCTACCGGCCGAGTATCCCATGACTACACAATCTATGGTATCTGCCAGTTTTCCGGAAGCTGCTTCTTCTTCCTTCATCTTTACCCAACGCCAGCCAGTTCTTCCAGGAATATAGGCTGTATCGTATTTTTTGACTATAACTCCTTCCAAACCAGCTTTAATTTTTTCTCGATATTCGCGATTTATTATCTCGGGATTATCCGTTACGACTGCGTCATCAACTATTAGAAGCTTGTCATCAAGAATCGTCTTTTTAAGAATCTCTCTTCGTTCAAAATAAGGCCTATCCATAAAACTCTTACCATCCCTGAAAATAATATCAAACACCTGAAATTTTAAAGGAATACTTTTTGCTTTTTCTTCGATATCGTATTTTCTGCGCCTTTGCATTGTCGTTTGGAAATTAGCCATCTTTACCATCTCCGGATCCATTCCCACGGCTTCGGTATCAAGAATCAGTTCCTTGGCGTTTACATGTTTACCGATTCCCTTGAGCTCGGAAAACATTTCAACTACGTTATTTAAGTTTCTTGTAAAAGCGCTGATTTCTTCCCTTGCACCAACCTTTTTGTAGTGGATCAAAACCCTTAAGCCATCAAATTTGGGTTCTACAAAAACTTTTCCCATTTTTTTAATCATTTCAGTTGGACTTTTAATCCTTTGTGCAAGCATGGGAAGAACAGGAACCCCAACTACAGGTTTAATATTCTCAGAAGCTTTATCAATTCCAAACTGCTTAACTTTTTTTGCTAAAAACCCTACATCAGGTACAACTTGGTATGCTTTTTCCAGCTTTGCTTTTTTGCTTTTGTCCCCTACCTCCATCCAACTCAAAGCATCAAGAATTGTTTTATCGCTAAACCCAAGTCTCAAGCGACCTACTGGAATCCTCGCAACAAAACGTGAAGATTGCGAATCAAGCTCCGACAAAAGCTTTGCCATTCCTTCAATTTTTCTTTCAACACTCTTCTCGCCCTCATCTTTAGCTATCTCTGAAAGTCTTTCAAAAACATCAGTAACCGAAAGTTTTGACCTTTGCACTTTGCCCTTTTCCCTTTGTGCGAGCACACTCGCAGTATTACCAAGATCTCCTTCTCTCTTATAAACCTGTTGTACTTTTTTCTGCTCAAGTCCATAAGCCTTAGCGAGTACTCCAATCATCATTCGCTCGGCTAAATTAAAAACAATTCCTTTATAGGCTGGTGCTAAGCTTCCCAAAAGAAGATAAGTAATCTTGTCTACTTCAGTATTTGAGGCCTTTTTATAAAGTTCAGCTAAAATCTTTGTTATCTCGATTCGTGAAGAAGTTCTCTCTAATTTTTCAAGGAATGAAGATAGCTCAGCAAATGTCATAGCAGTTTCAAGGATACCACGGATTTTAACTCGTGGAGGAATTGAACCTGATATATCATCCTCGCTCAGGCGTGAAACCGTAGATTTCTGATCTGCGGAGGATGTTATTTGGGTTAATTATACACCTGAAATATGACTCAAACTGGTACTTGTTGGGTTAGATAATTTGAGAAGAAAATATAGGCAAAAATAACTACAGCGATAAAAATAATTCCAAATACAATACTTATAATTCCTCCCGATTCCTCGTGCATGATTTTATTGAGTCCGTCGCCAACAAGAGTAAGTCCAAATAAACTTGGAAGTACTAAAATCATATATAAAAATTGTGGATCTGTTGGCGTCATTATAATGCTACCTACTTGCGATTATATACCTAGATGCTTTTGTTTTTCCCTCCTTTTTTATTATACCTTTATCCATTAAGTCAGAAAGATCTCGTAAAACCGTATCTTCAGAGACCATAGGAAAGATAGATCTCAAGTCTTGCATTATTCCCGAACCAACCTCGGATAGATATTCTATTAGTTTCATTTGACGTTGAGTTAATGCAACTTGTTCTCCGATTTTTAACTTTAAACGGGAATCAATCGAAAGTTTTCTGACTAATTCTTTGATTTTATTAAGTTCAACTGCGACAACTTGTGTGAAGTAAGTTAACCAAGCTGTTATATCTCTTGCTGCGATATTTTTCGATTGTTTATCTACTTCGGCTAAGGCTTCATAATAACTTCCCGGATCGGAATCAAAATGCTCCTCTAAAGAAAAAAAGCGCTTAATGTTATATCCTTCTCTCATCAAAATAAGGCTGGCAAAAGCTCGAATCGTACGGCCGTTTCCCTCAACAAAAGGGTGAATTGAAACTAAGATATAGTGGGATATCCCCGCCCGAATTATCGGGTGAACATCTTTTGCTTCTTCGGAATTTAGCCATTCAAAAAAATCTTCCAGCAGATATGGTACTTCGATGGCTGGCGGAGGTTGAAGAATTACCGTTCCTGTTGATTCCTCTCTGATTATGACCTGAGTTTTTCTTAGAGTACCAACTTTTTCTTGGGAGACAATTTTGTTGACTGTTTCTTTATGAATGTCCAGTAAGCTTTCAACATCATAACCTCCTCTCTTTACAGCAAGCTCATCCAACAAGCTCATAACATTTCTGTAATTAATTACTTCCTGAATATCTCTGTCATGAGCAACAACCTCCTCCCCCTCCAAAACCTTCTTTACCTCGTCCAAGTTCGACAAACCAACGCCCTCAATATGGGTTCCATGGTGGACAGTTCTGGCTAAAGCCTCGCTTCTAAATTGTTTTTCGTAATAAGGGACAAGGGGTGCATTCTCGATAACTTCCTTCGCAGCTTCGATTGCACCGATATTTTTGAGGATTTTATTAGTAATTTCGAACTTTGGAGTGTACATTAAGATAATATTACCGCAACTCCTGCGGAAAAAACAACCCCTCTATGAAGTCTACACTGAGTTGATCGAAGTGCTCAGGGCAAGTTTTTCTTATTTTAATAACTTATGAAGAGTTTCGGGGATTTTGTCTGCTAAATCATCAGCGTTATAATTTGTACCGACTCTTTCATAAAGTTCATCTGCTGCTTTTTTGACTAAATAGGAAGCACTCACTGCTGCTAAAAAGGGATCGTTTTTTGCCAAAAGTGCGACAGTCAATCCTGCTAAAGTATCCCCCGTTCCCCCCTTCGTCATTCCAGGATTACCACCCTTAACTAAAACACACTCTTCTGGGCTACAAACAATTGTTTCAGGTCCTTTTAAAACAATGGTACATTTGTATTTAGAGGTTAGGTATTGGAGGTTAGAGGTTAGTTTTTCATTTTTAAAATCTAAGCTCTGAACTTTAAGCTCTAACTCCTTTCCAAAAAGTAGTTCAAATTCCTTTCTGTTGGGGGTAAGAACTGCTTTTTCCGGTATCCACTCAGCATCCATAGTTTGTAAACTTCCTGCGTCAATAACCCACTTTTTATCGGGAAATTTATCCAATAAACTTTCAGTAATCTCCCGTGTAACTTTGCCTTCAATATGATTCTCATGGCCTCTTTCTCCTTCGGGAGTTTTCTCGCTCCCAAATCTCATAAAACCGGGTCCAATAAGGACTGCATCGGACTTTTTAATATAGCTTTCTAAATCTTCCCAAGGAACCCAAATGAAAGACATTAAATTTTCTTTTATACGATTAGCAAGGTCGCCTACGCTAGGCTCCGTCGAACTGAAAAAAACCATATCGACAATACGCGATGCTACTTTTAATGATAAAAGTGGTGCGCCATGGAAAAGTTTTGAACCCCCAATAATTGTTATTTGGCCGTTGTCTTCGCCGGATGAATCGAGGTGAGGTTTGTAAAGTTTTTTTAATTCGGCTGGGTTAAACACTTTCATAATTCGTATCAATTCGTTACATTCGCATACATTCGTAGATTAGCATCATAATTTCATTGTATACTATATACTCATGGCGGCAAAAAATAAGGTCGAAAAGGAAACTTCCCACGAAAAAGAAGTCAACAAGCAAAAAGGTATAGAAAAGTCGTTAATCAGTGAGGCTAAAGAATTTAAGAAGGAATTCGCAGATAAGTTACTTAAACTTGTAACAAGCGGCTTTGGACTCGTGGCAGCTCTTGCTTGGAATGAGTTAATCAAAGAAGTAATCGCACTTTATATTGAACCGATTTTCGGAAAAGACTCGGGACTTATTTCTCTTCTAATCTACGCAATGGTAGTAACATTTCTCGCAGTAGTAGTCACCTACCAACTCAGCAAAATTGCGGGAAAAGAAAAGGAAGATTAGAGATATTAAAAAGTATTAACCCTCAGTCATCAGGCGCATCTACATCCGCTGTGTAATTTCCTCTCCCCACAGGACTAGTTGCATCTATACGAAGTTCCTCAAAGTTCGGGGGAGGTTCAG
The DNA here is from genome assembly GCA_001792345.1 of Candidatus Woesebacteria bacterium RIFCSPHIGHO2_01_FULL_39_32. Taxonomy (GTDB): domain Bacteria; phylum Patescibacteriota; class Microgenomatia; order UBA8517; family UBA8517; genus WO2-FULL-39-10. Next base: position 52,080 of record MGGJ01000006.1, read on the forward strand.
GAGCAGGACTAGAAACCACAGGCCTTCCCCCACCAGAACCAGATGCTTCCCGTCCAGAACCCCCACTTATCGCTGGAGGATCTGAAAAGACATCAAATTCAGCTAAAAGGCTTTTTTCCTTCATGGTAGGAATTATAAACTATTTAATGTTATTTTTTCAATCTTTTCAAATCCTTCTACATAATGTGGATCTGCGGTTGTAATAATTGTCTGTTGGCCTTTGGAGGCCCCAAAGACAATATCCCTATGCTCATGATCAAGTTCGGAAAAAATATCGTCCAATAAAAGTGTTGGTTTTTCCCCTGTCACTGATTCAATAAATGAAAGTTCCGCCAATTTTAACCACAAAACTCCCATCCGTTGTTCCCCTCTCGATCCATATGGAGCGAGTTCCCTAAATTCTTTTACCCTTTTACTCTCACGCTCTTTTACTCTAAAGACAAAGTCATCTCTATGTGGTCCGACCAAGGTACTTGCTGCAACTATTTCTTCCTCTGCATATTGTTGAAGTCTAGTTTCGGAAATCGCACTTTTATCATAAATTAGCTCAAATTTATGCCCGTCAAACGGTGGTTGAGAATTCACAAATTCAATGAATTCTTCCCGCTTTTTGGAAATATAGTCCCCGTTTTTGATAAGAAGTTTGTCCCAGAAAAGAAGTAGACTCCTTGATAAATTTTCCTCTCGGATTCCCAAAAGAAGTTTATTTCTTTGTCTTAAACCTTTTTCGTAAGATAAAGAGGCGCGCCTATATTCACGATCAACCTGTGATAAAACTATATCTAAAAATTTCCGACGGATGCTTGGAGATTCGGTAACCAAACCTAAATCCTGCGGTCCGAATAAAACCGTTTTAAATGTACCCGCAAAATCAACCAGTCTTTTTCCAACTCCATTGATAAGTAAACGTTTGCGAGCTATCTTTTCGACTTTTTCGGGTGATTCTCCAATTGTGATTGTTCCCCGAGTTATAACTACCTCAAGATTAGTTCCTACTTTTTCTCCGTCCGTTTCGATAATTGCTCCTTTTACTCGGGCGATTTCTTCGTCGTAGGCAACCATTTCTTCCTCAATCCGTGCGTGGAAAGACTTTCCGGTTGATAATAAAAATATACTTTCCATAACATTTGTTTTTCCACTCGCGTTCGGCCCAACAATCACTGTTATATCTTTTGAGAAAGAAAGTGCCGTATCTTTGAAACTCCTGTAATTTGTAAGCCGGATCCTTGTAATATACATTTAATGATTTTCTTCCGAATTATACCTTATTAAACGAAACCCGGTTTAATCAGTGCTACAATTGGGCAATGAAAATTCTTATAACCTCTCTATATAGACCCGGAAATGAAACGGGTACAGCTCGTATATCCGAAGAACTATCTGAAACCCTTTCTAAAAAGCATGATGTGACATATCTATGTCTGGGTGAAAAATACCAGATTAAAAAAAGAAACAGAAATCTTTTTTATTTCACTATTCCTTCGTTACCCATTAAACAAGCCTACGTTCCAAAACTTACTCCTGATGTTGTAAGGCAGATGTTTAAAGATCTAGACAAAATTTCACCAGACGTCATCCACGCACAAAATATTGCTTTTACTACATTAATATGTCTTATCTGGGCAATAAGAAATAATTCCGCCTTCGTAGTTACTTTTCATTCTCTCCCGTCGGAAGGGATAAATTATGTATTTCCCAAGCTTTCAAATAAAAAGATTCTAAGCCAAATTAACTATTCTTTAAGTAAAAGTTACAATAAAAAACTTCTTGAAAATGTGAATTTGATTATTGCTTTAAATAAATATGTCCAAAGATCAATCCACGCTATTACCCGCAAAACCAAAACAATAGTCATCAATAACGGCTTGGATTTAAAACCCTTCAGAGAACTTGAAATTAAAACTTCAGAAAAAGACAAGGTTTTTACCTTTGTAGGTTCTTTTGTGGGAAGAAAAAACCAAGAATTTCTTGTTAAAGCCTTCGCACATCTTCCTAAGTCATATCATCTTAAACTTTACGGAAACATCAAATCAGGAGACGACTATGTTAAAAAAATTAAAAAAATAATAGTTAACAAAAGAATTAATAATGTAGAAATTCACGATTTTATCGATAGAAAAAAACTTCTTCAGGTTTTGGCGAAAAGCGATTATTTTGTATCTGCATCTATGAAAGAAGTTCAAAGCCTGGTAATAATCGAATCGCTGGCTTCGGCAACACCTATAATCGGACTTAAAAATGAAACAATCAATGAGTTAATTGACGGAAAAAACGGAATTTCATTTCCGAAAAATATTACACCCCGCGCATTTGCCAAAAATATTTTTAAATACGTTAAGACAAATGAAAAGGATTATTACGAAACCTCTCGATATGCAAGAGAAGGTATACAAAAATTTGACATCGGATACGTATCGGAAAAAATTCTGAACGCCTACGAGATTGCAAAAAAAATTAAGTCGAAAAAAAATAGCAAGGTAGTTGAGGAGTTAATAAGTATCTTGCCAAAATCACTTCAAGAGTTACTCAGAGGGTATTACGACAGACTTAAAAGAAGAAAAACAACAAGAATTTGGGTATTCGTCGGGATCTCAATGCTTTTAACAATTCTCACTTACCCAATACTAAATTTTGTAAACTATTTAAAGAATAAGCGTGTATTTGGCTAAAGTGTTGTTATTCCTGGCAAAAGGGACAAACGTAAGTTCCGCGGCCGGAGAGAAAATACTTGGTAAATTTGGCTTTGTGACAACGACTACAGGGTTCTCCCTGATGTCCATAAGCCAAAGTGTGTTTTTGATATTCTCCTTCTTTGCCATCTGGGGTTACAAAAGCTAATTCACTTGCTCCACCATACTTCATCCCCGCTTTCAATACCTCATGTATTGCCTCATATAACTCTGTAACTTCGTCGCTTTGTAACTCATTAGCGGGCCTTTTTGGATCAATCTTTGCTAACCAAAGGGCATCGTTGGCATAGATATTTCCTACCCCTCCAATTTTTGTTTGGTCCATTAAAACAACTTTTATTGCACGCTTTGTTTTTGAAAGCACTCTCTTGAAATGCTCAAGTGTCAAATCGCGAAATGGCTCAGGCCCTAGTTTTCCTATGAAACCTGTTACTTGTAACTTGTCGCTCTTAACTATTTTTATCCAGCCAAAACGTCGAACGTCGTTATAGTAAAGAAATCCTCCCTTGTCCAATTCAAAAACCACATGAGTGTGCTTCCCTGGTATACCACCCACGACCTTATTCGACAACCTTGGGGGTTGTTTTAGATTTGCACCTCGGTAAATAAGTTGTCCTGTTAATTTAATATGAATTACGATTGAAAAACCATTCGAAAGATCAATTGATAAAACTTTTGCAAATCTTCTCACTCCCTTAACCTTTGCATCAACTAAATCCTTAGGGTTTCCACTAAAAATCTTTGGGGCGTTAATTTGAACATTTTCAATTTTATGTCCTTTCAAATATTTCTCGAGCTGCAACTTAACTGTCTCAACCTCTGGAAGTTCCGGCACAAACTATATTTTAGCTAGAAACTTTCTACTTGACGATGGTGACAAATTTGTATACAATTTTGTCACCATGATAACCAGCCAAAACCTTAAAACCATAACTGATATGCGCAAAAATGCTGATGAGCTCTTAACTCTTGCCGCACGCAAAAAGGAGCCCATAGGAATTCTTAAAAACAATAAACTAAAGGCATATCTAATTGATGCTGAAACCCTCGAAGCACTTGAACGTTTTGTAGAAGATTATTTAGATAGTAAAATGGTCGAGGAAAGATTAATAAAAGCAAAAAAAAGCGACTTCATTAAATCAGATGAGTTTCTGAAAAACCTAGATGTAAAGTGAATTACGAAATTGTTTACCATAAAAATTTCTTCAAAGATATTAGGAAATTAAGTACAATTAAACAGGGAAAGATAAAAGAAATTTTAAGAGAAATACTCAATATACCGACAGTTCTTCCTCCAAATTCTCAGGCCCTAAAAGGTTATGATCGAACATTCAGAACAAGAGTCGGAAAATTAAGACTAATCTATCATATAAATCACGATAAGAAAGAAGTTTATGTGTTAGGTCTTGATACCCGAGGCGAAGTTTACAAAATCATCCGAAGGTTGTTGGACTAATTTTTGTCTTACATCGAAAAGGTGTAGGATTTGGCAGAAGTTAGCTTCAACTTATAAGTAACGCTTTGGTTGTAGGCAGATCTTACTAATTTTTCAATTTCTTTGTAGGTAAAAATACGATTCTTTTGTAATTTTTCATTAAATTTATTCAAAAGCGCAGACATCATTAAAGTACCCGTAACATAATCCCCCGCTCCTTTCTCCTCAGCATTCTTGGAAAACCCCCCCTTAAGGTGAGATTTGTAAACTTGCACGAGGTTTAAACTCATCCAGTTGTGGTCTGTATGTGATACAACAATCCAACTCCCGTCGTTATTTTCAAAAAGACGAATGTGCAGTCTGTCTTTACCCGGAGATAATTTCAGTAAAAGTAACTTCTCAGCTGACGGTAAAATTCTAGCAACTATTCTCGCAAGCTTAATCCAACTCGGAATCGCCGTACCTCCGATATTCATTGCAGCCAAGATGTCCGCATGATACTTTTCCGAAATAATTACGTCAACATTGAATCCCATGTCATTTAATATCTCTTTTACTTGATTTGTAGTCAACCTTCCTAAAGACTTTTTTTTATTATCCAATACTATTACCCGTTCAACTGGTTCTTTCCCAGATATCTCGTGAGCAAGCACTCTCTTTTCTGTAGGAAGTACAGTTTTCTTTGTTCTGAAATGGTCTACATCTACAAGCTTAATATCTAAGTCACAACCCCAATAGCTTTTATTCTTAGGTTTTACTAAATCGTGTCTCGACCTTATAATTGTATTAGCTATCCCCATGATTATATAAGTATGCAATAACTATTCTGTCCACCCCCTCTTAAGTCCAAGAATGGTTTCTCTAATTGATAATTTTCTAACATGTAGAAAATATTCTTGGGAAAATTTAAATAATATAATAATCGTTAAAGATAAGTAGAAATTATTGTCACGTATTAATAATTTTAATGATGAAAAGGTATAAGAGAAAAATAATAAGAAAAATAGATATTCAAATATATTGGGAAAATATATTAGAACGCTTCGCTTTACACCGATTACAATTAAAATGTGACCGATAAATCTGTATACAAAAAGTCCAATAAATAAAAGAGAGTAAGCTGGATAGTTGACAACAACATAGGTTAATATCCAAAAATACCACCATAAATCCATCATTTTATCCATTCTCTGATACCATTCCTTACTAAGAACATGGTTAGATGCAAACTCGGCATCCACGATATCAAATAAAACAATAGCAATTACCAGATAGGGAGAGTGGTATTGAAAGAATAACATTGGAAAATAAATACGCATAAAAACGATTATTAAGTAAAGTAAGTGGCGTGTGAACTTCGTCATCTTACTTTTAGTATAAATCAGTCATCTGATTAGTGAAAGTTACGTCATATTAAACAGGGAAAGTTTCTCAATCGTCATCTCTGTAAGATATTTCGAAGGTGTAGTTATATAGTTTCAACCCAGGGTAACTCAGGCATAATAATTATTTGTTAACTATCAACAGACGAAATTGTTCTGCAATCAAATCCTGCTCTTCCTTCAACATTCTTAAATCATCCAGTATAGACATATCAGATTGGTTTTTTACTAATCCATGAATTAATCTTCTAAGATCATTATTTCTTCTATACAATACAATTCCTCGATATTAGGATTATTATATTCTGACGTAGAAAATGTCTTTTTAGCAATGTCTTCACTCTTCCCCCAAATATTCTCATATAAATCCGCCTCGTCCAAAAAGCCGCAATCTTTTACCATCTTCCCCCATTTTTCCATCGGAACCTGTGCCAAAACCCATCTAAAAAGCTCTTTTCTTTTATCCCAAGATCGGTCCTGATAAAAATCGTACAACTCCACGACAGATTCTGTTTGGGTAGCGAGTTGAACTTGATAATCCTGCCACAACAATTGGTTTAGCGGACTATCTTTAGGAATTCCTAATCTTTCAAAGTAATTATATAATCCGCCTTGATTAGTAAGGTTCTTTAAATGCCACACCACATTACCTCTCTCAGGCTTCATTTCGGCTAATATTTCATCTTTTGCTTTAGACGTTGCCCAAAGCATAACTCTATGCCAATCTTTACCTTCTTTAATCTTAGCTAAAATATCCGCCTTTCTAACTTCGTCTTCTATCGATCCTGCCTCTTCAAATGCTCTTTCAATATTTTCTAATGACCTGGTGGGCTTTCGATCAGTAAACCAACCCCATACTTCTCTGTCTCTATCCATAGTTTCTTCTTTCCTTCCCTCTACTTTTCTTCGATACCACAAAGAACTCATAAACACACTCATTTCAGCATGCCCTTCTTCATGACCAATACTCCTTTCTTTGCCTAAACCTCTAACAACAATAAGAGGAAAGTAATGCAAAACATCTGAAGAAAGGTGATAGCTTCTTGATTCTTCGAAAAACCCGCCTCGATTTTTCCTGATATCTATTAGCTTGAAATCGTCTTCCGTTTCCACCTCTAATGAGATAGCTAGGGGGTAACGATTAGGAGTAAATCTCACTTGCCCTTTAAGAGATGGTTCGGAACCAGTTGTAGAACCATTTGAAGTCCCTGCTGCTACTAAATCTTTATAAAATTCGGAAGCTATAGTTTTGCTATCATTAGGGAATTCTTCTTTAATTAGTTTAATTGTTTTAGCTACTCCCTCTTTGGTGGTTACAAGGTTTTCAATGAATCTCTCCACATCACCAGGATGGGAAACTACAAAATTTTCTTGTATATATTGAGCTAACTCTTTCTTATCCATTGACGGATCTTCACCTAGAGCTTGCACTGTTCCCCAAAGAAGTTTGGCGTTATCCAAGAGATAATTCATGCGCAATTCTTGAGCTGCTTCATGCTTCATACGTCTCTCCTCCGGACTTTCTTGCGGCATTCTTCTTACATTCCCCAGGTTTTCAAGATATTCAGGGGATCTTTGAAGTAGATCTGTATCTTCCGACATTATTTAATTTTACTACTAATTACTTCTTTTAATTCCATTTCAAACCTTTCCTTAGAAAATCTTTTTGCGTTTTCCTGAAGCTTTTTCCTGTCCCATTTTATTTTATTAAACCTCTCAATAGCATTCTCTAAAGTCGTTTCATCCGTATCGTTAATTAAAACTCCTGTAATACCATCAACAACTGATTCTTTAAATCCTCCGCCATTGAATGCAATCACAGGAGTTCCCGCGGCCATTGCCTCCACAACAGTCATTCCAAAATCTTCATCGCGAGCTAATGCAATAAATCCCTTAGCGTTTGCATAAAGAGTGTAAAGTTCTTCCACTGAAACGCGGCCAATTAATTCGACATTTTCTCCTGATAACCTTTTTAATCTCTTTTCAACGTCCGAAAATCCATGAGCCTCTCCCACAATCTTTAATTTATATTTTGAATTTTTGAAAGCCTTAGCTGCTTCCTCCAATCCCTTCGCACCAACCAACCTCGAAACCATTAAAAAATAATCTTCCTTTGTCCATCGAAGCCGTGGCGAAGGTGGATTGCCGGTTGATTTGATAATATTTTTAACATCCACCGGCGGATAAATAACTGTTGAATCTCTTCTATAAAATTTCTTAATCCTGTCGGCAACATTCTTTGAATTAGCAATAAAATAATTCACCCCTCCTCGAATTTTCCTGTTCTTTGTTCTTTGTTCTTTGTTCTTTGTAGGCACTTGTGCCGTTTTAAAGTCATACATTCTCATAAAATGGCCAACGATTACGGAGTAAACTTTTACCGGCCAGTACTTTGTAAAGCCCACCGAAGTTTCATATCCATAAAGCCAGCGAGGTGGTGTATGGCAGTATGCCATAACCTTTGTTTTTGGACCAACTTCAAATCCTCGGGTTATATACCAACTACAGGAAGTTATAACTAAATCATATTCTGAGAGGTCAAAACTTCTCCAAACAAGTGGTGTCAAAAATCTTAGTGGGCTATAAAGATTATCTATTTTAAGAAGGGGCGCTAACCAACTTTCGTAAATTTCCTTATCTTTAAATTCCTTTTCAGCAGTACTTCCTTTAACCGAAAACGCGGTGTATATTGGCGCGTTTGGGTATATTTCAGCTAATGTTTTCAATACCCTCTCCGCCCCACCATATTCCTTTAAATAATCATGTACCAAAGCAATTTTCATTCTCCTAAAAACCATTTACTGGAAAAGGTTTCCTTGATTTTCATCGACAACACTTTTTCCAACATCTTTTACTCTTTGCGTAAGAGTCTTAAATCCGTAGGAGGAAAAAAGGGCAATTAGTTGAGGGCTATCGACTTGCCATCTCTTTGTTTTTTCCAAGTCGCTATCTAATTCCACATTTGTTACAATTTGTGCGAGTTTCAAGGATAGATATGCGCTCTCTTTTCCATCTTCTAGTTTTTTAAGAGCAGATTCATTGATTTCATTTAAATGTTCATAAATTCCCTGCAAGGTTCCGAACCTTGTTAATAAATCAATTGCTGTTTTTGGCCCGATTCCGGCAACTCCGGGGTAATTATCAGACGGATCCCCGACTAAAGCTTTATAGTCAGGAATCTGAACAGGCTTGACTCCAAGTTTTTCAACAACATCGTCTGATTTCATTAATTTCGCGTCAGACAAGCCTCTTACCGGCAGATAAACTCTCACTTTCCTTTTATCGTCCACTAGCTGCAATATATCTCTATCGCCCGTAACAATGACGACCTCGTCGATACTTTGCGCTTTGTCCTTTGCGCTTTGTCCTTGATCGGCAATACTGCCGAGCAAGTCGTCCGCTTCAAACCCGGCCATTTCAAAAAACGGAATATTCATAGCGGAAAGTACATCCTTTGCTTTTTCGAATTGGCCCGACAATTCCTTATCCATTGCAGGTCTTTGAGCCTGGTATTTTGGAAATTCTTTATGCCTAAAAGTCGGTTCTTTCCGATCGAAGCAAACCGCAATATGAGTAGGTTTCAAATCCTGAATTACTCTTAATAGCATTGACGTAAGTCCATATACAGCATTTATTGGTTCTCCCCTTTTGGTAGTCAAAGGCGGAAGTGCATGATATGCGCGGTGAAGAATCGCATTACCGTCAATTAGAACGAGCTTTGACATTATGAAGATGTTTTACTACTTACCACCATTCTTCTTCCCCACAATTTTCTCAAAATCATCTCTATCAAGAGTTTCTTTTACTAGAAGTCCGTCTACCACCTTGTCCAAAATCTTTCTTTGACCTTTGACAATCTCCACTGCTTCTTTATACGCAACATCAATAATCTTTCCAATTTCCTTATCAATTTTTTCCTGCATAGCTTGGGAAACCTGAGCGGGTTCGTACCACTGAGCTTTCCCCATTTCGTCGATATCGTACTGGGGTCCTAAGTTAACCGGACCCAAATCACTCATTCCGAAATCCACAACCATCGCGCGTGCAAGCCTAGTTGCCTGCTCAATATCATTAGAAGCTCCGGATGTCATCTCGTCAAAAACTAATTTTTCTGCTGCACGACCCCCAAGCATTGCCGTTATTTGCTGAAGTATTCTGGTTTTTGTTTCGTGTGTTCTATCAGCGGCAGGTGGTATTAACGTATGCCCAAGACTCATTCCTCTAGCAACAATTGAGATTCTGTGTACCGGATCCATTTTGGGTAAATTGTGAGTTACTATCGCGTGCCCCGCTTCATGATAAGCTGTAATTTTTTTATCTTCCTCGCTTTGTAATTTTCTTTTCGCAGGACCCAGTTTTACCTTGGTCGCCGCTTCTTCAATATCACTCATGTTCATTTCTTTTTTATCCTGACGTGCAGCATAAATGGCGGCTTCGTTTAGCATATTTTCAAGATCAGCCCCGGAAAAACCGACGGTCCTATCCGCAACTCTTCCCCAGTTGATATCTTTTGCAAGTTTCTTGCCCCTGGCGTGGATTTTAAGAATTGCTTCTCTCCCTTCTTTGTCAGGCATGTCAAGAAGCACTCGCCTGTCAAATCTACCGGGACGCAAAAGTGCCGGATCCAGTAGATCACCACGGTTTGTTGCAGCAACAACAACAACGTTATCATTAGGAGTAAAACCATCCATCTCAACTAAAATTTGATTCAGAGTTTGTTCCCTCTCATCATGTCCGCCAACGAATCCTCGTCCGCGCTGTCGCCCTATCGCGTCAATTTCGTCTATAAAAATAATTGAGGGGGCGCTAGTCTTTGCGGTTGCAAAAAGATCACGAACGCGGCTTGCTCCAACTCCGACTAACATTTCCATGAATTCAGAGCCTGCCATAGAGAAGAATGGTACACCAGATTCGCCCGCCACCGCACGGGCAAGAAGCGTTTTTCCAACTCCAGCTGGTCCAAAAAGAATTACTCCCTTTGGAGTTCGAGCACCAATTTTTCTGTATTTTGCTGGGTTTTTCAAAAAATCAACTATCTCTTCCAACTCTTTTTTGGCATCCTCTACTCCAGCTACGTCTTTAAAAGTTACTGATTGCTTACCCTTAGCAAAAAGTCTTGCCCGGGATCGTCCGAATGAAAAAATATCCTGTGCACCCTTTGTCTGAGCCCGAATTATAAAAAAGAAAAAAACTGCCATGAGACCCAAAGGTAAAACTATGCTTAGAACTTCACCAACCGCCTTTGTGAGTGACTGATCGGCTACAGTGTATTTTACGTCTATCGGATTGACCTCAAACTTTTCTATAAGCTCAGCGAAACTTTCAGTGGACTCTTTCGTTGCACTTTTAATTGACCCGTCCTCATAAGTCAAAATTAGCTTGTCATTCTGAACAACAATTTCTTTTACTTTACCATCCTTAATGTCGCTTAGAGCCTGTGAAGTCTCAACATTTCCTTCTGTTTTTCCAAATTGAGCTACAGAAAGAATGAAAGGAAGGAAAAAAAGAATAAGAAAGAAGGCAACTAGTGCTTTCCAGAGATTAATTCTCAGTTTAAACTCGAACTTTTTTTTGTTGTTTGTATCTTTTTTAAATTTTGATTTTCGGATTGCGTGTAATGGATCCATATTTAGTGAGTGTCCAAAGTGATTAGTAATATTACGAGGGTAATATTAGCAGAAAAGGTGCTAGGTTGCTAGTTTTCAAATAATTTTTGTGCCTGGAATAACTTCGCGATCAACGACTAAGAGCACGGCTTCTTTATCTCCGTCTTTATTTTCCGGGGCAGCAGCAACAAGCATTCCTTGAGATTCTTCACTTTCACCCACCGAAGTATTGACGAAGGAGGGCATCTTCTTTGGCTCAATATTCACGAGGTACGGTAACAGTTTCCCTACCAAATCTTCCGGTTTATACCACTTTTTGATCCCAGAAAAAATGATCCTTTGACCCAGTTTGGGACCAAAATCCACTACACAGCGAATGAGCTTATCACTCCCCTCGATCTCGGTTGCCTCAACAACCTTTCCGATTCTTATATCCAGTTTCTGAAAGTCTTCAATTGTTATCGTTTCCATATTAATAATTATCGGGATTAGAAAGACGCTTGTCTATATTAATAAGTTTTCTAATATATTCTGACATATTAATTCCCTCCTTTTTTGCTGCTTTTTTAAGATAATCAACTTGATGAGGATATAAAAACATATTAAACCTTTTGGTAAGAGTAAGCTGCCTAACCTTTGCCAGAAAATCCTGAATAATTGGCCTAATAGTTGTTTTCGTGTATTTTGCACCAAAAAAATAATCATTAAAAATTCTTTTACTCAAATCTTCATTTATAGAAAGAACTAAAACGGGCTTTTTTTCGCTTATTGCAAACATTGCCTCATGTCCAACTTGGAAATCTTCATTAGATACTTCAACAACAATCGCATCTGCTTGGTGTATCCCTTGTCTAATTGCCTCGTAATGCAAAAGCTTAGGATTATCTGAAAGTTTCAGACGAACTCTATCGCTTAAAAGATCCTTATAATTGCCAATCTCCGTGCCAATCAACGTAATATCGAACCCCTTGAGGGTACTAAGAACCAAATCATAATATTTTTGGTACTTTTTCTTCCCAAAAAATGATGCTGTATAAAAAATTATCATACATATCCACGGCTAAAGCCGTGATTCTCTTACTACATTTGCTTTCGGCAAATGAATTTCATGAGTTCAATCCATCCACGCATAAGCAAAGCTTGGCCACGCTCAGCGTGGTAAATACGTGGTCTTCTTGAACCTAGTGCAAAAATTCCTTACATATATACATATCAAAATCCTTGATTATTAAACCTATAGGTTATATTATAGCACACAAACATACATATGAAACAAGTACGTCTCGCTGACACAATTAAAGTTATCTCGGCGTTTGCACTATGGAGCATGCTGGCCATATTTTTTAATAAAGTCACTCTTCCTGTAAGTGTGTACGTTGTGTTTGGTTCCTTGATTGCTCTTACTCTCCTTTATTTGTATTTTTATTTTGTTAACCATAGATTGCCACACTTTAAATACTCGCCTGCACTGTTGGGAATTTTTACAGTTGCTGCAGTCAAGGGTATTATTTGGTATCGAGCCCTCCAAATCTATCCTGTTGCTCAAGCAATGCTAATACATAACCTTGCTCCTGTTGTAGCACTATTATTTGCTCCAATCTTAATCAAAGAGAAACCCCACTTTAACCATTTTATTGCAGTAATCACCGGATTTTTAGGTTTAAGTTTACTTTTACAATTTAATGGAGATAAAAATGCACTTATAAATTTGGGGGCAATATTTGCTCTTGGTGCTGCATTTGCATCGGGTCTTCAAGATATTTTTCATCGAAAACTTTCGCCTTCGGTTACTGGTCTAGAACAAGCATTTATTTTTGTTCTCGGACAAGCACTGGGTAGTGTAATTTTTCTACTTCCAAATCTTCCATCCACAATAACTTGGGTTGACCTATCTCATATAGCCATATTTGGTATCTTTGGAACTGCTATTCCAATTATTCTTCTTGCCAGCGCTTTCAAAAAACTCAGGTCTTTTGAAGTTGCAACCTTAGGCTATACGGAACCTGCGCTGGGGGCTCTTTGGGGATCTTTGTTCTTGAAACAACCAATTCTTCCTTCAACGGCAATCGGAGGCCTACTTATATTCCTTTCCGGTCTTACTGCTATTCGTGAAGATAAATAACTTAAGTCAGCCCCATTTTCTCCTTCACTTCTTTAACAGTTTCATGACAATTTTCTACTGCACATTTATTACCTACTTAACTTGTTAGTAATCCCAACCACCCGATACACTTCTCTCATTGTTTCTTTTGCAACCTTTCTTGCTTTTTCAGCTCCTTTTTCTAAAATTTCTTTCGCCAGCTCAATATCATTCTCGAGATCTCTCCTCTTCCTTCTTGCTTCACTGAATTTACGCTTATGAGCCTCAAAGAGTTTCTCTTTCACCTCAACATCGCCGACTTTTCCTTCTCGATATCTTCTTTTCAAATTTTCCACTTCATCTTTATCATCATTTACAATGTCATGATAAATAAATATGGGATTGCCTTCTACGTTCCCCGGGTCGGTAGCATGTTTTCTATTTGGGTCAGTATAGCTTCCCACTATTTGACGCCTGATTACCTCTTCATCGTCAAAAATATTAATTATATTTCCCAGACTTTTACTCATTTTCCGCTCTCCGTCTGTCCCAACCACTTTACTTGCATTACCCTCCTGAATTAAAGGTTCTGGAATGGGAAAAGTTTCGCCATGAGCTATATTAAAAAATCTTGCTGTCTCACGGGCAAATTCGACGTGCTGCCTTTGATCCTCACCTACTGGTACCCCGCTCGGTTTATAAAGTAATATATCTGCAGCCATTAATATCGGATAGTTGAAAAGTCCCATATTTATACTTTCCTTGGAAACACCTTTGGCAAGTTTATCTTTAAAAGCATGCATTCTATTGGTTAAGCCAAACGGAATATAGTTTGCCAACACAATTGCGAGCATGCTATGTTCAGCTACATCTGACTGACGAAAGTAAATTCCTTTCTGGGGATCAAGTCCCAAAGCAATGTAGTCAAATACATTACTAATTATGCATCTTTCTAGCTTTTCTCTGTTTTGAATTGTAGTAAGCGCGTGCAGATCTGCAACGAAATAATATGATTCGACTCCTTTTTCCAACAAATCAAATTGCGGCTTTACTGCTCCTGCATAATTACCCAAGTGGAGAGTACTCCCACTTGGAGTAATTCCTGACAAAACTCGTTCTATTGTGTGGTGTTCTTCTTTTGCAGTAAAATCACCAATCTTTGCGCTATTCACCTTCAATAAATCTTCTGTTTTCATTTTTAAACCAAACAGCTTATGTCCAGTTCCATCATAGAAATAATCTACGTCCAGTAGTTTTTTATCCAAGTAAAGCGGAATTGAATGTCCCAGTGGTGGAACCAATCCCGGAGTCAAACCTAAACTTGCCAAATCTTCCTCCGTTGCAAAACTAAGCCTTTTAATTCCTAATGATTCTCTCAATTTTTTACTATTAACCTTGCTATCGCCTCTTCGGGATACTGCAATAAAACCATTTTCGGTTTTATAAATCATTGTGGCAAGTGCATGTTCCATGGTATCTCCGTAGAATTTCATATGAGACGGAACGTCCATAGCTAAATCTTCCGGTAAAGGAATAAATTCAAATTCTACATTCGCGTCTATTAATATTTTCTCAATTTTTTCTTTCATAATTATTATTATACAGACCACTGTTTTACATGTTTGGTACCTTTTAGAAAATAAAAGGGGGCATCCTCGATGTCATCCTTAACATAGACGGCAGTGTACTGATCCGACTTCGAAAGTATATAGCCCAAAAATTCAATATCTGTTTTATCCGAACCCAAAACAGGAACTCCGTGGTGCGGATACAATCTAGTCCTACGATGGATTGGATGGAATGAATAGATCCCCTGCCTTGAAATTGTTGACACGTATATAGATTCAGGAAAAGTACTTTTAACCATATTTAGATTTTTCTTAACACTCTGAATTGCAAGGTATTTTATTGTTACTTCCAAGGCTTCATTAGATAAATACTGAAGAGTACTCAGCTGAAAACCAGTGAGGTCATTTAAGGTTCTGTTACCAAATCCAAAGACAACAAGAAGATCCTTGATCGGGATTTCCTCCATAATTGCCAAGCTTCTCATCATAACCGGAGAAAGCGACTCGATCATCTCCGATATTTCCTTAGAACTTCTGCTCGAACGCAGTTTATTTTCTTCCATGCGAATAAGTTCCCTAAAACCCGATTGGTCCGGCACTATATCCATAAAATCCACAAAGTTAATTACGCCATTTAACTCCAACTTTTGACAAAATAAATCGCATTTTTCATCAAATACCATTACTTCTTCGGAGCTTGCACCGAACAGGTCTTGATAAGTCTTACCTTCAGTCAGAACTGTAAATTTAACACCAGGAGAATAAACCTGTTTGATAGTTGCATCAATATCACCAAGCCTAAGTAAAAACGAAAGTTCTCCTAAATCGGGAGTCCTCCGCAAAGTCTCAACAGGGTTATGGCATTTGAAAGGAAATGCCTGAAAAACAAATTCTATAGGCTTATTTCCGTTAACAAACCTAAGAATATCTAATTCCAATTCGGAAGTTACGGAATAATCAACCAAATTCCCTCTGCGAATTTTATTATCTGCAAGCATTCTGACAATTTCAGGAGTTATCTCATCACTAGGAATCGTTCTTACTAGAGGACGTGGATCCCTGACCAGGTGATCTATTCCGTCAACATATTCTTTATCAATATCGTTTCCCTCTATAATTTCGTTAAAATTCATACCAAACTAACCCCTGTCCGTTTTCAGGACTAGGGGCTCCTTTCCCTATAAATTGTTCATTATCTATTGCCATATTGTTGTGTATTGATACACCCTCCTTACTGCAAAGCAGCAAGCTCTGCTTATCTCCGCACTCGGCTTTTCAATTCTATTTGAATACGCCTCGTGCCGATATTTATCGGAGGGTTGTGTACCATTTTTATAAATCAAAGGTACACAAAAAAACCCTTGCAAAACCACCAAAAATTGATGATCTTACAAGGGCCTTCTTAGTATTCAAGTACTGTATTTACTTACTACCTACTACTAACTACTTACTACTAATTTCGGCTGTGCCACCCTGTTTTACCGGCTCATTAAAAAATCCCCTCGCGGGGATGAATATTTCTAATGAGTAAGTCTCATTCTTGACATTCTCCGCGTGTTTACACTGAGTGTAATCGAACGTGCGACAAATGTTGCAGACTTATTACGGTTTCGCCTCCGTGCTCGACATCCCTTTGACTTGGCTCAGGGTAGCCTTGCCAGCTATTCAAGGATCCCAATCAATCCTCTCAAAGCGTTTATTGAAAAGTATATTAACAAAGATAAATTTAAAATGCAAATTTGGTGCCAGCGACTGGGATCGAACCAGTGACTTTTCGCTTATGAAACGAACGCTCTACCACTGAGCTACGCTGGCTTACAATGCGAAGCAGTGCCGAGCTTTGCTTACAAGCGAAATTCTATCAAATTCTGTGGTATAATACTACTTGTTTTGAAATACATGCGGGGTAGTGTACGGCTGCACGGAAGGCTCATAATCTTCCAGGCTGGGTTCGACCCCCAGCCCCGCAACAAAATTATAATAATAATTTATCTGTATTTTTCCCCTTTAATCCTATAATTACTCGGCCCCTACAAAATTAAAGTATAATACACTCCATGATTAAAGATCGTTTAAAACCAATTACCACCCTTAGAGATGTATACCTCTCGTTTAAAGAACCATCACGATTGTTGCACTATATACCTAATATAGACAACTTTCCGGAAGATAAGGATCTAATTGTAAGACTTTGTTCTAGAAATGGGGACATTTCGGGCACATCCTTAGGGTTACTCACAATGTCCGGTCGGCAAACTACTTTAGATGAAAGGGTGGGGTTAGTTTATTTTGTGGCTTTGGTTGAAGAAGCGGATACAATCTTAGACGATCCTTCAACACCTAAATTTCAGGAACCGAAACAATTAAGCGAATTCCTCATGCCAAAAAATATTGTTTTGGACTCTAGTGAAATCAGCATTACTAAACTTCTCGAATTAAGTTTATCTAAATATAGTGAAGAAAAGAAGCAAACAATTCAGAATTTTATTTCCCAGATGCTCGAATTACATGTTGTTGATAAACCATATCCTTACTCCTACCACCAAGCACTTGAATATAAAGTGGCAACCGCTGTCTCATATGGAAGAGTTGCTTTAACTTTGATTAACAGCAAATTTATAGAGTCGCCAGCATTCGACAATATTGCCACTTCCATACAAATTTTAGACGATGCTCATGATTGGCAAAAAGATTTTGAAGAAGGAAGCATGAATTTACTTCTTGGTACAGCCTATGATCAGTGGCAAACCAATGGAAATATCCCAAACCAAGATTGGAGCTTTCTTATCAATTTAGCTGGAAAGTCACAGGAATATATCACTCCCAGAAAGCTTTTTAAACATCCCGAACTCCGGCATACAAAGACTGCTTTCGGACAGCATTTTATGGAAAATGCTTCAACGAGCGAAAGATTCCCATTCGATAAAGCGTTTTTTGCCTTATCGCGTCTAAAAATGGGAATTTAACTCGTGAACCCAAAAAGTTTTATCCACTTTTTCCAATTTGGATCAGGCAAGACTTCTTCCTCCCTTTCGAATTTTGGTGCGAAGCTACGAACTATTTTATCCTCAGGCAAAATGATTACTATTTCCCCCTCTTTGCTCAAACCAAGATTATCCCTTAGTTGTTTTTCAATAAACTCCTCAGATTGTACCTTTTCAAGTTTTTCTTGTAAGTTTTTCTGTTCCTCACGCAACGCACTTACCTTTCTTTCTTCTTCTTCAAGTAATAAACCAGCTTGTTTAATGTGAGCCAGGTTACGGATTACCGACAAAATAAGGGCTCCGAGAAAGATTAAAAGAAAAAAATGTACCGATTTTTCCCCTATCCTTTTTATCTTTTCTTTGAGAATTCCAAGCATAGGCAAAGTACTCTAGTTGACCTTTTTTTTAAAACTATGTTATCATACTATTCATACCCTAACGGGAGGGGCTAAAAGCCCCTTTTTATATAAAAAGGGTCATCATTAAGATAACAGTATGGCACAGATTAGCTTTCAAAGTCTTCTCCCCACCTTTATCCAGGATTTAGAGAAGAAGGGTCGTTCGCCCTCAACAATTTTAGCCTATAGAGCTGACCTTGAACAGCTCTTAGAATATTTGGCTAATAAGGCTAAGGCAGCACCTGACCAAGTAGTCCAAGCTGATATAGAGACCTTTCGAGACACGCTTCTTACCCAAAAATACACTCCCAAATCCGTATCAAGGAAATTAAATGCGGTAAAAACTTTCTTTAGATGGCTAATTAGCGAGAAACATTCGATTTCAAATCCTACTGAAAACGTTGCCCATCCTAAGATCGAACCCGCCTTGCCTAAGTTTTTATCTCCCATTGAATATAGGGCTTTGAGAGACGTTGTAAGAGATGACCCCAGAATTGGAGCAATAGTTGAGCTCATTCTCCAAACAGGAATGAGAATTTCCGAAGTTGCGAATATGAAACTCGTGAATTTACGAGATAGTGAGGTCGTAGTTGAAGCTTATGCAACCCAACCCCAAAGAACGGTCCCCCTCAACAAACCCGCAAAAGAATCCCTCGACGAATACCTTAAAGAAAGACCCAAATCCGATTCCCCTTATGTATTTGTAAGTAAAAACGGAAAACCCTTAGCAGTCAGAAATATTCGTGCCGCAATTGATCGGTACATGCAAAAGGCTGAAATACCTCAGTATTCAGTTAACGATCTTAGGACAACGTTCGTTGTTGAAAATTTAAAAGAAGGGGTCGATTTGGTGCTTCTCTCACAGGTTGTTGGACATAAACGCCTATCCACAACCGAGAGGTACCTCGATCTGGCTGGAGTCAAAGAGCCCGGCAAAAAACAAACTTTGGCGGAATTGTAGTTTACCAAAGTGCAGTCCTGAGCATGGCCGAAGGACAATCCCTCACCGAGCTTTAATTATTCCCTCTAAGCTCCTTTTGCAAATAATCTATGACATCTTTAGACTGGTTGCTTCGAACCTTTATTCTTCCCTTTTCTGCTACTTTCAAAGATTCTTTTGCGTACTCGAGCGCCTCTTTAACCTTTTTCTCAGAATTAAGAATTAAAGATTTGACCAAAAGTGCATGAGATAACCATACGGAAAAGTATTTTTTCTTAGCAGAATTTTCCTTTATATCTTCTATCGCCTCGTCTACTAACTTATTAGCTCCATTTACACGTCCTGTTCTGAAATAGCAATAAGAAATATGAGCCTTTGTATCCCCAATCTGAGCTGAATTTCCTTCATAAAGTGGTAATAATTGCCTGAGATATTCCTCAGCCTTTTCAAATGCTCCAAGATTCAAGAGGGTGTTAGATACAGCCCTGATACTTAAAGGATTATTAAGTTTGTTCTCTCTATCATATTTCAACAAATCTTCGCCCAGCTTGAGTGCTTTTCTATACAAAGCTCCCCCCTCAAGACGATGTTGTATAACATACTCTCCCATCGCAGTCGCGTAGATATTTTTAAGTTCTTTTGAAGAATCTTTTTGAAGTAATTTATTTATATCTTTGATTATAGATTCAAAAAGAAGTCTCGATTTTTCTAAATTTCCCTTTTCCCTGATATTAATCGCCTCGTCTATCCTATTTTCTAAACGCTTTATATTCATAACTGAAGTATATCAAAAGAAGATGGGCATGTATGGATTCGACCAAGTCTGACTTGGACCATTCTCCACCGTCTATACTTTAGTAGATGGTTGTACAACATCGGTCTGCTCAGGTTGCGGCGGTCCAATTCCTTCTACTTCATCAAGTAAATCGCTAATCTGGTTGTATGCCAATCTTGCTTCTAGCGTATCCCCTCCTAGAAATGGACCATTGAGAATTCTTCCGATTGGGACGCCATTTAATCTATCTAATTTTCCTCTATTTCCCTCCTGCAAGAGCCTAGTTCTTACGTCATTAAATCTTTTAGATAGAGCGTTGTAGGTTTTGCCATCAATTGGTTTTTGTGCATCAAACTGTGGTTTTACCACAGTGGGTGATGCGGGTTTTTCTGTAATCGGGATACCTCTGGCTCTTAATACTGCTTCGATACGGCCACGAGGAACACCATTTTCAATGCTGTAATCTACATAATTCTGGAGTGCAGATGGTTGACTTTGGCCTGCGAGTACTAATTCTGCCAATTTATTTAAATAATCCAAACGTTCATCTACTGCAGCTTTAGTTTCATCAGTCGGTCCTTTATCTTTATCCGCCTCAATTTTTATACCGTTGACTGGACTTTTGGAATCATCAACCTCAACAGTAGCAGGAGTTATGACTTCTAACGGTTCTTGAAAAGGGGGTTCAGGAATTTCTCCGGTGGTTGAAAGTTGAGGATCTTTTGGAAGATCGACTGGCTTAGAAACCTGTGTATCTGGTTTAGGTATCCCTTGTTCAACTGATTCGGATGAATCGCTCATAGTTTTATTCTGACAATTTAAAATTATGTGCACCCGCTTGGATTCGAACCAAGGACCCACGACTTATAAGATCGTTGCTCTACCGCTGAGCTACGGGTGCTAAGCGAGGATATTATATCAAAGCTGGGCTTGAAGTATCAAAGGAATTTAATAATATCTTTTACCGAAAAATCTCTTTCTTCATTCTTATCCAAGTCCAGTGCTTTTAGAAGCCAACCTTCTTTTGGATGCCATTGAGTCTTACCAAACCAGATTTTAATTGGCCGAACAGTTCTAATTGCAATCTTATTTTCCCAGTTTTTGTATTTGAATTTTAAAGCTTTTTGCATTTTTACTAACTCCTCACTACCAACCACTAACTACTTGTATTATAGTTTCGCTCTTCTTGCAACTTCGGATTCAACTAGTTTTACATCGCGGCCATAGCGAAGTCTACTCATTTCTTTAATAATTTCGGCTACCTTTGGATTCATCAATTCTTTTTGCTTGGCCATATCCTTATAAAGTCCCATTGAAAACGGAGGAACAGGTTCGTTATTTACAGTCGTTTTGATATAGACGTTATATTTTTCAATATTAAGAAGGTCCTCCTCAGAAAAGGTAGGGGTAAACTCGCGTTGCAGATAATTTGCATCGGTTACTCCAATGCGAAAACTTGCTATGGTACCCACGTTTCCGAATATGGCATTTTTAACTTCCTCGTCAACCTGTCCGATGAATTGATTTGCGACACATAAAGCCAATCGATATTTTCTGGCTTCGGAGAGTATTACGGCAAAATCTGGAGTCGCAAAGTTTTGGAACTCGTCAACATAAAGGAAAAAGTCTCGTCTTTGTTCTTTGGGTACATCAGAACGGCTCATTGCAGCCATAAGGATTCGAGGAACTAAAATTAATCCTAAGAAGCTTGAATTTTCCTCGCCGAGGTTACCTTTTGAGAGATTTACAAAAAGAATTTTTCCTTGATCCATCACTTCCCTTAAGGAAAAGGAGCTCTTTGACTGTCCGATTATATTCCTGATCATCTTATTGGTAACGAAACGCCCAAACTTAGAAGTAATGTAGTCGAGCACCTCCGATTTATGAAAGTCAGAAGTTTGAGCTATTTGATCGGTCCAATAGCGCCTTACGATTGGATCTTGAACTTTGGGAAGTATTTCCTGAACGTATCTTGAATCGGTTAAGACACGCATAACCTCAATAAAAGTACTTCCTTCTTCACTCATGACGGTAAGCATTGCATTTCTTACTGCATGCTCAAAACGGGGTCCTACTATACCGGTTTTGTAAGGATCGAAAAGTTTATACATCATATTTATGACAGCAGTTGCTGCAAAATGCTTTTGGTCTTCAGTATTTGCTTCAAGTAAGTTTAATCCCATCGGACGCTCTGTATCTGCAGGATTAAAGTAAATCACGTCTTCTGCTCGCTCAGGAGGAATCATCTGCAAAAGATCCTCAACCGTATCACCGTGCGGATCCATAAAACAAACACCTTTTCCGGCTTTAATGTCCTGCATGATCATATCTAAAAGAAGCTCAGATTTTCCGGTACCAGTTTTCCCTATTATGTAAATATGTCGCAGACGATCTTCGTTCCCTATATAAACCGGCCGTTTAATACCTCTATAAGAACTCTCGCCCAGATATAACCCCTCTTGAGGAATTTGTGCGGGAGCAGGAGCTTTCTTTGAATATATCCAGTAAATGTGAGGGGTAGTAATTAGTTTATTGGGAAAATGAAAAACGCTTGCCAACTCTTCCGAATTTAAGATGCTAACTCTATTACCTGCATAGTTAAAAAGAGGTTGATAACGGTATAGGAAGTCCTCAATAAATGCCCCCTTTCTCCAGATTTTTCTGCTTGAAAAATTATTCATTTCCCCAGAAAACTGTTCAAATGCACTCATTATGTTGGTCAGATGTGCATTAGCTGAAGCCTCGTTTTGGGAAACGCATACAATCCTTATACTCACTTCGAATCCAGGTTTTGAAATTTTATTTTCAACCGCTTCAAGGGTCTTTGTCGAAACCGCAAATTTTGCTTTTTCAGGGTCTGACTCTTGTTTTTTCGTCTGACCAATAAAGGAGGCTCCTGCTTTTTGCCAAGAAGAATCCGCCGGTGAAATTAATACCTGAATCGCAGCTGCTTCATCGGTACCCATTTTCGCTAGAGCAGATGTGAGAGATGCTAAAGGATCAGTAGGAAGATCTTTAAATACCTTTAGTGGGTAAAAATTTGGTTTTTTGAGCTGAATCGATTTATAAGCTACTTTGGCTTTTTCCAGAAAAATATTATATTCAGGTACCTCTATTATTTCCGCATCAGAATAGGCTCCATGAATCTGTTTTTCTATTAGGTCCTGGAAAGTTTTCGGCGTCCATATATAAAAGCGTATATCTTCCTGTTTAGCAACAATTTCAAATGAGATTGTAGGTTGTGACTTATACTTTTGCTTCCAACCACCTTTTTTGATGGAATATAGAGAAGAAAACATCTGTTCCATGGCGTCGATCTTAACTTCGTTATTCTTAGGAACTGCGACTTGAAGAAGTACTGAATCAATTGAATGTTCTTCTCTCCCCTTGCCTTTGAATAAAGCAAGTCCAAAAACTGCTGCGCCAACTAGAACAAATATAAAAAGTCCTGATAGAAATATTGTTATGAAAAAATATGTTAGATCAAATGGTGTTGTTGGTAACATTTGGATTGACTCCTTTCATTACAATCCTCCAACCAAAATGAATGGCCTTTTTAATTAGTCTAAGCCAAAAGAAAGCAAGCCACGTTAACGATTCGGCGGGGGAACCTTTCGACCAATCGTCAAGTTGTTGCGCACTTGCGGGAATTGTTATTGTAACAACTTGTGTTGACGGGGTCTGAATCAGCTGAGCTCCTGTATCGTCAACTATCTGAGCAGTAACTTGACTAGGAACTTTTTGCACCCCCATTTCTTGCAACTCAGGAGTTGGTTCAGGCATTTCTTCTTCCTGCTCCCGAACCCCTTCAGGAATTTGCGGCTGTGGTTCTTGGTCTTTTCTTTCAGGCTCCATACTCTAACAATTGTAACACTAATTACTTCTTCTTCCCTCTCCAAATCTCATCCTTAATTCCAGCTTTAGTATTAACTTCCCTTGCAAGCATAAATAATGTGTCCGACAGCCTATTTAAATACTCTAAAATCTGTGGTTTTATCCCTTCGACTTTGCTCAGGGTTACCATCCGACGCTCAACTCGACGGGCAAGTGCGCGGGAATATTGAAGTTGAGCAGAAACTAGATTTCCTCCGGGAACAATAAAATTTTTTAAAACCGGCAATTTTCCTTCCAATTCATCGATCAACCTCTCAAGTTTCTTTGTTTGAACGGAGGAAAAACGCAACTTCGACCCCGCGGTAATTGAGCCTATTGTTAAAAGATTTCTTTGTATTTCTCCAGCTACTTTTTGAGGCTTTTTGCCTTCTAGTGAAGTTTTAACTATCCCTAAAAAACTATTTAGCTCATCGATTGATCCCAGCGCTTCGACTCTTAATGAATCCTTCGAAACTCTAGCTCTCTGACTTGCCTCCTTGTCAAACATACTCGTTTCCCCTTTATCACCTCGCTTTGTGTATATAGCCATAATTTTAAATATTATGTGATTAGGATATTAAGATATTAGGAGAATAGGTACAATAATAAAAAACAATCTTTAGAAGAGATCTATTTGCTTCATAATTCACACGTAGAAAATCCACACCTAGCACATTTGTAGCATTTTTTGTCTTTCTTTAAAGGTAAATCACAAGTTGGGCACATTTTGACTACTTCCTGCATATCTTTATTCCCCCCAAATTCGAAGACCTGACCCTTTTTGGTTCTGTCTCGATAAACCGTCAAACCTTTACACCCAAGCTTCCATGCCAAGATATATGCTTCTTCAATATCACCCGGCGTTGCACTTGCCGGCATATTTATGGTTTTTGTTATAGCGTTATCTGTCCATTTTTGAAATGCCGCCTGCATTTTTATATGGTCTCGCCAATCAATATCATGAGCAACTTTAAAAACTCGTCGCAGATCCACTGGAATTTCCTTCATTTCTTGAATACTTCCGTGGTTTTCAATTATCTTTTGTATCAATTCATCTGAATATAATCCTCTTTCTTTAAGTTTCTCGACAAAATTAGGTATTACGGTCCGAAGTCGCATGCCATCCATTACGTTTTGTTCGTATGCGAGTGCAAAATAGGGCTCAATCCCAAAAGAGGTCTCACAAATAACCGCATTTCCGCTTGACGGTGGGAAGGTCATCAAAGCAACATTTCTTGGTTTTTTCTTCTTACTAGCCCAAATAGAATCCTTTACCAGTGGAAAGGATCCTTTTTCCTCCGCAATCTCGCAAGAAGAGTCAAACGCTGACTCGTACATGGTTCTTGCAACTTTTTCCGCCAGGGTAAATGCTTCATCGCTGTCGTAAGGAATATTAAGCATGGCCAAGGCTTCTGCCCAACCAACCGCTCCAATTCCAATTCTTCTATGGTTTGAGACAGCATCCGCCACTTCCTTTACGGGAAATCTTGAAGCGTCGATAACGTCATCCATAAGCCTCACTGCAACCTTCATAACCTCTCCGAGCTTCTTAAAGTTGAATCCGCCAGTTGGCAGATCATTTTCAATAAACTTAACAAAATTTACATAACCCAGATTGCAGGATTCGAAAGGATATAGCGGTTCTTCTCCGCATGGATTTGTAGCCATAATTGGACCACGCTTAGCTAAAAGTGGGTTTGCAAGTGCGGTTCCTTGGTTTATTGCAGACAAATTAATTATCCCAGGATCTCCAGTCTGCCAAGCCATTGTAGCCACCAGCTCAAGAATTGACTTTGCTTTGACGGTATTTACCACTTCACCTGTTCTTGGATTTACTAAATTCCAGTCCTTTCCCTTCAAAGCAGCTTTCATAAATTCATCTTTAATTCCTACCGAAATGTTCGTCTTAGGAAGGTACCCATCAGCCTGTTTGGCTGTAACAAAATTAAAAATATCTGAGTGATCGGCATTAAGAATAGCCATATTACCGGATTCGTATCTTCCCTCTTGTCTAAAAAGAGATGTCATTAAATCAAACATCTCAATCATTTTAACCGGTCCTGCAGCCAAATCCGGAATACCACCAACAATGTCTCCTTCGGGTCGAATTTTTGAAAAGTTATAACCACACCCGCCTCCGTTTTTCTTTATCAGTGTGGACTTATGAAGAATATCAAAAATTCCGTCTATGTCGTCTTCCATAGGCCAGACAAAACAATTCGCAAGCTGAGGAGAAGCCTTCCCAGCATTGGCCAAGGTCCTCGTTCCAGGCAAGAATTCAAAATTAACCATAATCTTATAGAACTCCTCGTACCATGTCTCTTGAAGTTTTTTAGTCCTTTCTTCTTTTGCTAAAAAATTAGCAACCCTTTCTATCATTTGCCTTGGAGTTTCAATAATTTCTCCTTTAACGTTCCGTTGCAAATAACGTTGCTTTAGGATATAGAGAGTGTTATAGGTAAGTCCGATGTCGTCCTTTATACCAAGGCTCTCTTTATCCTGTCGGGCATGTTTTTTATTTTCGCGATAGCGAATAAACTCTTTCGCAGTTTTTGCGTGCCCTTTTTCGATTAAAACTTTTTCAACCAGTTCACCTATCTCCAATGTTTGTATGACTTCCCCATTCGGAAATCTTTCTTGTAAAGTAGCCAAAACCTCGCTTCCCAGCTCGTAAGCTAGTTTTCTATCATTATCCCCCACTTTTTGTGTAGCTTTCCAAATACTATCGGAAATTTTTTGTGGAGCAAATTCTTCAGTGTTACCACTTAACTTTAATACCTTTTTTGCTGGTGAAAGATGAGTTGTCTTCAACATTCTGAGTACCCACAGGAGAAACATTTAGCACAGCCTTCTTCATAAACAAAAGAACTAGCTCCGCAGCTAGGACAGATGTCTCCGGCAATTCTTGGTATTTGAGTAGACGAAAGTGTTAGCTGATCTCCAACTTTGACTGAGGTCAAGTTGGACTCAGCCAAAGCCGTTGTGTGGTCGTCACCCGAGCTGAACTCGGTTCCTGATTGCGCAGGATACTGCGCCGACATAACAGCTCCGGCTAAGTCCGACTGGACCCCAGATCCATTAGACATAGCGTGTGCACTTGCACTATTTCCATTTTGAAAGACTTCAGCAACCTTTCCATTCAAGGGAGATGTTAAAAATCCATTGACTCTCAATCCAAGATTTGTAGCCAGAGCCATTGCTATTGCATCTGGAAGCGAAAGAATTTTATTCGGCCCAAATCCTACAGAGCGTCTTCCCCCAATCCCTTTCAGTTGATCAATAATTACTTCGGCTTTTTCTCTTGACGTCAAACTACTATGGAATTTGAGTGATTTGGAAATAACTCTACCCAAAGCCTCAGCCATTGCTTGAACATCACTCCCTGCTTTCCCGACATTAATAAAAACCTCTATCGGGCCACCTTTTGCATCATGATTGACTGTAATAAAAGCAGTTCCAACAGGAGTTTTAATTTTATAAGTTGAACCCGAAACAACCATCGGCCTCTCCCAAACCTCCTCAAAAGTAACTTCTTTTCCCTGCTTTTTACCGTTTACTCCGAGGTTTAATACTTGTGCATCTTTACAGCCATCTCTAAAAACGGTAATACCTTTACAATCAGTCTTCCAAGCTAAAAGATATGCATTTTTAATGTCATCCACCGTAACATTATTAGTCATATTAATGGTCTTACTTACAGCATTTTCTGTATATTTCTGAAATACGGCTTGATGTTTTATATGCCAATCATGGTGAATCTCATGTGCTGTACCGAAAATCTGCCTAACATCCTCCGGAATTTCATAAATATCTCTAACCACTCCATGTTCAGCAACCTTTTTCTTGATCTCTTCAGTTAAAAACCCGCGAGATTTTGCAATCTCTTCAAATTTGGGATTAAAGAAAGTTAGGGTTCTATCCAAATGTCTATCTTTAACAATGTGCTGAAATGCTATTGCAAAAATAGGCTCTACTCCAGAGCTTGCTCCGGCTATAATGGAAATTGAACCCGTAGGAGCAATCGTAGTAACTGTCGAATTCCGCCTGGGTTTTTCATCTTTGTAAATAGAGACCGGGAACATCGGGAAAGCCCCACGCTGCCTTGCCAGTTTCCTAGTTTCGATGATCGCTTCTTCCTGGATTACCTTCATAATCTCCTCTCCGAGTGCGAGTGCTTCGTCAGAGTCAAAAGGAATCCCAAGGTAAATAAGCATATCCGCCCAACCACCTACCCCAAGTCCAATTCTCCTTATCGCCAAAGAGATTTTTCGTATCGCTCCCAATGGGTAAGGATTCATCTCAATCACGTTATCCAAAAATCTGACGCTTAATCTGGTTACCTTTCTTAACTTTTCCCAATCAACCTGCCTGACGGCAGGCAGGCCTCTATCATCCTGACCTTCTTTTACAAAATAAGTTAAGAATATGCTCCCTAAGTTACATGAATCATACGGGTAAAGTGGCTGCTCCCCACAAGGATTAGTAGATTCAATTGGGCCAAGGGGTGGAACGGGATTTGCAGTTGATTTATTAATCCTATCGATAAACACAAGTCCCGGATCCCCCGTTCTCCAAGCGCCTTCCGCTATTTCATCAAAAACGCGCCGTGCATTAAGTTTTCCCACTGCCTTGCCATCACGAGGATCAATTAGATCATAATCCGTGTCTTTTTCATAAGCCTCCATGAAGGCATCCGTAATGGTAACTGAAATATTGAAGTTTGTTATGCCGCCTTCTTCTTTACAATGGATAAACTCCAATATGTCCGGATGGTCTACCCTCAAAATTCCCATGTTTGCCCCACGCCTTTTGCCTCCCTGTTTAATTTCGTTGGTTGCCGCATCAAATATTCGCATGAATGATACCGGTCCTGACGCAGTACCTTTACTGGATTTGACAACTGCTCCATGCGGTCTTAGTCGACTGAAGGCAAACCCCGTACCTCCACCCGTTTGATGAATTAGAGCCTGATGTTTTATGGCATCAAAAATTCCAACCAAAGAGTCTTCGACTGGGAGAACGAAGCATGCCGAGTATTGAAGGCCGTTCCCGGTTCCAGCATTCATTAAGGTTGGAGAGTTTGGTAAAAATTCATGGGTAATCAAAAGATTATAAAACTCCTTCGCACTTCTTAGTACGTCACGCTTTTTAGCTCCCCAACGGATTTCTGCTGAAGCTACGTCCCATGCTACACGCCAGCACATTTCTTCAGGAGTTTCGATAAGCTCCCCATCATCGTTTTTACGCAAGTATCGCTCAGCTAGGACTTTTAGTGACTGCTCAGTCCAATCCCCCTTTGGTAGTCCTTTGGGAAGATGGGGTCTCTTGCCCAATTTTTTCCGAATTTCATTTGTTACCTCCTCGTATGATGGAAAAAACAAACTATCAAGAGCTAGTTTTTCGTTATCGACGCTCTTTGAAGTTTTTCGATTTTTTAGTTTACTAGTCATGTTTTGATTGCTCTCGCAAAATCCTCAAGATCCGCGAATTCAAGATATACGCTTGCAAACCGGAGCCATGCAACCTTATCTATTTTTTTGAGCCTTTTTAAAACCGCACGTCCGACCGCTTTTGAGCTTACCTCTTCTTTTTGTTCCCGAAGCATCTCCCGTTCAACTCCCTCAACGATATCATCTACCAAATCCATTGAAATGGGCCGCTTTTCAACCGCTCTAAGAATCCCTCTTTTTACTTTCTCTCTGTCAAAAGCTTCGCGTCTGCCATCCTTTTTGATCACCCACAATGCGTTTCCTCGAACTTTTTCAAATGTTGTAAAGCGCTTGCCACACTTATTGCACTTTCTTCTTCTTCGAATCTGCTCACCATTCTCGACAGTCCTGGATTCCAGCACCTGGGTATCTAAATTTCCACAAAAAGGACAACGCATATTTCACAAGTGTAAAAGAAATTCACTATCCGTAGTGACAGTACACATATTTAAACACTAGATATACAAAGTCAACTGGAAATATGTAGGTCAAAATATATCATCCCAGGCTTGGGACGAAGCTAGTTATTTTTACTCTTCCTTATAGCGTATAAGTAGTCAGAAGTTTTTGATAAATTGCTTGGAGTATTTTTGTATACCTTTATGTCGTACAAAAATAGTAATTCCCACAAAAGGTATACAAAAGGGTCTATTTTTACCAAGCAAACGGATTTTCCGGCGCTGGTCTTCTCTTTTCCAAAAGTGCATTTCGGGATTCTTCATAGGCCCGTTTCGCATAATCCTGAGTTTGCCTGATTGAAGGCCTTACTTCATCCGGCAAAGATGGAATTAAGTTTTCCATTACCTCGTAGTGTTTGAGGGAGGCCTTGGCTAATTGCTCCAAAAAGGCCGATGTGTCTATCCCATTCTCTCTATTTTGCTTTTCTTGCCACACTGCTTCCTCAAGATACTTTTCTGCCTTTGTTAAGGTGGAAAAACCTTTTTCTATCTCTCCTTTTTCAAATAAAATTTGTGCCATCCCTAATCGTTTATCAGCAAAAAGCAGTTTTAACTCAGCCTCCCTAGTAGAATTCGTAGTTATAAAAAGCCAAACCCTATCACGAATTGCCTTCAATGGCCATAAAGGACTATCCGGAAGCACTCGTCCGGGATAAGGCAACGTATAATTTATACTCACCCCATTTTCCCCCGACACATGTATATCGGCAACGCTAGCTGAATTATCAAATTCATACTTTACGGAAGCGACCCTAAAAAGCGATACAAAGAGGATCCCAATCGCAAAGCTTAGCCCGATAATGGCTAAAAATAATTTAGGCCACATTGAAGTATTTAATAGTAAATCTGCCCAAGATCAAAGTCAAGAAATTCATCTAAACAATACAATCGGCCAACTCCAAAGCACATGAAGAAGGACAGACGAAGCGACATTTTTTGTCTTTGCAAATACAAATGCGCTGCCTATACCGAAAATAACTGTTAAGAAAAGATAAATTATAATTCCGCTAAGGTTCAACTCCCACCAAAAAATCGCAACAGGCACGTGTGTTAGTGCCCAGAAAAGACTGGTAATAATGTTTGCCTTCCACTCGTTGTCTAACACATGCCATATCCGATTAAATAAATATCCCCTAAAGGTAATCTCCTCTGAAATAGCCGTCACAAAAGAAAGCCCTAAAGCAAAAATGAATGAATTCTGTCCCAGATTTGCGGAAAAGTTGGCTTCATCGTATCTAATAAAATTAATAAGTGCTCCTTCGATGGCAAAGATGATTCCCAAAGCCAATGCAAAGTAGAGAGCTGGAAATAAGTTTTTCAAAGTAATTCCGAGGGAAGCGAGGGACCCTCTTTCTTTCCGAACAAAGTATGCCACAGGTACTAACCACAAAACCGGCTTAATTAGAAGTTCCTCCACCTCTTCAGGAAGTTTAAAAAGCATTCGATAGAATCCCCAAACGACCAAAAGATATGCAACTAGAATCGTCGAGTTTTTGATTGCAGTTTCTTTATTAGGCATCTGTTCTTTCTATTTTACACTCCTTGAATGCCAAATCCATAGTATCAAGAATTATATTTATACGCACTCGTGCTTCTTCAAAATTTATAGCATTTCTCTCATTCGGAAACCAATGAAAAAGAAGGTTTCTGGCTTTCTTCCAAGTTTCCCATAAAGTATCGGCAAGTTCACTCCCTTGACAAAAAGAGACTAGTTTATCATATACTCCTTCTTTTTCTCTTAGATGGTTTTCTAGACTTGGATTAAGAGCTTTCCCTATCCTAAAGCGCTTACCGTTAAAATCTTCATCGCTTATGAATCCAAGATCGTGAAATAAAGTCTTTAAAAAACCCTCGTATGATTTCGCGGCTGGGAAAACAATAAAAGCATAATCATGGAATTCTTGTTTTTCTTTTCTTTCAAAAATTTCTACCAGTAAGTAGGACTCCTGAAGAAGTTCCCTCAAGTCTTCATGAATATAAGTCCACCAAACGTGTTTTTCTAAATCTTTACTCATGTACTCCCATAGTAACAGAAATTGTAGTTTTTCCGCTACCCATTTTGGAATTACAAATACCGCAGCAGTATAATATCAAGATATGGCCAAGAAAACTAAAGAAATAAAGAAATTAAAAACCAGAAAATCAAAACCGATAAACTCCAAAACACAGATTCCGACAAAGATTAAACCCAATAAACGTTTTAGTTTAAAAGGATTATTTAGAAACGTAAGACTTCGGAAAAAAATAATTTTTTTTGGGACGCTTCTATCTGTTGCCTTATGGATTTTCTGGGGAATACCCTTCCCTACGAAATTAGGTAGCCAGCAGGTTCCTGTTTCAACAAAACTTTTTGATAGAAAGGGTGTTCTTATTTATGAAATTTATGCTGACAAGCGCTCCACCCCCGTTGAACTTACGGATTTGCCAAACTATGTTTGGCAGTCAACAATTGCAATCGAAGACAAGGATTTCTATCGACACTACGGAGTTTCATTTACAGGTGTCATGCGAGCCATCTATAAAACGGCAGTTGAACGCAAGCTTCAAGGAGGATCGACTTTAACCCAGCAACTTATTAAAAATACACTTCTGACGCCGGAAAGAACCCTTCGGAGAAAAATAAGAGAATTTGCCTTAACTCTTGTTGCTGAAACGATTTATTCCAAAAACCAAATTCTGGAGATGTATTTAAACCAAATCCCCTACGGAGGTACTGCCTACGGAATCGGGGCCGCATCTGAACTTTATTTTGGAAAGAATGCAAAAGATTTAAGCTTGGCGGAAGCGTCCTTACTTTCTGGTTTACCCGTATCACCCTCCCGATACTCACCCTTCGGTTCAAGACCTGAACTTGCAAAAGAGCGGCAAAAATTAGTTTTACAGGCAATGATTGCAGAAGGATATATTAGTCAAGAAGAGGGGGATACCGCACTCCAAGAGGAATTGAAATTTGCCCCAGCCACGGATTTCAAAGCTCCACATTTTGCACTCTGGGTAAAAGAGGTATTGGCTGAAAAGTACGGGGAGGCCGTAGTCGAAAAAGGTGGTCTTCGAGTAACTACAACTCTCGATTTGGAACTTCAGGAGTTTAGTGAAACGGCAGTTGCGACTGAGGTGGCAAAACTCAAAAAACTTGATGTAGGAAACGGAGCCGCAATAGTTACACGTCCGGCAACAGGTGAAATTCTTGCAATGGTCGGCTCAAAAGATTATTTTGCCGAAGACGAAGATGGAAAAGTTAACGTTATCTTAGCCGAGCGTCAACCCGGTTCTTCTATAAAACCTCTAAATTATGCACTAGCAATCCGAGATAAAAAAATTACTGCATCTTCCGTCCTTGCAGATGTGCCGACGTGTTTTACCGTAGCAGGAACCTCCCTCTATTGTCCGAAAAACTACGATGGAGGTTTCCATGGCGGTGTTCAGGCTCGGTTTGCGTTAGGTAATTCCTATAATATCCCAGCGGTCCGTGTTTTAGCATTAAACGGTATTGAAAACTTTATCGACTTTGCTAAAGAAATGGGCATAACTACATGGAACGATCCATCAAAATACGGTCTATCTTTGACCTTAGGGGGTGGTGAAGTAAGACCTTATGACATGGCAGAAGCCTTCGGAGTATTTGCAAATGGCGGTATTAGACAACCTTTAATTGCAATCCTTAAGGTTCAAGATTGGAAAGGAGAAGTTTTAGAGGAAGTCGATTTGGATAAAATCGAGCTTTCCGGAAAGAGAGTTTTGGAACCAGAAACAACATTTCTTATCTCTCACATCCTTCAGGACAACAATGCGCGCTCCGCTGCTTTTGGGGCAACAAGCTTCCTAAATGTCAAAAATCACCCGGAAGTTTCTGTAAAAACAGGAACAACAAACGAAAGAAAAGATAACTGGACAATAGGCTTTACACCTTACGCAGTTGTAGCTACTTGGGTCGGCAACAATGACAACTCCAAAATGTCCGGTGCAGTATCCGGAATATCCGGAGCTTCTCCTATTTGGAACACAATTATGCAGGAAATCTTAAACAAAGCGGAAGACGGTTTCTACAACGAAGACGAAGACGATCATGCATGGCCGGTGCAACCGAAGGGAATAGTTGGAGCAAGTGTTTGTGCAACAACAGGAGTTACTCCTAAAGAAGGTGACGGATGTCCAACACGCTTTGAGTATTTCCTGAAAGATACAGTTGCATCGGAAATAAAGGGTGGATTCCAGGACGTTCACTATGACAAAAGAACAGGATTATTTATCAACGAAGAAACCCCACCCGAAGAAATTGAAGTTAGAGGACAAAATGTAATTTATGATCCATTGGGAACATTTCTTTGCCTCGACTGCCCAGTTGCTGCTTCCTCTCAGTCCGCAACTATAAAGTATCCGGTAATCATTGACAAAGAATCCGACGGTGCGCAACAATCAGATAGTGAATAAAAACCAAAAGGGTTTTGCTCATCTTTTTCTAGTTGTTGTAATTGTAATTATTGGATTAGGGTTCCTAATTTATTACTCCTTGCAAAAGGGATTGATAAAAACTATACCATCTAACAAATTTTCCCTAACTCCAACTACGAGCATAGATGAAACTGCAGATTGGAAAACTTATAGAAGTGAAAAATATGGGTTTGAGTTTAAATATCCGACTGACTGGCTAATAATACTACAGACTGATTTTTCTTTTGTTGTTTCAAATATGGATTTTGACCCCGCCCTCGAAGGAGCAACACCCCTACCAGGTCAGGTCTTTTTAAAATTTTATCTAACTCACGCCTCATTAGAAAATTACTCCTCGGTTAAAAAAAGCTACATTTCAACTGAAGGCGTGGAAGTCATCAAGCAAGGCAGATATATAGATCCAAGCGAATCAATTGGCATAATTTCCCTTTACCGCGCTGACGATCCAAAGAAAGAGAAGCACGAAAAAATTATTGATCTTATCGTTTCAACATTCAAATTTACAAACAATGACCTTCAGAAGGAATATAAAAATGAAGAAGTTTCTTTTAAATACCCTTCCGGCTGGAAACAAACCTCCCACCGAATCCTTGGAAGCAAATCTATCTTAGAAGTAGAAGGCCAAGAAGGCCTGTACAGCTTAACATACACACAACAAGCAAATTACAAAATGGTACTTATGGACCATATCAGACTCTTCAGGAATATGCAGGTATCCCCTACTTAGAACCTTTTGAGGTTGATCGCCAAGAGGCAATTCAGCCTCTTCCCAGAGCAGGTGGTGAAAATGAAAATGCTATTTATATGTTCTCAAAAGATAAAAAGTCCATTTACACATTAGAACTTACAACAAATTCAGAAGATGTGAGTCTAATAGAAGAGGGTCAAAAAATCTTCGCTCAAATCCTTTCTAGTTTCAAATTCTTAGAATAGGAAATGCTACAATAATTTAGTGAATATTCAAAGGGGCATTGTCCATCTTCTATTAGTAGTTGTAATTGTGATCGTTGCAATTGCCGGAGTTGGATATTGGGCATATAAAAATGGGCAGACAAACTTTACTCCTTCTGAAAAACAAAATATTTCAACTACCCCAACCGCAAATCTACCGCGCGATGAAGTTTTGCGGGATTGGAAAACCTATTCGGATCCTACAATTGGTTATGAGTTTAAGTATCCCCCAAAATGGAAACTAGAAGAAGTTTACGAAAATTTAGAATATCTAAACAATATTCTCCAACAAATTAAACTAACTACTCCTGAAGGTAACTATGAACTAATTATTGGAGTGAAACGTTTAAATGATACCTACGCCATAACAGGACGAATGGGTGTGGGTGCAGGAGAATTCTCTCTCCGTGACACCGTTAGTGTAGCAGGTAATAATATTCAAGTAAGTGAATTGATTTGGGAAGGTAAAGTCAAAGAAATTTATTATTCAAACAAACTAGGACCAGGCACGCTTGAATTAAATAATCATCAGGTAGTTATTGAATTTAGCCCAACCGCTAAAGCTTATAATGATGAAGTCGATCTTGAAAACTTACCTGAAACAACCACGGTTACCCAAATTCTCTCTACTTTCAAATTTACAGATTGAAATCACTACGTTATCTTATTGGAGTGTTTTCTTAGCCACGAAGAAATTTTGCCGATCTCCGGTTTTTCATTATCAACCAAAACCATAAAATTAGCTGCTTCCATCCTTTTGGCCTTCAAATGATATCCGTTTACATATAAAAACCTTTTTGTCGATAGCCAAGATGTTCTCTTATTCCCGTCCGTGAATGGATGATTTAAACAAAGAGACTGCAGAAGGCTTGCTGCTTTAAGGAAAATAGTAGGATATAAATCTTTTCCCGCAAATGTTGCTTTGGGACGCTCTACGGCAGAATGAAGAAGTGCAAAGTCACGGACCGAAGCCTTAGTGCCAGCCTTTTTAATCACTGCTTCGTGAATATAATATACTTCCTCGATATCAACGTACCGCCAACTCATCTAAAATCTCCTTATCTTCTTTGATAACTTTATCTAACCACTTTTTAAACTCACCGCTTATTTTGTCTTTAGTGGCTTTCTTTTTCTTAGTTTCTGCTTTACTCACAACAATCCTATTGTCTGACGTTGCTTCAACAACAACCCTACTCCCCTTTTTAAGTCCTAATTTTTTGGAAATATCCTTAGGGATAGCGACGACATTACTATTACCCGCTTTAAAAACTGTTTGTATTTGCATGTTATAACAATGTTAGTACCAATTACTTTTTCTGTCAAGTGGTGCTACAATAATTTAGTGAATAAAAATTCAAAAGGCCTTGCCACGTTCAGTTTACATGAACGTGGCTTTGTTCACCTTTTTCTTCTTTTTGTCATCGTTTTGATTGGAATTGGTGGACTTCTCTACTACTCCTGGCAAAAGGGTTTGATTAAAACCACACCTACAAGTTCAAGATCGCCTATCCCAACGAGCAGGAAAGACGAAGCAGAAGACTGGAAAACATACTTTAGTAATGTCTGGAAATATACATTTAAGTATCCTAGTAATTGGCATCTAGCTCCCGTGAATATAGATGAGGATTACGCTGGAGCCCAAGTACTCTTAAACTACGACGATCAAGAATTAAACAAATATAGAGACGGCAATGGATTTCTAGACCTAGATAAAGTAAAAAATCCTCTAGTAAGTATACATATAATTCCAGGTAATTTGATATTTCCTATCAGGCAAGATAGATTAACAGAATCTGGAACTTTGGCGGATGTTACAATCAACAATTTTAACGAATATATTTTATATTTGGAACACGAATATCCCAAGTTTGACCAGCAGGGAATCGGCTCGCCCACTCTCGTACCCAATCCCGAGTTTGATTTTGGAGCAATAAAGACAATTCAATATGTATTTGAGAAGTCGGATGCGGATTACGACATTTCATTTTATGTGTTTCCAACGAAGGAAAAAAGCATTTATTTAAATATAACAGCAAATAATCTCAAAGGAGTTAGCTTTTTTGAAGCTCCTGAAAGTAATATCGTTCACCAAATCCTCTCCACTTTTAAATTCACCGGCTCTGAAAGCTCGGAAAGAAAATTCTGTGGAGGTTTTGCAGGAATTGCTTGTCCTGAAGGTTACACTTGTAAGTTGGATGGAAACTACCCCGACTCAGGGGGTACGTGTATCAAAGAATGAATAAGAATTCAAAAGGCTTTGCACATTTTTTTCTAGTTGTTGTAATTGTAGTTATTGGAATTGGTGGACTTCTCTACTACTCCTGGCAAAGAGGGTTAATAAAAACAAAACCCAATCAAGAGATCTCTCCTACTCCAACTGTAAGCAGTAACGAAACTGCAGATTGGAAAACCTACATCAATAGCGACTATGGATTCCAATTTTCATTTCCACCAAACCTTGCGGCAAATCACGATATTAAGGAAGAGCAATATTACGACAATCTTGTAGAAATGCTCTTTGAGTCACAGCAAATATTCGTTCGTGCAATACAAAACGTTGATATTTACCAAGAAGCTGAACCAGAAATGGTCGCTAATCGTGAATTTTCTGATAGCGGATTCGAGTATGGGGTTAAATCGGAAAAAATAGCAAATTCTCCCGCGGCAGTAATTAAAACCAAAGACGAGGATTATTTTGCAGCAATAATCTCTCACCCCCTCAAAGAAAACGTATTTATTCAAATCTCAACTAACTTAGGTTCGAACACTTTTGAACAAGTTATCTCCACTTTTAAGTTCTTACCCAAGCAGTCAGATTGGAGAGTCTACAAAAACGGTAAATATGGCTTTGAGGTAAAATATCCCGGTAATTTTTTCTTTGAAGAGTCAGGTGGATCTAACTATCCTCCTTTCGAATTTAGTGTAAGATTTGCAGAAAATCAGTATGAAGAGGCCGAATATAACTATCCTGATATATCTATTATTGTAATTGATTCTCCGCTATCGCCTAGAGATTTCTTAAATGAGAACGGTTCAGAAGATTCTGTTATAGAAGAGAAAAAAGTCGATAAAGATTACCTATATTACGGAGTCGGTAACCGTAAAGAAATAAAAATTAATAACCTTGATGCTTTACAGTTTGAATCATTAGCCGTCAGTACAGGTACTATCCACACTATGTTTAAAAAAGGAGGCTTTATTTTCGACGTTACAAACCGCCTTACTGGAGTCGGAGAGGTGCCAAAAGAAATCTATAATCAAGTCCTTTCTACCTTCAAATTTGTCGAATAAATATGCTAAATTAAATAAGTGATTAAATTTCAAAAAGGTTTTATCCATCTTTTTCTACTAATAGTTCTTGCTTTAGTTGTTGTTGGAGGAATTGGGTTTTATGCATACAAAAATGGGCAACTAGGAATTACTCCTTCTCAAAGACAAATTAGTATTTCCCCCACTCCGGATCTAACAGCTGACTGGAAAACTTATGTGGATGACTATTTTGATTTCGAAATAAAATACCCATCTGATTGGCAATTCACTAAAAACGAAACCAACTGGGAGTATGGTATGCAATTTGTTTGGGCAATATCTCCAGATATTATTAAGAAGGATGATGAAGGCAGAGTCATTGAAGGAGTTAGTTTCAATGTTGCCATACACGACAGTAAACAAACTGCGCTTGAAGAATTGGTTAAAGTCGTTAAAGATGGAGGCGGAATTGAATCTTCTTACACTGTAAACGGAATAAGCGGGATCTTGCTTTACCAGGAAAACTCCCCTTTCAAAAATTCTAAAAGAAAAGTTTTTGTTGCGCAAAAAGGGGAAATTGTCTATTCAGTAGAGCTGGTGTGGAGCAAACAAAAACCTGAAGCTGAAAAAGTTCTTGACCAAATCCTCTCCACCTTTAAATTTATAGAATAAAACCACTCAACAAATCTTGCTTAAGCTGATAAAATATAGGGTGAAGTGGGTCATACCACAGCAAAAGATGTTCATCTTGCCCTTAATTTAGTAAAAAAAGTCCTTAAATTGATATCAGGACTTCTTCTTTCTGTCGGTAAACCTCTATTTGTTCTTTTCTCCTATTTCTTTCTCGGAATCGTTTCTTTTTTATATATTACAGGACGGACTTGTGGCAAAATATTTGGAGTAGCGAAACCTGTCTTTAATCAACTTATTCCTTCTTCAAAAAAACTATTCCAAAATGCAAAAGACATAAGGATTCTTTTACCAAGGATGCGGCTTCGCCGTAAGGGAGTAATTTTTGCCGCAAGTACAAAACAGGCATCAAATATTCTTTTTTCAAGTTTTTTCAATTTAGTACGAGCAGTGTTCCTTGCCCTATTCAACCTAACTAAGGTCATTTCCAAAACTTTAGTTCTGGTAATAAATTTCACAAAAGATAAATTTTCTCTATTAGTTTTGAAAGCAAGGCTTTCGGTTCTTTCTACAAGTCGCAACTTTTTAAAACTATTGGCTTTATTTTTCGCAACGGGATTTTTATTACTTGGAGTAGCGATATTTTCGTTTTGGGTTGTGATAATGAAAGATCTTCCCTCTCCTGAAATCTTGGCCCAAAGATCTATGCCGATGTCGACCAAAATTTATGATAGAAACGGAATTTTACTTTACACGATTTTTAAAGACCAAAACAGAACTCCTGTGCCTCTTTCCGAAATACCCATTTACGTTCGCAGCGCAACAATTGCAATCGAGGACGCGGAATTTTATTCCCACCCAGGCTTCTCCGTTCGGGGAATATCCAGAGCCTTGTTTAAAGACCTCAGGGAAGGGCAATTAGCAGGAGGCTCAACCATAACACAGCAACTTGTAAAAAATACACTTTTAACACCGGAAAAAACAGTGATAAGAAAATTAAAAGAAATAGTTTTGGCCGTGGAAGTCGAGCTAACCTATGACAAAGACGACATCCTGGAAATGTACTTGAATGAGGTTTCTTACGGCGGTACTGCTTACGGAATCCAAGAAGCAGCTCGAACATATTTTGACAAGGACGTTAAGGATTTAACTCTAGCCGAAGCATCAATCTTAGCCGGACTGCCGAAAAGTCCTTCTAGTTTTTCTCCATATGGTGAAAACCCAAAAGGAACTTTTGCCCGTCAAAAAGACGTTCTAAATCTAATGAGAATAAATGGGTTTATTACCGAAGAACAACAAAGGCAGGCCGAGAAAGAGGAAATCAAATTTGCTAAAAATCAAATTGAAATAAAAGCGCCCCATTTTGTTTTTTATGTAAGACAAATTTTGGAAGAAAAATACGGTAAAGAGGTCCTAGAAAAAGGTGGGCTAGAAGTAATAACTTCATTGGATTATCGAATTCAGGAGTTGGCAGAACAAATTGTTAAGGAAGAAGTAGAAAAACTCTCAAAATTAAATGTGACAAACGGCGCCGTAATTATTCTTGATCCCCAAACAGGCGAGATTTTGGCAATGGTTGGTTCAAAGAACTACTTTGACACAGAGCATGACGGAAATGTAAATATTACAACTACCCTCCAATCCCCTGGTTCTTCAATCAAGGTCGTCAATTATGCCTATGCTCTTTCTAATGGTTTAACTGCGGGAAGTGTGATTAATGATTCTCCTATTACGTTTTTGGTAGAAGGACAGCCGCCTTACACTCCCAAAAACTACGAAGGACAATACAGAGGCAGTGTTACTCTAAGAAGTGCTTTTGCAGAAAGTCGAAATATTCCTGCCGTAAAAGTACTCGCTTCTTATGGAGTTAAAAACATGGTTGAGATGGGACAAAAAATGGGTATAACAACTTGGGAAAATCCCGATAATTATGGTTTATCTTTGACCCTGGGGGGCGGCGAGGTGAGATTAATTGACCTAGCACGCGTATATGCTAGCGTAGCTAATTACGGGGTAAGGCCAGAACTAAGATCGGTTTTAAAAATTACCGATCATCAAGGAAAAATTGTAGAAGAATTTTCCTGCGAGGAAAAGGACGAACCAATGATTGCCCAAGCCTCTTCATCCGACTCCGCCACATTAAACATAAAAGAAATCTCTTCCTGCAAGGGTGAGAGAGTTATTGACGATAGAGTTGCCTTTATCATCACCGACATTTTGAAAGATAACCAAGCCCGTTCCCCGTCGTTTGGGTCCAACTCACTTTTGATAATTCCAAAACATAGTGAGGTTGCGGTAAAAACAGGTACAAGCAACAACTTCAGGGATAATTTGGCTATCGGTTATACCCAAAAATATGTCGTGGCGGTGTGGGTAGGTAACAACGATAATTCTGAAATGGCACGGATTGCTTCAGGTGTAACAGGGGCTACCCCCATTTGGAATAAGATTATGTCGGCACTTTTGTCAGAAGAGTTAAACAATGATTGGCCGATTCCGCCCAAACTAGTTCAACTTCCCATCTGTCCATACACAGGAACTCTAGCTTGCGAAGGTTGCCCGACCAAAAAGGAATGGTTTTTGGAGGATAACAAACCCGATAAGGCCTGTAGCCCTGAGTGGTTTGAGAAAGCCGAAGGTCCTGAGGAGGTCGGTGGAAAGAACGAAGAAGAAAAAGATAAAAATCAGGAAATAAGAGAGACTCAAATCTATAATCCCGCTTCGATCATAGACAGACTTCTGGAATCACGCTTTGGTAAAAAGAAGAAACCCAGTAACTAATTAGAAGGCTGGTTAGTTTCCATATCAAAAACCAATTTTGATAATTCAGGAAACACACTATCAGCTTCTCTTTCGACAACGCCTTTACTCATAATTACAATTACAAATGGGTTGTCGGAGAATACAATTCCAGCATCATTCACGACATGGATTTCTCGCCCATATTTGTGAGCTACGCGGGTTCCTTCAGGAATACCAGCTGCCAACCAATCTTCGTAGATTGTATCCGTAAGACTTTCTAAAATTTTATCGCGCGTATTAGTCGAAACAATATTTCCTTTCATAAGTTCTTCAAAAAAGATACCAATATCCCTCGGAGTCGTCTCATTCTCCTCCAGAGAAGTGTCAACCATTCCAGTTGAACGTATTAAATCATTAATTTTTTCATCGCCAAGTAGTTTCCGGATAATATTAAACGCTGTGTTGTCGGATTGCTTTCCCATAAGTTCAACTAAGTTTCTATAAGTTACTTGATAACCCGCTGGTTTTCCGTACAAACTTCCAGACCCAGCAACTTTGTCCGATTTTTTTAACGTGTATTTATCGTCCAAATTTAAATTCCCGTTCTCGGCTTCTTTATACATCGCGGCCATGACAGGAAGCTTGATCAAGGAAGCTGCTTGAAAAACCTCGCCGTCATTCACTCCATAGAAAAATCCATTAGAGAGGCTGATAACATAAAGTCCGTAAATCCCTGACAAATCTTTTGTTTTCTCATTAAACTCCTTCTGAACCTGTTCGCTTTTTTCTTGATCAAGCCTATTTCCTTCAATAATTATTGTCTCTTCTCCCCAAAAGGGAACTGATATACTGGGTACCTTCAATCTCGGAAGTCTGGGAAGTTTCCACGAACGGGCGGACAACGCCAATATTCCCGACGTCCCGGCAGTCAGAAGGATTGCAGTCAAAACAAATAATCTTTCTTTCCTCCCCCAAGGTTTTTTTGGCTCTTTACGTTTTTTTCTGTACTCTGATTTTAAATCTTTAAATTCTCTATCACTGAGACGCCGTCTCCTTCTTCTCCCCTCATCCTCCGACCCGTCCGCCGAAGCCCTAGCGTAGGTGGAAGCTTCATCGTAGGAAGAATCTTCATCTTCATAATCTTCCACATCTTTTTTCCT
Source organism: Candidatus Woesebacteria bacterium RIFCSPHIGHO2_01_FULL_39_32 (assembly GCA_001792345.1). Classification (GTDB taxonomy): domain Bacteria; phylum Patescibacteriota; class Microgenomatia; order UBA8517; family UBA8517; genus WO2-FULL-39-10. The sequence goes on from MGGJ01000006.1 coordinate 94,942, forward strand.
TTTAAATAACGCCATAGTTTATAGTTCATTGTAGCAAAGGAGGATTCAAAGTCGAAAGAAAAACTTAAGTTAAAGAATAGCTTATGAGGACCTTTGTTTTACGGCGTCAACGAAATCCTGTCTCATCTCCCGCCAAATTGCCATATTTTTACCTACCACTTCATCTTTTATCCATCGAAGTTTACGTTCCATATGAGGTTCCACTCCCTCGAAAACCGGTTCCATCGTGAGCTGATGACTACTTATGACGCCGGATTCACAGGACTCCCTGGCAACCAAATCTAATAAATCAAATTTTCTTTCCTTTCCATGACTTCTTCCAGTACCAAAATTATATGTCCCAGGCATTCCCGGCATATCAACTAAATATAACGAATACCTTTCAGGATTCCCCAACAACTGTCTCAATTCAATATCAAGCATATTCCTGAGAGTATTGACTACTTTGGGTTTATGACTTTCTTCCTTACTCCTTACTTCGTTTGCCAAACCCCAAGCTTTCTCAACCGACAAGTCTTTTCCTTTTGCATTTTTTTCAAAATATTCTCTATACCTCTCAGAGGAAAAACCAGAAGAAGAATCAAGGTTAATAATTGAGTAACCTTCTCTGTAGGATAAAAGACCACTCATAAACGACTTGCCGACCCCGGGTCGTCCTAACATAGCCAATGTTACGGGAATAGGCACATCTTTGTTTGGCTTTTGGTAACTTTTCAAGTCTAAATCGGTATTTAATGCTGCGTGTACTGCCAAAATGGTAGGAAGCTTTAAATCATCCAGGGCATAATCCAATCTCTCTAATTGCTCTTTTGATAAATTTCCACGAATCACTACGTCAGATCTCCCAATATCTTTCAACACTTCGTGTCTCTTGCCCGGCAACAAATCGTCTGGACGTTCAACACTTATTCTGTAACTTGGAAAGTAAATTGGTTTTCCGTCTTTATCAGGAAGTCTTAGAATACTGGTACCATCAGGAAAGTTAACTGTCTCAAGTACAGTTACAGGAGACTCTTCTGCCACCTTCCATGTTTGAGTTGTAGCTTTATGGGTTTCAGTATCTAATTGATCTTCGCTCATTTTTTAACTAATTTATAACCAACATTTCTGATTGGTAATAACTCGTATGCTAAAAGCTTCTTATTCAATCTTTGAACTGTCTTCCCAATAGCTTGATCGGAATACTCGTCATAACTTCCTTTTCCCCATTTAAAATCTGCCACCTTTTCCTTAGTAACTACTCCTTCACTTCTTAGTGCTTCTTCTATGATCAACTTCTCAACCTTTATGAATCTGGCTTTGGACAGTTCTCCGTTCTCACTATAACTTAAGTCCACATTTACCTTTATATCTAAAAGAGACCTTGATGGATGAAGTTCAAAATACCTTTTAAGGAGTTCGCTTTTAAAAACTTGAGAATCCTTTAAATTTATCTCTTTTAAAATCTCTTCATTACATCTTTTGATAACTTCAACAATTGGTGAAAGAACTTTATTAAAACTGCGATTATCTAAAATTGCATCGTAATCTTTTTCTAAAAGATCTGTGTTAATTGCAAAAAATTTGATAAACCTTCCGATTCCTCCACTTAATTTAAAAATCTCTTCAAGATTCTCTTTGCTTAGATTTTTGTTTATTTCTAGAGCAAAAATGTCAGAATCCTTCATTTCCCTTGCTTTAAAAAAATAAGTGGAATAGAGATGGCTTGAAAGGTAACTTGATTTAAAAGTCTCTTCTTCCAAAATATAGGGTGTATTAACTACTAAAGCAAACTTTTGCGAAAGTGCCGCTTTCTGAAAATACTCATCTGCTATTTGCAAGGCATTATTTACCTTGTCGAAATTGAGATCGAGAATATTATAATTACTAGTAGTATCGTTTTCTTTGGTAATATAAGAAATTTTTAAATTCTTGTTTTTCTCCAAAAATTTTCGGATAAAGTAAGAGGCTCCCAAACCCGGAACCGTCAAAATTATAAGATTTGAAGCAAGCTTTACATTTTTTAAAAGATTTCTCTCAAAGTCTTTATAAAGTTCCTGCGAATAAAATCCCATATCTGAAAGAATATTAACACAAAAATAGTACCTTTCTCACTTAAAGCTAATTTGTCCACTTTTTGTCCACTTTTTGTCGGGCAAAATTTCATGCGTTATAGGATAATAACTCAACCTAAAAACAGGTAATTGCTTTAGAGGTAAATCAATTCTATTTGTTGGTTATTGGTAACTGGGAAAGCGCCTCTAAAAAGGCGCTTTTTTATTAGAAAAACTAGGAAAAAAGCTTTCTTAATTTTTCCCTCGAAGCAATTTAGCACTTTAAAATTCAGTTGTTGGAAGAAGTTTCTTTGAATTCAACTCACAGGAACCCAAAGCTTATATCCGATATCTAACATCTGATATCCGTTCCGGGTTCCTGTGAGAACGGAGACTAAACCTAATAGTAGGAGTCATCCCGCTACTAAATTTGAGGGAAGAATCAGCGTAATGGCTGGCCTAATCCTAGGTTTGTGTATCACTGCGAGGCGCCCGTAACTGAGCGAATAACCTTTGCATATGGTGATATACGAAGTTGGATTGAACTCAAATTTCAGTGAGGCGGACAAGTGGGGTCGCCAATCCCCTGCCTATTTGAAGCTAAAGTACCGTTAGCTAAATGTACCGCAAGGTGCAAATGGCACTCAAAGGAACATAGTTTTCACAAGGAGTGAAGCGTGAAAAACAACCTTATTTGGCGTGTCTTAATGGCCCTTATAGTGCTGATTTCAGCACTGGCCGCGGCTGCACACCCTGCCTACGCGCAGGAAGAAGCCACTAATGTGGTTTATTGCAGCGAGCAGGAAAATCGATCTTGCGAAGTGATTTCGGCAGAAATCATTGGCAAGTTTGAAGAAGAGGCAAACTTCTGGATGTACCTTACCTACGGAGTGCACAACTTCCGTGTCAATGGTGTTTGGTACACCAGAACCGTTGATCCGATTCCGACCGAGATTCACATTGATCGCGACAGCTATACGTCAATCCCGCAGATGGGGATCTTCTGGCAGCAAGACAGTCTGGTTTACAACCAGGTCGGGTGGGCATACGACAATGACGTTCCACTGACCAACCCGAACGCACAACAAGTCTTTACTGCTGATGAACTGTCCAGTGAACCAATGTTGGTCACCTATCAATGGGATGGGGCAAAGACTCTCACTTGGAACATCAACGTAGCTATCAGCGACGAGGAGATAATCATAAGAGTCAACCAATTTATGGTCCAGTTCATGTACCCGATCAGCCAGCTACCGTCTTACGAGCGGCAAACATATACTCTCCCAGCAGATATCGAGTGGGTCTCTGGTGAAGAGTTGGAGGTGGTTGCAGTTCATAAATTCTCCCGCACTGTCCCCGCTACTTGGACCGAGACCTATCTTTGGGAGGATGTGAGCTGGATGTATGAGGACAACCTCAGTCGTCTGATCGCCGGTGGAATGAATAAAGGCCTGGCAGAGGATATTGTTCAGGCTCAGTTCGAAGCCGATGCGGATCAATATCGCGGTACCTTCCCGAACTACGAAAATACCCTATGGAGAGTAACGTGGGAATGGGAAGATGGTTATACTTTTCAGCGACGGGATGGCTCGTTAATTAAAATCAGTGACGACAACCTGATGACCAGCCGGGCCTGCACCAAGGAAGAACATTGCTACTCAAGGGGCTTCACTCCAGAAGTCGGCCAAACGCTTTACGTTGATCCATACACCATTTGGAACATCGCGGATTGGAAGGATTATAAAGGAGGCACACGCAAAGACCTCGCCAATCTCCGGCTGATTAACGTTAGCCCTGCTCGGGATATCCTACCTCAAGACTGGGAATTGCTACAGAAGCGCTGGCGGCACGCCGAGGTCGATCCGTTTTTCGCAACCATCACGGGATGGGTCTATGATGGCAGCTTTATGAAGATCGAGACAGATCAAGGCCCATTGAACCTGCGTGCTAGCGTTAGTCCTCCTATCGGCACTAAGATCGCCGCCTACATTTACAACCAGAGTGCTTCTGCAAAGCACTACAACCCAGGAGAACTAACCGGTCGGGTGATGGTGTTGTTTGACGATCAGGGGAAACTCTGGTTCTTCAATAACTCCATTGAGTATGGTTTCAGCTTCGACGCTGAGACCTATTCTACCGGCGAGTGTGGAGGCCTCATGACCATCGACAACTGGGTCGATGGCTGCCAGAAACCCAACAACTGAAATATCAACTGGGTAATTAAACCCCAGAGGAGCCGGAGAAGGAAAAATCGAGAAAGTAGGCTATCGCAGCTTACATTTAAAAAATATTTTCTCGATAATCCTCTCTCCGGCTCCTTATGTACGTTCTTCAACTGAAATTCAAAGCACAAAAATATTAGAAGATATTTATTGATCGAAAATAACTATTTTCTCCGCTTTTCCCAGACTTCTTCGTTAACAATATTTCCAGGTTTTTTGCCGCTTAGGGTATCAAGAATAGCGTCAACAGCCATTCGTCCCATCTTTTCTCTCGCTTCCCATGTAGCCGAGGCGATGTGGGGTGTAAGGATTACATTTTCCATTCCGACCAGCTCCGGATTAACATTTGGTTCTGTTTCAAAAACATCTAATCCCGCTCCCCCCAAACGTCCGTCTCTTAACGCATTAACTAAATCATGCTCATCAACAACTGGGCCTCTTGCAGTGTTAACCAACAATGCTCCCTTTTTCATTTTCCCCAAACTATCTTTATTGATCATATGTGTTGTCTCATCAGTCAATGGAACATGAAGTGTTACAAAGTCGGACTCAGCCAAAAGATTATCAAACTCTGCAAACTCAACTCCGTATTTCCCTTCCGCTTCCTCATCCCTAGATCTTTTATTGTATAAAACCCGCATATTCCATCCCTTTGCCCGTTCAGCAACCATAGTACCAATTCTTCCAAGTCCGATAATTCCTAAAGTCTTGCCTGTCATATTTATTCCTAAAAATATATTCGGCTCCCATCCTTTATATGCACCTCTTTTAACTGACTCATCTGCCTCAACAATCCTTCGAGCCAGTGCAAGCATTAAAGCCCAAGTGTGTTCAGCTACAGCCTCATTTACTTCATCGGATGGCGTGTTGACAACCACAACTCCCCTGTCAGTCAATTCGTCAACTACAACGTTGTCAAATCCAACAGCATAATTTGACACAATCTTTAGTTGTGGTCCAATTGCATCAACTACCTCTCCGTTTATTTTGTCTGTAAGAAGTGTCAGGAGTACATCGACACCTTTACCCTTTTCCAAAAGTTCTTCTGAGGAAAGTGGCCTATCAAATCGTGATACTTCAACTTCATGACCAGAAGAATTAAGTTTATCAAGGGCTGTTCCCGGAAATTTTCTGGTTACAAAAATCTTCATTTTAAAATTGTAGCACGTAGCAAGTAGTATGTAGTATGCACACGTGTTTTACTTTAACCCATACTACTATCTACATTCTACTTACTACATTTCAACAACTCCTACTTCGCTACTTTTTGCTCTCTCCAACCATTGTGGCATCTCACTCTCTCTCAATAAACCCCTTTGCGAACCTACATATCCAATAACTGAAGCTGAGTTTGCTGTACCCCAAAGTAGAGCTGTAGCGAAGTCTTTACCTTTAATTATGGCCGAAAGACAACCTGCGCCAAAAGCATCACCCGCACCTGTTCTTTCGTAAGCATCAACCGGCAAAACACCGGCCTTGTAATACTTATTACTCTGGCGCTCATATAGAAATGAACCATTACTCCCATCCGTGATGATTGAAATTTTTGGTCCAAGATCTGATAAATTCTGTAAAAGTTCTTTTTCTGCTCCGTGAGAATCCTCCATCCCAGTTAACTTTTCTGCCTCTTCGCGATTAACGTAAATTATATGAGTGATTTCTAAAACAGGTTTTAAAGCCTGAACCCCAGTCCTCATTTGACGGCTACCTGGATTGAATGCAAGCTTAATCCCAGAGTTTTTATGAATAAAATCAACAAGGTGATTATAAAAAGGCTGGAAACTCTCTCCCATTGAAGTTAAATAGATCCAGTCTGCTACTGGTAGTTTGACTGGAAATTCGTACGACCTGGGCGCATGATAAGTAAAAATCGTTCTCTCCCCACCATAGTTGATTGCCGTTGAATAGTTTGTTCCGGCGGTCGGCTGTTGAACTACATATGACATGTTAACTCCCTCTTTCTCCAACTTTTCGACAATCAAATTACCCGTGCTGTCTCCTCCAAGAGTTGTAACTAGACCTACCTTTATTCCTAAACGCTTTGCACCGACCGCATTATTTGCTGCGTTTCCACCCAAAGAATACTCAAGATTCTTAACGGGAATTTTTTCTCCGTAGCTAAAACAAATAAGACACTCCTTGTCGTCAAGTGTGCACAATGCTTCAGATTCAGTCGGAGTTATGAATACATCCCAAGAAACATCACCAATTGAAAGTAATTCAAGTTTATTTCCCATTCTCTTCCTCAATTTCCCCTTCGTATTTTCCTGATCGGGCTAAAGAATTTAGTTTCGCTCTTTTATAAAATACCTTTTGTGCTAATTCAATATTTGCAGGATCACCTTTCCAGGCTTTCAAAACCGGCTCTTGCAAAGCTCGGCCAAAAGAAAAAGAGAGCTGCCAGGCTACATCATCCATTTCATTCATCGCGTTTAAATGACCCGTTGACTCTTCCGGGCTGTCGCCTCCAGAAAGAAATACTATTCCCGGAACATCAGGAGGAATAACTTCTTTCAAGACTTTCAATGTTGCCTCTGCAATTTGCTTATCATTAGCTTTATCGGGATTATCTTTTCCCTGATGAACCCAGTTGGGTTTAAGAAGCATACCGGGAAAATAAATTTTATATTCGGATAATTTTTTAAAAACACTTTTTAGTGTCTTATATGTAACTTCCTCACTTTTTTGAATATCGTGGGTTCCATCCATAAGAACTTCAGGTTCAACAATCGGAACCAGATCTGCTTCCTGAGAATAAGCAGCAAAAAGGGCGAGGAGTTCTGCATTCATATTGATACAGACGTCGGTTGGTATAGCGTCCCCCATACTTATAACTGCTCTCCATTTTGTGAATTTGGCTCCTAGTTCTTTATATTCACCAAGTCGCCCGCGAAGTCCATCCAATCCTTCGGTAATTTTTTCGCCGGAAAAGTTAACCATATCAACCGCACCTTCATCTACCTTTATTCCTGGAATAATTCCCTTATCCGATAAATACTTAGCAAAAGGAACTCCCTCGTCTGTTTGTTGACGAATTGTCTCATCGTACAAAATTACACCGCTTATGAATTCTTCAGCGCCATGAGTTTTAAAAAGAAGCTGCCTGTAAATTCTATGGTTTTCGGGAGTTGATTCAACTCCAATTGTGTCAAAGCGCTTTTTAATTGTTCCTGTAGATTCATCGGCAGCCAAAATACCCTTCCCAGGTGCAACAAGTTCTTTTGCAGTATCTCTTAATGCAGCTTCGTTCATATCAATCAATTTACCATGTTTAATCGTTTCCGACAATGTACTATTAAATCACCAAAAGAAATATAAAATATTTATCCGTGGACAACTTTTTTAGTCAAAAACTTCTTTTTCCAACATTGTTTCTTTTTTCGTTAGTGGTCTTCCTGTTTCACACTACATATACCAAAACTACAATCTTTGCCGATGCGAGGTTTTATTACATGACAACGCGATCGATTATAAAAGATTTTGATATCAAATTTGCGAATGAATATGAACACTTTAATATGCAACCGGTTTATACAAATGCTGAATATGTATGGAATAAATATCCTCCAGGAGTTTCATTTTTTTGGATACCCGCTCTTTTTGTAGCTGACGGTTTTTCAAATGCATTGAACCCTTTTGATACTTCGGGGTTTGGTATTGTTTATCAAATAGCAGTCGCAACAAGTAGCGTACTGCTTGGTTTACTGGGATTATATTTTTTGTACCAACTTTTGAAAGGCTACTTCTCTGAAAAAGTATCGCTTTTAACCTCTCTTGCCCTCTTTGGGACCACAAATCTTTTTTTCTATATTGCGCTAGAACCAATAAACTCCCACGCTGCTTCATTTTTTGTTTCATCTATCTTTCTCTATTACTTTTTTAAACACAAAAAAGACAAATATTATTATCTAATTTTGGGATTACTCGGTGGAGTCGCAGGACTTGTCCGTACTCAGGACGCCTTGATTCTGATAATTCCTATCTTAGAAATCTTTTTAAAATCTAAACAATCTTTTAAATTCCTTGCTACCAGCTACTTGCTACTCTCTACAGGATTTTTAATAGGATTCTTTCCTCAAATATACTTTTGGGGAAAGATTTTTGGAACATTCTGGAGTAGTCCATACTTAGAGGAAGGTTTCAATCTTGGCAATCCGCAAATATTTCATGTTCTTTTTAATGGTCAGAATGGTTTATTTACTTTAACTCCCATTATCCTTCTTTCTTTTCTCGGGCTTTTCCTTATCAAAAAAAAGTTAAAGATTATCTCTGTCTACGCAATATTTTATTTCCTTTTACAAACGTATATTATCTCTTCCTGGAGTGCTTTCTACCAGGGCGGATCTTATAGCATCCGAATGATGATAACTACATATCCTCTTCTATCTTTTGGTCTTGCTTCAATAATCGAAAAGTCATCAAAAATAATCAAGGAAAGGTATGTAATATTGATAACTTTCTTTTTTACACTTCTTAATATGTTTTTTATAATTGATTATTTGCTTAAATACTGACTCCAACATTGAAAGTATTACCTAAATATATAATAATGAGATGAGAAATGACGAATATTCCTTCTACCAAAGGTCCATCAGTTTTAACTCCTGACACAAAGACGCAACAGGTAAAACTTCCTGTTCAGAGGAAAAGTCCTCCTAACTCGATCTATACTTCTATCATCCTGACCTTCTCTCTCTTGATTGTTCTTTTCGTGATAGCTTTTTTTATTGCGTATAGTGCGACTAATAAACCAAAATCTGTCACGACTTATGAGGAGTGTATAAAATCAAAAGGCAGTATAATTCGCGAAAGTTACCCTGCGGTTTGCGTAACTAAAAGTGGCCAGCAATTTATCCAACCTTTATCTCCCGAGGAGAAAAAGCTTTTAGAATCCTCATTAGAAGAACCAAGTAATAACAATCAGAATTTGAACCAATGTATTCCGAAATTTGCAATTGAATCCGGACCAGAGCTGACTGCCAGTGAGGCATATGCGGATGAATGTTATAACAAAACTACAAAAGAAGATTGCGAGACTGTAGATATATACAACTCTTCAACTCAAAACTTTGGCAATGCCGATGGTACCACCGACTGCGAATGGCGTGGTTAAGAGCATTGACAAGCATTACAATAAATACTCATAATTATATTGGTGAAAATCATCGAGTGGGTTAAGCACAATAAATTTTTGACCGTAGTTCTCCTGGTAGTTAGCTACTTTCTTTTAAATCTAGTTAATATATTTTTTGGTGCGGACACTCTTTCACTCGATGCTCCGAGCATGACCAAACAAAACGAAGGAGTAGGACTCTCACCACTCGCGGGGGCACCGGTGTCGGGAATCGGAAGAATTGGTGTACCTGATATTTACCCGCCCACAGACTATTCCCCCCAACCTGACGTTAAAGATCGGCTCGTTGTACAAGAATCAAACCTTTCACTTCTAGTTGAGGACGTTACCGATATCCGTAATAAAATTGTTTCCTACGCTCAACAAAAAGGTGGTTATATGGTTTCGTCAAATGTATCTAACCCACAGGACGCACCTACTGCAACTGTTGTTGTCCGAGTTCCTTCAAAAGACCTAGAAGAAGCATTAGATTACTTTCATTCTTTATCCGTTAAGGTCGTTTCGGAAAATCTAGTTGGTCAAGACGTTACAGATCAATATGTTGATATTGATACTCGAATTGCACAGCTTGAAAGAACAAAGGCAAGGCTCGAGACAATTCTTGATCAAGCAACTCAAATTACCGAAATTACAAACCTCACTCAACAAATACTGAATTATCAAAATCAAATTGATGCTCTGAAAGGCCAGCAAGATGCTTTAGAGAAAAATGCCCAACTTGCAAAACTAACAATTTATCTTTCTACTGATGAAATAGCCCTTCCTTACCAACCAAGTGAAACCTTTAGACCCGGAGTAATCTTTAAGCTCGCAGTACGATCTCTCGTGGGAACTTTGAGGGGTATGGCGACACTCGGAATTTGGGTAGGAGTTTACGCGGTAATTTGGCTTCCAGCTCTTATCCTTTTTGTACTTCTTCGTCGGTGGTTGAAAAAAAGAAAATCGCAACCCAAACTTTAGGCAATAGAAATTAGGCATTAGGCACTAGTTTTGATCTTAGAAATCAAAGAATTAAGCATCTTCATTACTTCTTCTAATAAAGAGTTTGCTTTATTAAAATCAACTGCAGAAATATAATTCAAATTCTTTGCTATTAACAGCTGCGTTTCTAATTCAGCACCTGAAGCAAAGGCTATTTGCAAGAACTGAATGTACTCAAGTTTTCTTTGTCTACAATAACCCTCAGCAATATTTGATGGGATAGAAATTACTGCTCTTCTCACTTGAGATGTCAATGCATATAATTCTTCTTTTGGAAAACCCTTTGTAATTTTGTAGATTAAAAGTGAAAGTTCAAAAGCCTTTTGCCAAACAATTAAATTTTTATAAGACTTTATGTCTTGCAAGCTTTGCTTATAAGATCTAACCATATCTAGTGCCTAGTCTCTATTGCCTAGTGCCTGAAGTTTAACTATTTTTCCTTTTAATTACTTTTTTACAAGCTTCTACTATATTTTTAGACTTCATCTTGTATTTTTCCAAAAGTTCGTCGGGTTCACCTGATTCTCCAAACGAATTCGGCATGCCGATGTATTCCATCGGAACAGGGTAGTTGCGGGTTAGAACTTCAGCTATTGCCGAACCCAATCCTTCACTGATCTGATGTTCCTCTACAGAAACAATTGCCCCACACCTTCTTGCGGCTGAAATTATCGCTTTCTCGTCTATCGGCTTTATAGTGTGACAATTAATAACCTCGGATTCTATACCCGTTTCTTCAAGTTCTTTTGCAGACAAAAGGGCTTCATAGACTAGCGGGCCACATGCAATTATGGCAACTTGTGAATTTTTTGACTCCCAAAAAGTTTCTGCTTTCCCAATTTTGAAAGGAGTTTTCTCTGTTGTAAAAACAGGCGTCTTCTCACGCGCAAAGCGAATATAAGTTGGCTTTCCATTAAATGCAGCTTCATATGTCGCCTTACGGGTCTCAATTGCATCACACGGAGCAATCACAATCATATTTGGCATTGCGCGCATCAACGCGATATCCTCAAGCTGCTGATGTGTCGCGCCGTCGGGACCAACCGAAATGCCAGCATGAGCTCCAGCAATCTTAACCGGTACATTATTTAAAGCTATTGTAGTTCTGATCTGCTCCCAATTACGTCCAGGTGAAAATGCAGCATAGGAAGAAATAAAAGGAATTTTCCCATAATTTGCCATTCCTGCCGCAATCGTAGCGAGAGCCTGCTCTGCAACCCCAACTTCAATAAAACGATCAGGAAATTCCTTTTTGAAATATTCCGTTCTCGTACTCTCAGTCAAATCCGCACAAAGCGCAACCACTCGTTCATCTTTCTCTCCCGCCTCTACCAGCCCCTCACCATATCCATTTCGAGTAGGAACTTGCTCAATATCCTGAGAAAAAATCTTATTCGATAGTTTAGCTTGAGGATTTAACATTTTTCTTCCCTGATTCCAACCATTTTTGAAACTCAGGATTCTCGTCCAAGTCGTAATATTGTTGCGTTTCGACTAAATTGAAATCGATGTACTCTCTGTTTCCGGCTAAATAATCCAATAAAAGCTTCTTTGCATAAAAAGCAGTAAATTCCAAAGTATCCATTTTTTCAATTTCTTCTGCTGTAACCCATTTAAATGTTTTAATTCTTCCCTTTATATCAACCTCGCCGAATACCTTCGCAACAGCAATAAACATTAAAACAGTCCTGTCGTCATGTAAAAGTTCTTCAATTCGATAAATTCCTAATGGTTCTATATCAACTCCGATTTCTTCTTGTAATGTCCTTTTAAAAGCATCATGCAGCGACTCCTTTACTTTTGGCCTCCCACCCGGTAATCCCCAATGCAAAGGCATCCATTCATCGGTCTCGGGTTCTTGAATAAGAAGAATCTTCTCTTCCGGATTCTCAATAATTGCTTTTACAGAATTTATTTTTTTATAAGAAAGGTCAGAATTATCCATATGTTAAAAGGTGACACATCTTGTTCGAAAGAAAATTTTTATAAGGCTTTTGGTTAACGATTCAGATCCAATCGTGGGAAAACAATCAATTGGAACCTCATAAGTCAGATAGACCAATAGCCAAACAGCTAATAAAATTACCAAAATAGTTAATAGAAATTTCTTATTCATGTTCGCTTTTGATTTTACCTCCTAATGTCCTTAACTCATGCAATGCCTTTTTAGCCTCTTCAGGATTTGGTGGTTTTCCATGCCACTCGGGTAAATTTTCCATAAACGAAACTCCTTTTCCCGGAATTGTGTGGGCAATAATTACTGTAGGATTCTCGTATACTGCTTTTGCGTGATTGCAGGCGTCGATTACTTCCTCAATGTTATGGCCGTCGATATCTAATACATGCCAGTTAAATGCTTCGTATTTCTCTTTCAAAGGTTCCAAAGGCATTACATCTTCTGTATAGCCATCGATTTGGATATTATTCCTGTCAACTATCGCAGTTAAATTATTTAAATTATTTTTTCCTGCAAACATCACTGCTTCCCAGTGGTTGCCCGCGTCGTGCTCACCGTCGCTACAGACACAATAAACTCTGAACTTTTTCCCATCCATCCGCGATGCGTAGGCGTATCCTGTGGCTTGAGCCAAACCGGACCCTAAAGGACCCGATGTTGTTTCAACTCCCGGAAGTCTCTCTCTTTCTGGATGACCTTGAAGTCGGCTCCCTAGCTTTCTTAAAGTCATTAACTCCGACTTTGGAAAATACCCTGCATGAGCCATAGCCGTGTATCGAACAGGACAAATATGTCCGTTTGATAGAAAGAGTCTATCTCGCTCAATCCAAAAGGGATCCTCGGGTTTTTGATTCAATATTTCAAAATATAAAGCGGTAAAAACATCTGCCATTCCGAGTGGCCCCGCAGAATGCCCGCTCCCGGCCTCAAGAAGCATTTTTATAATATCTTCCCGAATCTCATTTGCTTTGGTTTGAAGCTCTTTCAGTGTCATTGTTGATAAGGTGTCCACAATAATAACAATATAATAACAAGCGCAATTACTAGTAAAACATATAGCTTTTGAGGAACAACTAATTTTTGTTTACTATTATTGTGAATGTTTATAATTCTTGTAAGTAATCTAGCAACCAGAAAAATAATTCCTGCGACGAATATTAATAAATAAATCAGCAAAATACCTAGACTATCTAGTAAACCATCAGGCATCAACATAAATTACGTTTACGTCATGAATGCTTTTTCTTTACAAACTTTACAATGCGCGTGGTCGATTTCGGAAAGTCTGTGTTCAAATTTGTGTATAGTCGGCATAATATCTTCCTTTCTCTCAACAATCTCAAAAACATCAAGCTCAGCTCTATCCAAATTCAAATTACTCTTTAATGCATTTATAATATCGCGCCAGAACCTGCCGTACAAAATAAATGGTTTGTGGTGCCCGTAATAAAGTTTTGCCAAAACCCAAGCAGTCCCAAACTCACTCATAGTTCCGCTACCTCCTTTGAAAATAATAAACATATCGGCATGTTCCAGTAGTTTAAACATTCTGTCGATATAGTTAGTTGTTACAATTTCCCTATCGGGAATATTACCAACATACCTTCCCTCGAAACCTGGTGCGTTTTCGGGATAAAAAGTCACAGTTAAAGTTTCTCCTCCTACTTCTTCCGCTCCGTGTGTTGCCGCATCCATAACTCCCGGTCCGCCACCGTTGACTATCGTGTAACCTTCGGACGCAACAAGCTTAGCCACATCAAAGGCTTGTTTATATAAAGGACTATCACTTTTGACGCTTGCGTCTCCAAATAAAGCTATGTTTTTGATTAATGGCCTTGGTAAATGATCGTCCATAGTATTTAGGCACTAGGCAATAGTAACTAGGGACTAGAAGAAAAAACTAGTTCCTAATGCCTAGTCTCTAGTGCCTAATCCGTGCGCTGCTTTTTGAAATTTCTTTAAATTCTCTGCTAAATCACCTTCGAATATTCTCCTTCCAATCGATACTTCATCGCTACCTACTCTGTGTACATTATAAATCGAATCCAGTGTAATACCACCGTCGTCATGAATTTTATAAGGTGTATCGTCACGTACTCTTATCTCATCAAGTTCTCTTATTTTTCCTAGTGCACGTTTATCAAATTCCTGTCCACCAAAACCAGCTGCAACACTCATAACCAGAACTACATCAAGGTTCGTCAAAATGGTTGGATCAATTTTGGCTACAGATGTATCGATGTCCAACCCTAAACCTACGTACAAACCCGCTTCCTGCACTTTACCTACAAATTCAACTTGGTCGCTCATTTGTTCAATATGCCCTATTATTCTATCTGCTTGCCCCCTAATACATCTTTCAATCCAATTAACCGGTTCATAAACCATCAACTGGTAGTCAATTTTTAAATTAGTATCTATGTCAGAAAGAGCGCTCGGATCAATTGTCTTATTGTCAGCAAACTTTCCATCAATAATGTCTACCGACACCCGCTCAACTATTCCTTCGCAGCTGGCAATCAACTCTTTTGCCTCCTCCGGGTCGTTGGTGAGTATTGAGGGAATTATTTCAATCATGGGAACTAAATTTTTGTAAGGCCTTTATTTGTGTATCTTCAATATGCACCTCTTCCCTTTTTTCTTTTATTAATTTTACAGCATCCTCCAAGGTGTAACCTTCATATCTCATTAAATAGGCTGCGACCATGGAGGGGCTCCGTGCGTGACCGTTTTTGCAGTGGACATAAACCTTTTTACCGTTCTTTACGGCCTCGTGCATTACCGACGTTCCAATATCAAGTTGTGTTTGTGTGGGGGCATATCCGTCAACAACCGGAAGCCAAAGGTATGTCTCTATATCTCTTGGCGGTAGTTCATTTTCCTCATGACTCAAATTTAGCTCAACCGAAACTCCTAATTTTTTAAATTCTTCTCCATGAATCAAACAAAACCCTCCCTTACATAAGTCGGAACCGATGTAAATTTTGTCAGTAATTTTGGAGAAGTCAAACTTATGTTCGTCGTTTCTTCCTTTCGGTTCTTGCTTTAGCATTAACTTATTCTTTTTTTAAACGAGAGTGTGATCGGATCACTCGGAGCTTCCTTGCTATCCAACCTCTGTCCAACTCTTATCACCTGTTCGACCAACCTACTCGCATATCCCCATTCATTATCATACCAGGCAAAAACTTTGACTAAATTTCCCGCAACCACCTGCGTCAGCGATAAATCAACAATCGCAGACTCATCTCTTCCTACTATATCCGAAGAAACCAACGGTTCATCAGAAACAGCAAGAATCCCTTTGTAAAGGAGGTTTTGGGTTGCATCTTTAAAAGCTTGATTAACTTCATCAACAGTAACCTTACTTTTGAGAACCAAAGTAAAGTCTGTAATCGAACCAGTTGCTGTTGGAACACGAAGGGCCATTCCGTCAAAAAGGCCTTTCAACTCGGGAATCGTCTCTGTTGTCGAGATAGCAGCACCAGTTGTCGTGGGAATAATATTTTCTGCAGCAGCACGGGCTCGGCGTAAGTCTTTGTGCGAGTTATCTTGCAAGTTTTGGTCGTCTGTGTAGGAATGAATTGTGGTCATCATCGCCTTCTCAATACCAAACTTAGCGTGCATTACCGCCGCAACAGGCGCAACACAATTGGTAGTACAAGATGAGTTAGATAAAACTTCGGCATCACCTTTATACTCATTAACCCCTATTATGTAAGTTCCTACGTTTCCTCCTTTGACCGGAGCTGAAATTACAACCCGTTTTGCTCCACCTAGAGCGTGTTTTTTGGCTCCTTCCTCATCAGTAAAAACACCGGTTGACTCAATAACAACCTCAACTCCATATTTTTCCCATGGAATTTTTGCTGGATCCTTCTGAGCCAAAATAGGAATTTCCTGCCTGCCGGCAGGCAGGTCTTTGTTATCAATCTTAAGATAACCAATTAACGGATCATCATCTGAAGCCTGTTTAGAATCCTTAACTTTCTCCGAGGTAACTTCTTTTTCATATTTACGATACATCGTGTCATAGTTCACGAGATGCGCCCAACCACCCACGTTCATACTCCCCGAAGTGTTTATTGCGGCAACCTCCAAATTATTCGTATGCTTAAGAAGTGCAATACGAAATGCGATCCTCCCAATCCTCCCAAAACCATTAATTCCTACCTTGACCATATCACTTTCACTTTACTAAAATGCAGATCTAATTACAACAATATAAGTTTCAGTCCTTTGGTTTCGTAAGTTTAAAATTACGTAACTTCCCTTTTCTAATTTCCGCCTCCGTCCAAGTTTTACATTTAACACAAAGAGTATGAACTTCCCCGCTCATTCTTTTGTTTAAAGAAAATGTTTCTAAAACTCTTTCAACCGGATATATCTTGTCGATAACCAGATCCTTTGACTGCCATTCAACTATCGCACCACAGTTAGGACAACCTTTATCGAGTTTAATAATGTTATACACTCCCATAAAAATAGTTATAGCAAGATATGATTATTTTTTAACAAATGATGAAAAACTTCTTAAAATGAAATTCTTCGGAAAAACCAAAATAGCTAGTTCCCTCTAAGTGCTTCAATTCCGGGTAATGTACCTTTGGCTAAAAATTCAAGCATGGCACCACCGCCGACCGAAATCCAATCAAATTTATTTAGCAAGTTATACATTGTTAAGGCAGCCTCCGTATCTCCTCCCCCTGCAACTTTATATGCGGAAGAGTTTGCTACAGCTTCGAAAACTCTTTTGGTTCCCTGCCTATGTCCTTCATCTTCATACTTACCAATAACTCCGGCTAGGACTATTGTCTTTGCTTTTTTTATCTCTTCTTCAAAATTTTCAATCGAACGCATGGTTATATCTTCTTTATCCGGATTTAGTTGAGCAATTAAAACTTTCTCATCATGATAATCTTCGTCCATAAATTTAGGTAGTCGTCCTGCAACTAACACTTTATCCGCAAGATTTTTTATATTTTTGATCATTTCAAGTTTATCTTTTTTAATTCCGCTAATAAGAAAAACCAAAGGCCTCTCTGGGTTTTCGATAACCCTGCTTAGATGTTCAACTTCTTGAACAAATCTCATTCCTGCGGCATGAGGTAAGTACTTTGGAATTCCTACTAAAGATGCGTGTGCTCTATGTGATACGGCAAATGCTTCATTAACATAGACTTCTCCGAAAGATGCGAGTTGTTTTGCAAATTCTTCATCATTCTCTTCCTCCCTTTTGTCGAATCTTAAATTCTCAAGTAATATAATTTCCCCTTCTTTTAAATTTTCAGAGTGAGTCTTTGCATCTTCTCCAACAATGTCGCTAACAAATTCGACTTTTCTGTTTATAACTCTACCTATAACATCAGCAAGTGGTTCTAAAGAAAGCTCTTTCCACCCTTCAGGCTTGCCCGCCGAAGTCTCGACGAAGGCGGGTCTACCTTTGTGTCCAATAATTATAGTTTTTGACTTAACTTCGATCAAATAGCTCAGAGTGGATTTTGCAGTTTCTATTCTTGTGTAATCCTCAGCAACGTCTAAATCCATCCTCACAATTACTTTTTTCCCAGAAACATTCAAGTCCGATAATTTTGGAAAATTCATAATATTGATAGGTTATTTTATTACTTATTCTAACCAGATGTACGTAGTTACACCGTAGCATGAGCATCGATTAATCCCTTTGTCATCTACGAAATATTCCTTCAATCCCAGACATCCGCAATCTACTGCCCATGTTTTGGGAAAACCAATCCTCCAGGGCAGTTGAAAAAACAAAATAAATCCAAATAGAAATAAAGTTATGAATAATAGAAGTGAAATTCTCTTTATACTAATTTTTTGTTTTCCTGTTTTCTGAATCATAATTTAATTATTGGCTTCTATCTTTTTAATATCGGAAAGTCTTTTTTTATAACGTACTTTTTCTGAAAACTTGGTTTCCAGGAAAACTTTCAACATTTTTTTTGCCTCTTCCTCTTTTGTAAAATCAGAGGCAATTACCAAAACATTCATATCATCATCATTTCTTCCTGCTTTAACTTGCCCAACCGTCTTTCCAATCGAGGCTCGCACTCCATCAAATTTATTTGCAACAACATCAACCCCCACACCACTCCCACACAAAAGTATTCCCTTGTCTGCCGTTGCTTTGGCAAAGGAAGATCGGCTCACAATCGAAGCTACCCTTTCAGCATAAACAGTATAGTCATCGCTCGGATCCAAACGATCCGCACCCATGTCCTCAAATTCGTATCCCCAATCAAATAACCACTTCGCTATTTTTTCTTTTAAAACAAAGCCTCTGTGGTCAGCACCTACGTAAACCTTCATACTCCTTTTTGATAATCTTTGTACCACCAGATAACAGGAATGATGATTAATATAAGACCTAAGGCTAACAATATGTAGCCTGCAATAAAACCTTCTCCCAAAAATTGGCCGCCCACAATTCCAGTGAGCGTCAACACGATACCTATCATTGCCATAAAAGCCCGAATATATTGTTTAGTTCCTCCGCTCATTTAAACCCCTCCACCAAATCCAAAATCTCTTTTCTTGGATCTTTGGCAGTAACAATGTCAGATGCTACAGCAACCCCAACTGCACCCAACTCCAAACTTTTTTTAACATCTTTAGCCGATTTTATACCTGCTCCAACCACAAGAGGAAGCTCTTTTTCGCGGGTTTTCGCAACAGCTTTCGCTATAATTTCAGGTTTAGTTTCCGAAACAGAGGTAGTTTTACTACCGACTAATTCGGGAGGCTCATAAGAAACATATGTGGGTCTAAGTTCAATAACCCTTTCTAATTCTCTGAGATCCCCAGCGAAAATTAAAGTTTTCAAACCGACTTCAAGGGCCCTTTGGTTGGCACGTCTTAAATCCTCAAAATTTTTAAATTTATACTCGGAGTGATTTAAAAAAGTTCCAATGGCACCGTCTTCTAAAACTGCTTCAGGTAAAACCGCTCCGGTATGGGCACCAAACTCATATGGGTCTATATGTTGAACCCAAATTTCTAACTTTGAAATTTGAATGACTTCTTTTACATCTCCTGATTGAATAACGGGAATTATCTTAACTTGAGTTTCATGAGCGATTTCTTCTAAAATTCGCACCAACTCCAAAGCAGCAACACCGGTTCCTTGTTCGTAAGTTTTAAAATTAACGAAGATCATATTAGGCTAGCTAATACCCAACATTTCATTCACTCTATTTTTGTCAAAACCGATTATAGTTCCTTTTGTACCATCATCCTTAACTACCAATGTAAAAGGTACTCCTAAAAACCCACCCGAGACTTTAGACATTTCTTCTCTCGCTACATCATCCTGATCGACCAGTTTCTCCGAATAGGTAATATTTTTACTCTCCAAATAGTCCTTTAACATTTTACAATAAGGACAAGTTACGGTTGTATAAACAATCACTTGCATAAAAGTCACCACCTCTCGAAAATAAACTTTAATAACTACCAATAAGTACCAATTTCAAATAAATACCAATTTCCAAAGAATTTTCATTGGTCATTGGACTATTGGTTTATTCTACCTCTAAACTTCCTTCCATACCTTGAGCTCTATGATTTCCTACGCTGCAATAGAAATTAAATGTCCCGCTCTCGCTTGCAGTAAATTCTACAGTTGTACTCTCACCTGGTGAAATTGTATCAGAAGCAACGTTAAGTCCATCGAAAGTTATGTTGTGAGGAAAACTACCGGCATTTGTAAAACTTACTCGGACTTTTTCCCCAGCTTTAACAGAAATACTTGAGGGTGTAAATGAAAATTCTTTACCCTCAAGCTGTACTGCTCTAACGCTCGTCACGACTTCACCTCCATTGAAAGGTACCTCTCTCGTAACGGAACCAGGAGCCGGCAAAGTTTTCGTTCTACCGACAAAAAGAAAGTATCCTCCTACGAGTAAGACTACCAAAATAATTATTATTAACAGTCCTTTATTTTGCATTAGCATCACCCCCCATTTTAAGTAAACAAGAAACTAATATATTTAAACCAACCCGGAGCTTCCAAATCTAGCACTTCTCCGGTTGATGCCGAAACAAAAAGCGTTACGGGTATAGAATAATCATATGTCTTAAAGAGACTAAACACCTTTTCTCCTTGAATTGAATATTGGAGTTCCTGTTCCTTTTCGAATACTTCGATTTTCGGCTCGGTAATTCGATTCATTAAATTCGTACGTAGTGCCGACTCTACTGCTTCAATAGGAAAAACCGAAATGAACTTAGCTCCACTCGGAGTTTCCAAGGAGATTTGCGCTCTTTCAGAGTCAACGCTTACTGGATAAGTGGTTTCCGCACTAACTCCCTTTTGACTTAGAGTAAACTTATCGTCTCTTATTCCAATTACTAATTTTTGAACTTCAGCTCTTTCCTCTATCTCAACAAGGTTATTGCGCCAACCGGTGACGTCCAATTCTCTGGTTTCATTATCCGAAGAAACGAGAAGGCTAACTTTTCCATCAGTCCTTTCCAGGCTCACCACAGACGATGAAGGAGGAGTTGTTTCCGCAGCTTTCTTAACTTCAATTGAGGAATGGCGAGGAATATCAAGAGCAAGACCGTCTTTTTCAGACAGTACATTCCAAACAACCTTGCCTGTATTGTCTATGACTATTAAGGATGCATAAGAAAGAGCCGTGCTAGAAACAAAAATTAAAGAAGATAAAATTAATATGGCAGCTATTCTTTTCACTTAATTCAAGGATATCACAAACAACTAGAAGTTTCCCTCTATAATGACTTTTTCAGGAGTATTATCAGCCTTCTTTTCAAGTGTGATAATTACTTTACTGTGGTCGGAATAATCTACCTTTGATTCAAAACTAAGAGTCCAGCCACCTTTGGTAAGTTGTGGACGTCCTGTGGAAATAACCGAATAATTTTCAGAACCTTCTTCGCCTCTAACTAACCAAGCTTGATAAAAAGTTCCATCTTCAGGATCCACCAAGTCTGATATTATTGCGTGAGTAAATGTAGAATTTTCAAATTTGCGAGTCGCGATTCCTGAAGCAGTTCCCCCTAAAACGTCCTTCAATTCAGCTTTATCGATATCTTCAGGTATCTCTATTTTAAATTTATCCTCCAGTGTTTCCTCGACTGATTTGGTGAGAGTCTCGGGAACCTTTAATTCCTCTAAACGTCGATTTCTTCTATTCCAGTAAATTACACCCACAAGTAAAAGAAGTATCACTGAACCAATTACTATATCCCTTCTTTTCATTGAATTTAAAATACCAAATCAAACACTATATGTCAAACAATTTTTTTCCCGCATTATCTCCGCACTATTTCCGCAGCATTAACTCGTCTTTAAATACAAACCAAATAAAGAAAGGACAGCCGCAACCAAGAGCCACTGAGTTGAAGCAAGCCAAATGTCAGTCCCTAAATAGCCTACTCCCGCAAGTGCAACAGCAACTACTGCCCCACCCATAAGCACTTGAGAGAACATTCGCATATCCTTTTTGGCCATAAATATTCACCCCCTTAACTTAGAACAAAATTTCTAAGTAAATAACCCACCGTAAATGCTACAAAAGACGCAAAACCCCCTACTGTGAATGTTTCAACTCCACTTTGGAAAACATTCCTTTTAGTGTAAATAGTTCGAAGAATCCCGACTAAGAAAAGTGAAAACCCAACTAATATTGTTGAGGCGATAAAAGGAGATTGAATATGAAATAAAAACGGAACCAAGGGTATCAAACCAGCGATGTCGAACGCGAAAAAAGTTACAAACCCATGCTTTAAGGGAGACCCTTCCTGGCTTCCATCTTTTCCCTTAGTCTCTTCGTATTGAATTTCACTTTTTACTCCTAAGTAATTGCCTGCTGACATCGAAAAACCGTCAGCAAAAAGGTTGGCAAATCCCAAAATTAAAACTATGTTAGGATCCAAGCCTGCTCCAGCCGAACCAGCGACAACTGCAAATGTTGTTACAACGCCATCGCTTGCTGCAAAAACTGCATCTGAAAGATATTCTCCCCTTTCATGAATAGTCAAACGCGCCATCGTATATCATGTTAGCATAAAATTCCTCTTGCAATGAATAAGGCTTTATTTAATAATGATTTCAGAGATTGTGTTTAAGGAAATGGGTGTAACTCCCACGCTGTGCCGCAACTGTAAGGTACGTTTAGTTTACATGAACGTACTAAAGCCAGAAAACTAGCAATCTATAGCCCTGAACAAAGTCGAAGGGTATCCCGTAGCAGGAAAACATGAATAAAAAATTCTTTCTTTTCGTTCTCGCAGCCGCAGGAGTTATTCTCACAGCTTTCTTTCTCATACCTAAATATCAACCAACACAACTTCCTGTTGCTACACCAACCCCTGAAATTAGTTTGAAAAGTGCAACGTTGGTTATAGATTATGGCGAAGACAACCCTTCAACTTACTCAATAGAATTAACAAACGATTCAACCGCCCTTAGCGTACTCAAGAGTATTTCTGAAAAAGAAAATGTTCCTCTTGAAACTCAGCAATATGACTTCGGGGTATTCGTAAAATCAATCGGGGGTAAAGCATCCTCTGCCGAAACGGCTTGGATTTATTTCGTAAATGGTGAGTCGGGAACAATTGCTGCCGATCAAATGAAAATAAATCCAGCTGATACAGTCGAGTGGAAATACATCCTTCTTTCGGAGGAATAGTCAATGAAAAAACTATCGTTTCTTTTTATCTTATTTTTTCTTGCTTTCGGTGAAAGAGTCCTTTTCGACTTCGGACCAAACATCGAGTTGGTAACTACGGCGCTTATTCTCTCCTCTTTTTATGTCGGAAGAAAAAAGAGCTTTTGGCTCATTTTTGCCATCATGCTTTTTTCTGACTTAATAATTGGAAATACTAATATTTTTATCTTTACTTGGACTGGATTTCTTCTTCCTGCTTTCGTAATACGATATTTTTCTATACCTAAGAGTTCATCTAGAACAAAAGCTACAACAGGCACCATTGCTGGAATCTTATCAAATGGATTTTTCTTTATCTGGACGAACTTTGGAGTATGGCTTCTTTCAAGTATGTATCCAAAAACCGCACCAGGATTATTAATGTCCTACATTAACGCTTTACCATTTTTACGATATCAACTAACAAGCACTCTTATCTTTGTACCTCTTGGTTTTATTTTAACCGAAACCACAATTAGCTTAATAAAAAATTATCGAGCACGGATCCGTGTTCAAGGAATTGGTTGAAATTACCAAACTGTCTCGCAACCGTCATAGTCGGAAAACTAGCGGATTCGAAGTATCCCGAAGAGGTGAAAATGCTTACCGAATCCGAACTGCCATTCGTAAGAAGTGTTCTAGCAAATCCTCCCAAGCAAAGGGTCGAAGAAGTTGCTTCGCAAAGCCTAGAAACCAATAGAATTCCCGATACCTACATTTATAAAGTCGTAGGCGGAAAGTTTTATACTCCAGGGGGAGTGCTTATCGAAGAAAAAATTGATAAAAGTACTATTTTAGGACAAACAGAATTCGTCGCTTTTCAAGAAATACAAAAATGGGCGGATGGACAAAATGGTGGATTTTGTGTCTGGTTTTCTCCTCCCTACCCCGAAATCTATCCTGTTTCTAAAATCATCATTCAGGAAATAGGAAATTTCGATAACCAAAAAATGGTAATAAATAGAGCGATTGTCCTAGACAATGATTCCGAAGAGCTTCTTGATTTAGCACAACAACTGACACAAGATAGAATCGAAAATTCAGAATATCTCAGGATCACACCAATATTTCCGGATAGAGATAAATTCATCTCCTGGTTTCAAAACCTAGCCCTTTATACCAACCAAGTAGATCTAATCAAAAACGGAGTGGATGTTGATGTTAAAACTGATACTTACGCCAAGCTGTCTGATATAGAAAAATCGGTATCAATTGCTGGACAAAACCAAATACAAGATCAAATTTACCAAGTTGCTTATAAACAAGGTTTAATTGGAAGCGCTTCCGAGAGTTGCCCGAAAATTTTAAAAACTGTATTTAACGCCGTCTACGAGGATTCAATTGTTTTAAATCCGGGTGAATCAAAATATGTTAAAAATTGCGGTAACTGCGGAACAACCATCGAATCAGTAATTTCAAAAGGATATCGTTGCAAATCCTGTGGCGGTGAATATAAGGGGTGTTGAGACTATGGATTAGATCGCACGAGATTGATATAATATGCCTTGCGATTCCGATTTTTGAAAATCGGAAATTGTAAATTGAAAATTAAATATATTCCCCTGTAGCTCAATGGTAGAGCGTCCGACTGTTAATCGGCAGGTTGTAGGTTCGAGTCCTACCGGGGGAGCCAGATTGTATGTTGTGAGTTTGTTGCCTCGGCGCTTCGCGCCTCGGCAGGCAGGTTGTATAGTATTTGCCAAGATTTTTTGGGTTCAATCGCCACCTTTTGCGAAAGCAAAACGCGGTTCGAGCTAATCCTTTTGATAAAATCCCGCCCCGCGACGGGATTTTCTTGCAAAGCGATAATTTTGGCTTGTTGAGCCGCTAAAATGAATTGTCTGGCTGGTTCGAGCCAATGATTGCCGTTTCGCTCAAAATCCTTCAGTTTTTCGGAAAGCTCGGCTTTTTCGGTGATGATTTTTTCCTTTTTGGCGATGTATTCCTCGCGGGAAATTGTGCCGTCTAAATGAGCGTCCAAAAGCAAATCGAGCTTTCCTTCAAGCTCTTTTATTTTGTCTTTGAGATTTTGAGCGAAAACGGCTCCGCTTTGGGCGGCTTCTGCTTCTTCTTTGTTTAGCTCACCCAACATCCACTCCGCCCAAGCGGAAGACAAAGAAACTTTTTGAAGCTCGTTTGCGACTTCCTCGGCCAAAACTTCCTCACGGATATATTTTTGCGAACATTTTTTATCCCGCTTTTTGGTGCAACGATAATAGCTATGTCCTTTTTGTGTTTCGGAAGTGA
>MGGJ01000007.1 GCA_001792345.1 Candidatus Woesebacteria bacterium RIFCSPHIGHO2_01_FULL_39_32
AGGGGGTCGTTTTCTTTGCAATAGCTTCTGTTTTACGCGTTTTGAAGAAGTATCCTCATGTAAACTAATTCGCTGATACTTTAAGATTTTCTACCAAAGTAATCTTTGGCCAAGCTTTGCTTACAACGTGTAAGCGGTGCCAAGCTTTGCTTACCATAAAGTCTCTCTGATATAATTCTACCAAAGCCAATTCTGACGAGGAGGCGTCGCCTAGTGGCCGATGGCAGAGGTTTGCTAAACCTCGACCCGCAAGGGTCACGTGGGTTCGAATCCCACCGCCTCCGCTCTTCGACAAGCCCAGGACTTCGGTTCTGTGATTGTCGAGGTTGGATGAGTTGGTGGGACGAGAAGTTTACCCCGAGTGAAATCGAAGGGAATCCCACCGCCTCCGCCTACATTTTACGAAGCTTTTTACGCACGCCACGTGGCGAATTCCACCCACCCGTCACAATTTTCTTCAAAGAATTCTCAATTATTTCATTTTAGAGATATAATTCGGATTAAATAAAGTTACAAACTTAAATGGTAAACCCAAAGAGTATTTCCCTCGTTATTCCTGCATTTAATGAAGAGAAAAATATTCTCCCTTTATATAATCTTTTGAGAAAAGTTATTGAAAAAAATAAGTATTACTACGAAATAATTTTTGTCGATGATGGGTCTACAGACAATACGTTGAGAGTCTTGAAAAGTATTCACAAAAAAGATAAAAAAGTAAAAATAATTAGCTTCCGAAAGAATTTTGGTCAAACTGCTGCTTTGTCTTCTGGATTTGATTACGCGCGGAAGAGCATAGTAATTACTTTGGATGCTGATTTACAAAATGATCCTCGAGATATACCAACGCTTCTCAGAGAAATAGATAAAGGTTATGATGTTGTTTCGGGATGGAGAGTTAACAGAAAAGATGATTTCTTAACAAGAAATTTTCCTTCCTATTTTGCTAATTGGTTGATATCGAAAATTTCGGGCATTAAACTCCACGATTATGGCTGCACTTTAAAAGCCTATAAAAAGGATATTCTGGAAGATATCAAATTATATGGCGAGATGCACAGGTTCATTCCTGCGATTGCAGCTTCGGTTGGAGCAAGGGTTGGTGAGGTTGAAATTTCTCACCACAGAAGAAGGTATGGGAAGTCGAAATATGGCATAGACAGAACTTTAAGGGTGATATTAGATCTTTTGGTGATCAAATTTATTTTGTCTTATCAATTTAGACCAATACAGCTTTTTGGAAAGTTGGGTTTTGCTATTATTGCCTTTGGAAGTTTAATATTTATATGGCTAGTTTATGGAAGATTTTTTTTGGCTCAGCCTCTTTCTACAAGGCCGCTTTTAGTGGTGTCAATTTTTTTTATACTTGTGGGAATTCAGTTTATAATCTTTGGATTGTTGGCCGAAATTATGGTCAGGATCTACTTTGAATCTCAAAAAAAACCGACTTATTTTATTAAGAAAATTGTTAAGTAGTTTATTCCTTGATGCGAATTCTTTTTGTTAACTATGAATATCCTCCGGTGGGTGGTGGGGGTGGGGTTGGTTGTAAAATTTTGGTTGACGAGTTAGCAAAAAATCAAGACATTGACGTTCTCACTTCTGGATTTAAGAACTTGCCTTCTATTAAGAAACAAGGAAAAGCCACAATATATCGTGTTCCTGCATTATTTAGGAAAACGTTTGAAACCTCAAATATTTTTTCACTTCTTTCCTATTTGGCTCTCTCCCTTTTTGTAGGTTTGGTTTTAGTCAAAAGGAAAAGGTATGATGTAATTCACTCTTTTTTTGTATTACCGTCAGGTATGGTAGGTTTGGTTTTGTCTAAATTGTACTCCAGACCGCATGTGCTGACTATTATTGGAGGAGATATATATGACCCCACTAAAAGGCTTACTCCTGAAAAAAACTTATTAATACGTTTTTTGACTAAAAAGATTATTAATAACTCAGATTTTGTAAGTGCTATTTCCTCAGATGTTACCTTACGTGCGAAAAACATATGTCATCTTAGACAAGATAAAAAAATAAAAACAATCTCTCTTGGTTTTAGACCATTCCCTTTGAAAGCTAAACTTGGAAGGTCTAGATATGATAATAAATTTAGATTAATTACTCTGGCAAGACTCGTTAAAAGGAAAGGAATAAATTATTTGATTGAAGCACTAAGTATTTTGAAGAATAAAAATGTACATCTTTGGGTATGTGGCGATGGTCCTGAAAAAAGAAATTTAATGAAAGTTGCTCGTAAGTTGGACGTTGGTTTACAAGTAGAATTTTTAGGCTCGGTATCTGAGAAAGAAAAGTATGACTACTTACAATCCTCAGATTGTTTTATATCAGGCTCTTTACACGAAGGTTTAGGTTTAGTCTTTTTCGAGGCGATGTACAGCGGTTTACCAATAGTAGCCACCAACGTTGGTGGCCAAAAGGACATATTAGAAAATGGAAAGACCGGCTATTTAGTTCCTACAAAGAACAGTAAAGTTTTAGCAGATAGAATTTTAAGGTTAATGAAAAATAAAACTTTGAGAAAGAAAATTTCAAATTATAATCGTCAAAGAGTAAAAAAGTTTTATATAGCCGATATTGTTAAAAATTACAAAAATATTTACGAAAATATTTCGAAGAAAGAAGAAGTCGGGAAAGAGAGTTTTTCAGAGATACAGCGAAAGTATTACAGTCTTCACGCTGATGAGTTTGACGAGCGAGGATTATATTCTAGAGATAATAGAAACCATATAAAAAAGATAAGAAAAATTATTTCTGTCGCCTACGAAACTAATCCCAGAAAAGTATTGGAAGTTGGAACAGGAACAGGCATTCATGCAAAGCGGTTTTTGGAAAATCTAAAAAAAGACATTGATTTTACTGGTGTAGATATTTCTAGAGAGATGCTTAAAATAGCTAGAAAAAGATTAAAGCCTTTCATTGAAAAACAAAGGGCCCGTTTGATAACTGCCGAGATGTCTTCATTACCATTTACCGATAATAGTTTTGATCTAGTATTTTGCGCCGCAACGTTACATCATGTTGATGATCAGGAAAAGGGAGTTAAAGAGATGACGAGAGTCTTAAAAAAAGGCGGAAAGCTGATTCTGGTTGAACCTAATTGGTTATTTCCTACAAACATTTGGGCGGGTGTTTCTAACCCAGTGGAGAGGAACGTATTTAATATGAGGAAGAGTAATTTTCAAAAGTGGACAAAGAATATTCTTAAAAGGGTAGAAATAAATAATTTTTTATACACTCCTCCTTATCCGGTGTTTTTATCTAATGTATACGACTTGATTGACGAAATTTTTCCAAGAATTCCCTTATTAAATAATTTATCAATTATGATATTTGTCGTTGGAGAAAAGTGAAGATAAAAAGCCTCATCATTCTAATTATAAAAAAACAAAGGCTAATTTTATTTATATTAGTTATTAGCTATTTATTGCTGTTTTCTTATCTTTCTTTTGCTCAACATGATGGTTTAAAAACGCAAATGAATGATCTGGGTAATATGGATCAACCAATTTTTAATACTACGAGAGGCAGGTTAATGCAGGCAAGCAATTGTTATAATTGTGGCCAACCTATAATAAACAGATTAGGGGGGCATGCAAACTTTATTTTCCTTTTCTTCGTGCCTATTTATGCTATATTTCCTAATCCAAAAGTTCTTCTTTTTACTCAAACTCTTCTTATTGCTCTTGGGTCTTTCCCTTTATATTGGATTGGGAGGCGTTTTTTTGGAGAAAAAAGCTGGATTTCTTTAATAGGGCCGCTCATTTATCTACTTAATCCAATGGTTCAAGACGTAAACCTTTACGATTTTCACGCAACGTCTGTTGCAATGCCTTTAATTATTTTTGCCTTCTACTTTCTTTATATCAAGCAAGATCGGTTATTTTATTTATTTTCTATACTCGTCGTCATTGCGAAAGAAGATATGGCTCTAATTATTTTTATGATGGGGCTTTTTATAATGCTCTATCAAAGAGAGATAAAAAGGGGCTTGTTTGTCTCTTTGGCTAGCTTACTATACTTTTTTTTGGTTAATGAACTTCTCATGCCGTTATTCTTGGGTGGCATGAACCATCCCGTAATTACCCAAAGATACTCATATTTAGGAGATAATGTTTTCAAAATATTAATTAATTTGATAACACACCCGCTCAGCTTTATGGCTTATCTTTTTACTCCGGAGAAAACGGTTTATTTGGTAGCTCTTCTTTTTCCGGTTATATTTTTACCAGTTTTCAGTCTTGAAGTTTTGGCACTTTCTTTGCCAAGTGTTCTGATAAATCTTCTTAGCTCATTTAGCATGATGTACTACCCATTCCAGTATTATTACATGGCGCCGATTTTAGCCTTTATTTTTCTAGCTACCATATTTTCGCTTTACAAAATATATAAGAATAAAAGGATTTTACTGGGTACTGTTACTTTTTCGCTTTTAGTAACAACATTTACTATAAGTTTCCTTGCAAGCCCCGCTCCGTATTCTTTGGTGTCTTCATGGAGAGAGTTTAAGGTAGATGAACATGCAAAACGAATTTCAAGAGTAAAAGAAAGAATAGATTCTGAGGCATCGCTTTCTGCCCAAAATAATCTGGGAGCCCATTTTTCCCAAAGAAGTCTTGTTTACACATTCCCTTTAAAAGCCCATGAGTCGGATTTTGTTTTTTTAGATGTAAATGACCCTTTTGAAATTACCCGAACCTTTCCAAGAAATCGAAGCTTTGAATTCATAACTCAGATGTTTCTTTCCGATTATAAAAAGGAAATAATTTCGATGTTCGAAGACCCGAATTACGGTGTTTACTACTTTTCCGAGGATGGATACCTTTTATTTAAAAAGGGAGTCTTAAAGGATAAAAATAAGGACGCTCAAAAGATGTTTGAAAAACAATTAGAGCAAATTGCTACCCTTGATGTTGATAGTTAGATTCAAGAAATTGAAATTAGTTGTGGTATTGTATAAAAGTGAAGGAGAGTAAATTTTCAATTGATTTTGTAGGCCTTGGTGCTAAAAAGGCTGGTACAACTTGGCTTTATACATGTTTAAAACAACACCCCGAAGTGTGTTTCCCAAGGAAAAAAGAACTCTTCTTTTTTAATGAATACGACACCAATTTTCCAACAGTCAAAAACGGTAAATATGAGTTAGGATTAGAATGGTACGAAAGCCAGTTTGTTGATTGTTCTGAAGGAAAAATTAAAGGTGAGATATCTCCGACATACCTGTATTGCAAGTTTGCGGCCCGCCGTATTAAAAAACATATTCCTAAAGTTAAACTGATAGTTACTTTGCGTGATCCTATTGCGCGGGCACTGTCTCAATACATTGATCACAAAAAAACTGGTATTACTCGAAATATATCTTTTGAAAAGGCGATTAACGAAGACCCTACCCTTATTGACAGGGGGCTTTATTATAAACACTTATCATATTATTTTTCATTATTTCCTAAAGAGAACATACTAGTCTTATTTTTAGAGGATATGAAAATAAATCCCAAAAAAGAATTGTTTAAAATTTATAGATTTTTAAACTTAAGAGATAGAGACTTCATTCCTAGAAATTACAAAAGTGTACCAAATCCATCTACTGAAGCAATCTTTCAACCTTTAAATTATCTTCTTATGCACATTGAATATGGACTGAAAAGGTATGGATTACATTTTATAGTTAATTTTTTAGACAGAACGGGCATAAGAAGGTTAATAGTATCTGTTAAAAATTTAAATTCTTTACCTCTAAAAAAGAATCCCGAAATTAGAAAAAAGACGATCGATGATTTAAGAGATATTTTCCGAGATGATGTTATCGGTCTGGAAAAATTCTTAGGAAAAAATTTAACTTCATGGAAGGAGCCTAAATGATTGCAAAACTACAAAAAGATGTACGTTTTTGGGCAGTAATATACTTTGCCTTTTATTTTATATTCCTATTTTTATATCGCATAAGAAGTTTTGGTGTCGATCTTTCCGTATCGATCATAGAATTATATTCTAAAGCTATAATTATTGCCTGGGTTGGTTTTGGAATTTTTCTTCAAATAGTTATCTTCAAGAATGTTAACTTCTCAAAAGCGGAATTTAAGCAAATAATTTTTTACGGCATAATCTTTAACATTTTTTTACTTCCTCTCTTACCTCTAACTTCAACTGACTTGTTTAACTATATTGCGAGAGGAAGAATTATATCTATTTATTCCGAAAACCCTTATCTGGTGCCGTACAGTCTTTTTCAAGATGACGCCTTTTATTTTTCTCTTGAGACAGTTTGGTCGTCAAATACACTAATATACGGTCCATTTTTTGTAGTATTAAGTGGTTTTTTGACTGCAATAATGAAAGAAAATCTAATAGCGACAATATACCTCTTTAAATTGTTGTTTTTAGTAATAAATATTGCTAATTCTTATCTTATTTATAGAATAACTTTTAGCAAAAAATCTACCCTTTTATATGCATGGAATCCATTTATTTTATACGAATTTTCTTTAGATGCTCATAATGATTCGCTTCTGATTTTTTTCGTGCTTCTAAGTTTACTAATCATACGTAATACCAATATTACTGGTAAAGTTCTAAGTTTTGGTCTTATTACATTATCTTTTCTTATTAAGTTATTTAGTATTCTATTTGCTCCATTTTACCTAATATATTTGTATTACCAACAAAAAAAGTTAGCACTTTCATATTACGTAGTATTTTTAAGTTTGCTGTTGGGAGGAACATTAATCATTCTCTTCTATTATCCTTTTTTAGAATCTTTTTATATTTTTAGGAGGCTTTTTGAGGTTCTAGATGAAACAACTATATTTGCATCTCCATTTGTGGTTTTTTCCTATTCGATTCTTAAGAAATTAGGCGTATTTGATTACTACTATTGGGGAAAATTGTTAAGTAAATTTATGTTTATTGCTCTCTATATTTTATTAATAAAACGTTTCTATGAGACAAAAAAGAAAGACTTTATTAATTTTGTGAATATTTTAATTGTTGTATTGGGAACCTTTTACTTAACTGCTCTTAATTGGTTTATGCCTTGGTATTTGATATTTCTTATCAGTTTGATGATTATTTACTTTGGTTTAACCGATGATTATAAGTATGTATATTTTATTTTTGGTCTATCATTCCTTGGAATCATACTAAATTTTCCTACGAGTTATTGAGATTATGTGCATTAGCGTTTTCAACTTTTTGAGACAAAAGATATTTATAAATCCTACGTTCTGGTCAGGAACCTTGTTATTTCTCGTAGCACTTATGATCTTTAATCGATTTTTTTTTGAAGTACCATTTAGTCTAATTGAAGGAAGTGACTTTTTACATTTTGTCGCACCAGCCCAGACAGTGAGAGAAGGTAAAGGATATCTTCTTTACGATGTTTCTACTAATTTTCAAGTCCAAAAAACACTTCTCGGACCTGAATTGCGTACTAGTGTTCTGACTTTTAGAAATTTACCATTCGTTACACTTATCTTTTTACCCTTCACCTTTCTCCCATTATTAACAGCGCTAAGGCTTTTCGGGGTTATCAATATTGTTTTGATTTTATTTACAACAGTATTTCTTAGAAAGTATATTTCTAAAACTCCAACGATTTATTTATTTACAATATTGTTCACATTTATTCCAATTATTGAGACACTTAAAAACGGCCAATTATCGATTTTTTTAACTCTTTTGATATCAGTCATATATATATTTTTGATACGAAAAAAGGATCTGTGGGTAGGGGTGGTAACCAGCCTTTTACTTATAAAAACACAGTTTGTAATTTTTTTCCCCTTCCTACTTCTTATTTCAAAAGATAAACGGACATTTTTCCTCGGATATCTGTGGGGGGTTTTAATAATTTTTCTAGCGAGCAGTTTAATTGCTGGACCTAGTTTTTGGTTACATTACCCTAAGTATCTTTTGGAAACAGAAGGACCAAAATTTGGTAGCAGAGTTGAGGAGCTTTTTACTCTATACGCTTTTTTCCAACAAATCGGGATAGAAAAACTTGCTAGTCTCATCTTAAACGGCATACTTTATGGTGTTTCGGTTATGCTTTTCAAAAAGAACTATAAAAATGCAGGATTTAATAATTCTTTTATTGCACTTACACTTTTTTCTCTATCATTTTCAATGCACATTCTTTTGCATGATCTTAGTATTCTTACGATTCTGCTTTTCATTCTTACATCTCGACTTATTCTCGTAGCGAGAGATGGAGATACTTTCATAAAAAATCTCTTTTTCTTGGTTGTACTTTATTTAGTACCGATATTAGCTTTTAGAATATCTGCGCCTTATCTTTCGATCGTCTTGTTTGGAACAGGGTTTTATTTTCTTTACAATAAAACCCTTAAATATAAAGATGAAGCAGTCACTCTTACTTAAAAATCTAGCGGTTCTTTTAATTCTCTTTGTTTTTGGTATTTTTTGGTTAAAAGGTATTTTATTTTTGGATCCTGATTTCGGATGGAGATTGCGGACTGGTGAACTTATTCTGAGACAGGGTATTCCGAAGATGGACCCCTTTACTTATACGATGCCTGGTTTTGCCTGGGTGGATCACGCCTGGAGTTTGTCGACACTTATTTATATTCTTCACTCCATGTTAGGTTTTTGGGGATTGTCCCTGGTGTTTTCTTTCGTTGCTGTGGCAAGTATTTTGATTACTGCTTCAAGAATAAAGGCGTTTTTAACAGAAGCAAAATTGTTTGAAAAAACTACGTTCTTAACTTTACCTTTAAATTTTAGGACTCTTTCATATTTTGTAGCTTTACCAGTAATCTTGACTTCCTCAATTTTGTTCACCTTTTTTGGTGTACGAGTACAGGTGTTTAGTTGGTTAATGTTGTCCATAATTCTTTTTATTTTGTTTGACAGTAAGAACTGGAATCGGAGGCGGCTATTATTACCGTTGGTTTTTCTTTTGTGGGCAAACATACATGGAAGTTTTGTGATGGGAATTGGAACATTTACGTTGTTTTTAATTCTCAGATCGGTAAGATCAAGAAAAGTAGACGTAACTGATTACCTCCTCCTTCTGATTTCTGGTTTTGTAACTTTATTAAATCCTTATGGGGTAGGTGTATGGAGAGAAGCCTACTCATCAGCCTCAGACTCTTCTTTGCGATGGAAAATTATCGAGTGGATGCCGTCATTAATAATGTTTGACTTATCAATGGTTACTTTGATCGGTTTATCAGTAGGACTTGTCTTTAAATATAGAAATAAATTTAGCCTTGAGGAAAAAGGAGTATTTCTGATATTTCTTCTTCAAGCAATCGCATCAAGAAGACACCTTCCTTTATGGGCGATAGTTACTCTTCCCATCGCCACAAAGGGGATTTATTTTGTCTGGCTTGAAGCTAAAAAAGTGAAAGAAGGCGTTATCCGTTTCACAAAGGTATATGAAGTTGGTTGGGCTTTTATTTCAATTTTAGTTTTAATTCAAGCCACTTTATCTATACGTGAGGCATACTTTCTCGGAAAAGGCAGGTTTTATCCAAAAGAAGCAGTTGCCTATCTATCCCAAAATATTCCAAAAGGCGAAATTTTTTCGGAGTATGGATGGGGAGGATATTTAATTTGGAAGTTGCCTCAAAAGAAAGTATTTATCGACGGCAGAATGCCTTCTTGGAGATATATCGCTCAAAACCCCAACGAGTTATCTAGTGCTTTTGATACCTATGAAGATATTCAAGGGGGAAAAGTCGACTACAAGAAGGTGTTTACGCAATTTAATACAATTACAGTTCTTTGGAGTAAACCAAGAGATGTTTCCCCCGTTGATAATTTATTTAAGTCGTTGGAAGTGTATTTAAAGGTGTTTGGTTGGGAACCAACGGAGTTTAATTTTTTGGAAACGCTTGAGTCCGACGGATGGAGGTTGGTTTATGAAGACGAGACAGCGGTAATTTATCAAAGGTAGTTAAGTATATTAGTTTTTCTTTCATCTTTTGTTCGGGTGCTTCTGATATAATTGAGGTGATGGCTGATCAAGTTGATGAAATAAAATCCAAAGTTGATATTGTTGCACTACTTACGGAATATATCGAACTCAAAAAAGCTGGGAGAAATTACAAGGCACTGTGTCCTTTTCATTCCGAGAAAACCCCTTCGTTTATGGTTTCTCCCGAACTTCAAATTTTTAAGTGTTTTGGGTGCGGGGAATCTGGGGACGCGATTGCTTTCCTTGAGAAGTATGAGGGAATGGATTTTTACGAAGCCTTGAAATTTTTGGCTACTAGGGTAGGAGTTACTCTTACCCCCTATAAAGGGAGGGGAGAAAGTGATAAGGAGAAGCTTTACCAGATAAATTCATTGGCTTCTAGGTTTTACACTTACGTTCTATTGAACCACCCGAAAGGTAAAAAAGCCCTTCAGTATATAAAAGAAAAACGTGGTTTAACGTTAAGCACAATTAAAACTTTCCAGTTGGGTTATTCGCCAGATGTGCCTTTCGCAATGAAACAATACTTAGTGGATAAGCATAAAATATCTATAAAGGATTTGGAAAGAGTAGGATTACTCTATACAAAAAATGGGCAAAGGTTTGACAGATTTAGGGGTAGAATTATTTTTCCATTATACGACCACAGGGGTAATATTGTGGGATTTGCGGGGAGAGTCCTTCCTAGTCAACAAATTACCGATCTTGCAAAGTATATTAATACTCCGGAAACAGAAATCTATCATAAATCAAAAGTACTTTTCGGCCTTAATATAACTAGGGGCGATATCAAAAAGTCCAAAAAGGCAGTATTGGTTGAGGGAGAGCTTGATGCGATATCTTCGTGGCAGGTAGGAATA
Source organism: Candidatus Woesebacteria bacterium RIFCSPHIGHO2_01_FULL_39_32 (assembly GCA_001792345.1). GTDB lineage: Bacteria > Patescibacteriota > Microgenomatia > UBA8517 > UBA8517 > WO2-FULL-39-10. Next base: position 10,810 of record MGGJ01000007.1, read on the forward strand.
AAAAACGTGGTTGCAATAAAAGGATCTTCCTTGACTTCCGAACAAGCCTCCCTTTTAAAAAGATATGCGGATACGCTTACCCTCTCCCTGGATGCAGATATTGCAGGTGATGCAGCAGCAAGGCGCGGTATAGAGATAGCAGAAAGGGAGGGATTTGAATTAAAGGTAGCAAAGTTAAAAGGATTTAAGGATCCTGATGAGGCAGCTCAAAATGACCCCGAGAAGTTAAGAGAAATACTTGAAAATGCTATGAACGTTTGGGACTTTATAATAGCGTCTATCTTTGAGCGTTTTGGTGCTGAAGATGGAACACAAAAGGCGAAAGTAAGTCGCGAAATTGTTCCGTATTTAGCCCAAATTGAGGATAAAATTGTACAAGCGCACTATATAGAGACAGTAGCCAGAAAACTTAAAGTACCAGTGGATGCGGTCACGGAACAAATTAATAAACTAAGCTCAACTACCACGACTAAGCCGGCCGTTGCCGTTGAGACACAAAAGTCGCCTGTAGAGGGAAGGCGCGAGTTATTGGAAGAACGATACTTGTCGGTAGCCTTTCGGCGTAATCCTAGAATTCTTCTTAATAAAGAGACCGATAAACTTATTTCGTCTCCTTTGGCAATAAAAGTATTAAAAGAATTTAAATCTCACATTAAAAGACAAAAAGAAATATTTGACCCCTCTCTTTTTGCGGCAGAACTTCCAAGTGAGTTGGTCGATGGATTTGTGGACATGGTTTTGAAAGATTTGAAGGGTTTAGAGACAGAAACGCCTGAAAGATTGGAGAGAGAACTCGAGCTCATAAAAAGGGAAATAAAGGTATTAGATATCAAGGATAAATTGGAAGATACTGCAAAGAGGATTCGTGAGTTGGAAAAATCAAAAGATAAAAGACAACTTGAATCTCTCCAACAGGAGTTTGGAGAACTCACAAGAAGCTTAAATGAACTTGAGACGGGCAAATTTAAGGGTATAATTCTATAGTATGGCAAGAAAAGAACTCGTTGAACTAATTAAGAAGGGAAGAGATCAGGGTTTTCTAACCCAAGATGACATTTTGGAAGTTTTCTCAGACGCAGAAGATCACTTAATTGAATTGGATGAGTTATACGATAAGTTACTTGCTGAAGGAATAGATGTATTTGAGTCCGTTGAGGCAGAGGAGCTGGAGAGCGATGAGAAGGCGAAGGAAAAGTTGGAGAGAGAAATCGAGATACTTTCAAAGTTGGGCGGAGCCGAATCAACTGATCCGGTTCGTCAATACCTCAGAGAAATCGGCAAAGTACCACTTCTTATTGCCGAGGAGGAAGTAGAACTTGCTAAACGTTACGAAAAAGGCGATAAGGCCCCTAAAGATAAATTAACACAATCTAATCTAAGATTGGTAGTTTCTATTGCCAAGAAATACATAGGACGTGGGTTATCTTTACTTGATTTGATACAGGAAGGAAATCAGGGACTTATTCGGGCAGTAGAAAAATATGACTGGAGAAAAGGATTCAAGTTTTCTACCTATGCTACATGGTGGATACGACAAGCAATTACGCGAGCAATCGCCGATCAGGCTCGAACAATACGGATTCCTGTACATATGGTAGAGACGATAAATAAACTCTATCGGATAAGCCGCAGGCTCATGCAAGAGTTAGGACGAGAGCCTACACCTGAGGAAATTGCAGAAGAAGCGGAGATCGACCCAGAAAGAGTCCGTGAGATTTTTAAAATTGCACAAGAAGTTACATCTCTTGAAGCTCCTGTTGGAGAAGATCAAGAAAGTTTCTTGGGAGATTTTATACCCGACGAATCGCAACTTTCTCCAGTAGATGCTGCCTCAAAACAGCTACTTAAGGATCACTTAGATGAAGTTCTTGCAACCCTTTCTGACAGAGAAGCAAAGGTTTTGAAATTACGCTTTGGTCTCGAGGGCAATAAGCAAATGACACTCGAAGAAGTTGGAAAAGTATTTGGTGTTACGCGCGAACGGATTCGTCAAATTGAAGCTAAGGCGCTTAGGAAATTAAAGCATCCTAGCAGAAGAAAGAAATTGCAAGATTATTTGGAATAGTAATAAGGGAGTTATAAACTAAAGTGTGGTTTTTAAGAGTGCCCTTAAAACTAAAACTATTTGCCGACCCTTAATAGTTTCTTTCACTCTAAGTGTAGTTTCGGCAGTTACAATTTTTACACTTATTGTTGTGAACCCCCATTTAATCAACTGGAGCGACTTTGTGTCGCTTCAAACGGGGGCGGTAATTATTAAAAAGGGAGAGGCAAAAAGTTTATATGACGTTTCTCTGCAAGCCAAGATTCAGAACGAGAGTATAAACGAAAGTACGATTAGACTCTTGCCGTTTAGGATGTTACCCCCAGCTGCTTTTTTTCTGTCTCCACTTTCATTTTTAGGGTTGGTTTCTGCTTATAGAGTATTTGCAGCATTTAATTTGCTGGGTTTATTTTTTTCTGTCTACCAAATTAAAAAGCTTTTGAGGTGGCATGGGCTTCTGCCTTATTTGATAGCTTTTTCTTATTGGCCAGTAGTATCAACTATTTTTAAAGGGCAGATAAGTATCTTTATCCTCATTTTATTTACTTTTCTATTCATATTTATAAACAAAAAAAGACCCTTTTCTGTTGGGGTTATCGCTTCTCTTCTTTTTAACAAGCCACAATTTTTACTGATGATACCCTTTTTATTTGGATTGGTTGAAAACAAACTTAAGTTTTTATACGGATTTTTGTTATCTAGTGTTTGTTTGTTTTTTCTTGGCGTGTTACTTGTAGGATTTGACACCATGCTTAGATATCCCGTGTTTCTCTATATAACCGAGAACCCCGTCTATGGTAGCTATATGGAAAGATATTCTTCGATTTTTCCTTTATTTTTAGTTATTAAAGAAAGATTCTTTCTTTTCGATACATTTCCTTTTCTTGCAAATACATTTTTTTACTTAACGAGTGTTGTCTATTTTTGGATAAGGAAAGGCAAATCTTCCCCGATGCTTTCCTTTTCTGTTGGCATTGTATTTACTCTCCTATTTGGGATTCACATATGGGAACACGATTTTAGTATTTTGTTATTAGTAGTATTTTTTATGGCCTATTACTGGAAGAAAACCAGAAATCTCACTTACTTGTTTGTTTTTTCATTTCTTTATTTGTTACCTTTCTTGCAGTATTTGGTTTATCAGTCGACAATTCCGCTTGGGTTATTTACTGTTGGATTATTTATGTTAAGTTCAAGGATGCAACACACTTTTAATAAAGTTTCTTAGCTTTGTTTACATTATTTAAGTCCAAGACGATTACTGATTTTATTGGACAAAACTTGGTGATTTACTTTTTATAGTTTGAATGCCGGAGCACTCTTTGTTAGACTGGAATATAAGTGAAAATAAACCAATAAATAGTATAAACCCAACATTTTAATAAACAAAAAATAATAAGTTGGTTTATTTGAAATTTGACATTGGAATTTATTGGTAATTATTCTCAAGGAGGGAGGTGATACAAATGGTTTTATCAAAGTTAGCCGAAGATGTGAGTAATACTACAGTAGCCACCATAAAAGGTGCAGACGATGTTCTCTCCGCCTTGCGGGGAGCTGTTAAGAATCAAGTCACCGGTACATTTAAAGATGTTACCGACATTGCATCCTCTAGCCTGGAAGGCGTTGCCGATGTAGTACATGGTGGAGTTGCCGCTGCAAACAAAGTGGGGGTTTCGCTTACAGGAGCCGTAAAGGACACAGTAGCCTCTGCGGTCCTAGCCGTATCGGAGACCGGAGGAAACGTTATGACAGCAGCTAGTCGTGCGGCGCGCGGAGCCGTATTAGGAGTTGCCGAAGTAGGAGGAGACGTTGCAAACGCCGCAATATCTGCTGTTGAAGGGGCTATTGAATCAGCGGGCAGCGTTGGTGCCAGTACGATGGATGCTGCCCGAGAGGCGAGCCTAGGCGCGGTTAAGGCGGCTGATGAAATAAGCGATGAAGTTGGAAAAACCGTTCGGGATGCTCTATTGACTGCGGCGTCTCTTCCTCGGGACGTAGTTGAAAAAGTTGTAAAAGGGAGTGAGAAGTAAAAGATATTTCAAGACTTTGTTGGGGCAGTGGAAGATATCGACATACTCTAAAAGGTTAGTGTGGGTGACCTTTGTGATTTGTTATGTTGCTGCGGTCATTATTGCAGTGTTTTTGGTTATTACGACCGGACAAGCCTTGGGCTCAGATTTCGTTAGTTTCTTAACCGGAGCATCTCTTATAAGGGGGGGAGAAGGCAAGCATCTTTACGAGTTTCCGATACAACTTGCCTATCAACAAAGGATTCTCCAACCTTTTAATCTAAATTTAACTAATCATGAAGTAAAGCTTCTCCCATATCTTAATTTGCCTGTCTTTGCACTTTTATATATTCCGTTCACGTATATGCCCTTTTTAATCGCCTACAAGCTCTACGTGATACTTTTGGCTGGTGTATTGTTTATTATTGGTCTTGTTGCATCTAGAATTTTCAGTAAACTTTCGATTTACTCTGCCTGGCCGTTTATTCCCTTAGTTTTTTATCCAAGTATCGGGGCAGTTTTTATTGGGCAAACATCAGTTTTTTTGGTTTTATTATTTCTTCTTTTATTTTTGTATCTTAGACAAGGAAAATATTTCCAGGTAGGTATTTTGTCCTCGCTTTTATTCTTAAAGATTCAGTATGCTATTGCAATTCCTTATCTTTTTATTTTATCGAGAGATAAGAAGAATTTTTCGAAGGGTTTGGTGATTTCAGCGGTAATTATAATTATTCTTAATCTGTGGCTGTCTGGTTTCTTTTTGAATGAATATTTTTCTTTTCTTGTTGCTACTCAGAAACCAGAATTCGGTTTGCGGGATAGGGACATGTTTACTTTTTTTGCATACTTACGGCAAACACAACCCTTTTCCCTGCTTAACTTTTATGAATTATTCCTGGTGAATATCTTTTTTTATATAATAACCCTAGTATTTCTTTTTAAAAACCACGAAAAACTTAGCCTTGAAAATAACTTTATAGTAGTTACTATTCTTACTTTAGTCTTTAGCATCCACGGAGTAAACTACGATTTGGCACTCCTTCTCGTACCGATATTTATCATAGTTAATCGCATACGATCAGGAGCCAATCTGTCAAATACAGATAGAATAACTATCTTTACACTGGTTTTTTTACCAGCGTTATTTCTTATTGGGAAAGGAGTATTTATTCCTTTTATCCTTATAGGAGTGACCTTACTTTTGATTACTCAGCAGGCGCACCCTCGTCGTCTCTCTTAGGTCTAGCCTCATTCACTACCAATTTTCTTCCATCCATTTCTTTCTCGTTAAAAAGCTCAATTGCTTTTTTCGCGTCTTCTTCCTTTTCAAATTCAACAAAACCAAAACCTTTTGACCTTCCTGATTGTCTATCTGTAATTACTACGCAGTCGCTAACAGTTCCTGCCTGAGAAAACATTTCTCGTAATTGATCAGAAGTTGCGCTATAAGGCAAATTTCCTACGTATAACTTGTTACTCACTTGACTTATCACCACCTCTCGCGGAGATTTCCTTGGAGAACCTTTACGGAGTCCAAAAGAAAATCCCAAACATGTAAATTGTATTCTTTCTTAAAAAATAAAGCAAACTGTAAGTTACTGACGAACTTGAACCAATTGGAAATAGTTACCGTCGATATCGGCAAAAGTTGCTATCCAGCCGTATCCTTCGAGATGATAAATATCGGCAATTTTTTTTACTTTTGCTTTTTCAAGCCTTTTTGCTTCCTTTTTAATGTCGTCAACCTCAAAGTTGACAATATAACGTTCTGGGTTTCTATTCTTGCCCTTTACCTTTGAGTGATCCATGATATAAAGGTCGCTCGTTTTTCCAAATTCGAAGCTGTAAACATTTGCCTTTGTTTTTCCTTCTCCCATCTCGGCTTTGGTGGTTACAGATAATCCGACAACTTCTTTATAAAACTTGGCAAGTTTTGTGGCATTTCCACTACCCAAAATTATACTTTCTAATCCTCGAATCATAGACCTCACCTCCTTTGTTTGTGATGATGCTCACATCATAGATCGGTCGTTTATGCCAAGTCAATGAGGATTTTTGTTTCTTCACTTTTCGCTGATTTCTGGGTTACACTTTTAGCTGTGCCAGTTATTAATTCACAAAAAATAAAAAAGGTACTTAAAATAGTTATTCTGTCTTTACTTTATTTAGGCTCTTTTGCTTTCGGGTTTGTTGGGAGTTATCTTTTTTTGCGTGGATCGGACATTTTTATTAAAACTACTTCGACTGACGAAAACGTTAGCATAAAAGATACGGAATTACCTCAAGAAGCCTTTACGGTTCTTCTTTTGGGTTACGGTGGAGCAGGACATGATGGGGGCAACCTTTCCGATGTAATTATGGTTGCCCACATTAATACAAAAGAAAAAGAAATTAGTTTTATTTCCATTCCGCGTGATCTTTGGGTTGAGATACCAGTTCGTTCCGACAAAAAAGAATATTACAAAGTCAACGCCGCATATGCGATCGGAAGCGATGACAAAGGATTCCCCCTAAAAGAACCGCAATATAAAGGCGAAGGCGGTGCAGCTACGCTGTCAAAAGAGGTAGTTAGCGATGTAGTTGGCATGCCTATAGACTACTTTATAGCAGTTGATTTTGAGGGATTTAGAAAAATAGTTGATATATTAGGGGGTTTGGAAGTAAATGTACCGGTCACATTTGATGATTATTTTTATCCTGTGAAGGGATTAGAAAATGAAACTTGTGGCATATTGGCCGAACAAATTTCCGAATTTCATGCAAATTATTCGGGATTTGAACTCGAGAAACAATTTATTTGCCGATATGAACACATTCATTTCGATAAAGGTAAAAATCACATAGACGGAGAGACTGCATTGAAGTACGTCCGCTCTCGCCATTCCGATCAACACGGCGGGGATTTTGCCAGAAGTCAACGCCAGCAGGCGCTTCTAATCGGTTTGAGGGATAAATTTATCTCGTTGGATGCGCTGAAAAACACCGACCAACTTTTCAATCAGATTAGTAGCATGATAAGAACTGACCTGGACCTTGCAACAATAAAAAAGTTACTTGAATTGGATGGAAATATTAAGGACTACAAAGTTTCTTTTATAGGTTTGAACGACCAGAATACTTTAGTTGCCAGTAAAAGTGGCGACGGTCAATTTATTTTAATTCCGAAAGAGGGGCAGGGCGAATATGTAGGAATACAAAAGTTTATTAGGATTGAGCTAGCCAAATGAGTTATTTTCCCTTGAGCCATCCGGAAAGCAGCCCCTTTTTGTATTGATTAAATAGGAATTTATAAACATCGTACCTTCCATATTTGAGTAACTTCCAGGTAAAATCCTCCATATCATTTTGTCTGACGAGCTTAAAAATGAGGTAGTCCTTTTTATCTTTTGCAAACTTCTCGGCTGGTTTTTCATCGTCAAACATCTTCGAATAAATAAATTCATTATTATCAATCCAAACGACTTTAATTAGCCCTCTTTCGTAAGAACGGGTGCTCACGGTCACCCCTCTTTTCTCCTCCATGCAAAGGCAAAAACAGTACCCATGCCCGCAATAATTACAAACCAGGCCCATGTTGGTAGTATGCTGTTAGCTTGTTTCAGATCCACGTTTATTGAAACGTTAAACTCTTTTTTATCTCCCTCAACCATCAATTTTTGTTCTGCCTTGTAATTCTCATAGGCAATCTTTAGGGTGTGTTCTCCTTTTTCAACTTCTTGGAATGCTACAATTCCATTATTGTCTGTTACTCCCGTTCTTGGATCAGAATTGAGTTCAACAATTGCTCCTGCCAAAGGAGACCCTCGGTGTTCTACTTTAACTGTTACATCGTATGTTAATTCTTGTCCCTCCTTTTCTTCCAATTCGCAAGGGAATGAAAGTTCCCAGCCAATTTCCAAATCTTCTTTTATAGTCGGATAACGGTTTTCATTATGTACAATAATAAGAGGATAAAAATCTCCACGGCCGTAAACCTCCAGGGAAATATCCCACAGACTGTCTCCTGAGCTTACTGTGTGACTACACTGGTTCGGTAGAGGAGGCTCTCCAGTTGTTGGTGGCTGAGTAACTCCTTCTACCCTTTCTCCTTGTGGTTTAGGCGAGCTAGTTGATGAAGAGAGAAAGCTAGCAGACGTTCTTGCAGACTTATCGTTTGACCATCCGCCAGTTGCGCAGCCATTTCCTCCGCGAACCTTAAAATAATAGTCTGTATTGGGGTTTAACATTCCAATGGTATAACTTTCGACTCCATTGGAAGGGGAAGCTGGGAATTCAACACCAAATTGCACGTCTCCTTCTGATAAACCATAGGCAATATAATAAGAGCTTAAATATTGGTTAATCGGACTAAAGTACAAAGTAGCTGAGTCTTGAGTTACATCTATTTGAAAAAGATTTGGGATAACAACGGGTGCTGTATCCTGACAGATTGGTGGCCCAGCTTGAGATGTGGTTGTCTCTAGCACGGTGGTTGTAACCGAGTCTGAGTGTGTAATGTCGCTGTCTGCTTGTGAAGTGGCAGTTAGTGTGAGTGTGTCAGCCACGTCTTTAGCTGTCCCTGCGGCGATTGTTACTTCAGCCGTTACAGTTTGAGAAGAAACTGCACTGACCGCAACACTACTGCCGCCAGGCAAATTTGTACTCCAACCGTTGGAAGAGCTTAGAGTCAAATTAAAAGTATCATCTGAAGTCTGATAATTTTGAATGGTAAACTGGTATTGAAGCGCATCCCCAGTGACTTTGTTGGACTGGCTGTTTGGTGGCACCACTCGAACATGTCCCCTTGTCATCCATTTTTCAAAAATCTCAACAGTCCAGGTATCTCCTGGTGCAAGTGTGGTCCGAGTCCACTCCAAGCCATAACCGGCATCAATGTCGCTTGAGCTGACAGTATCGGGCAGTGGGGTATCTTTGTCTCCCAACGCAGTCCAAACAGAAGTATAAAGAGCTTCATAATAATGATCGGCTTGGTCACTTAACGATCCGTATGCTCCCATCAACCAAGTAATTGAAGGATCAGGGTTCGTAAGGTAAACCATTTTTAAAGTAGAATTGTAATTTCCCACAGAGCTATCATCTCCCGCAAAGTATGTATCACCTCCGTAACGAAACTTAACGTTACTGTACGTTGTTGACCCTCCATTATTTATGGCATAGCTTGCTAAATAGAAATTTTCACCATTGGTATAAGTTATTGTTCTTGTTATTTGAACGCCAGTTGAACCTGCAGCATAGACTGTCGTTATAGTCCAGTCATTGGGTTTTGTGTGACTTACGGGGGTAAATCTTGTATTTGCGTAACCGCCGCCTATTGTAGCAGGGTCATGAGAATCAAATGCCAAATCGCTCTCATTCAGAAAAAGAAAGGAAACAGAATCTTGGAAGTATTGCTTCACGTATGAGGTATTATCCTTTCTCTCAAGATACATACTACCGTACTCATCTGCAGTAATTCTTAAAGGATCACCTGAAATAAGAAGATCCGCCGCTTGTACCGGCTTGGAATAAAGTATAGAGAGGGTGATTAAAAGAAGGATAAACAGTAAAGGTTTTGTCAGAAAGTTTCTTGTAGAAATTTTAAAAAACGGGGACATTAATAATATCCTACCACGTAAGGAAAACAGTTTAAAGCATTTCTGTTTATCTTATTTTTATAAATAAGTTAAAGAAGAACAGGAGAGGGATTCTTAGCAATCTCTTAAGGTTTTGGTCCGGGTAAAAGCATAAAGCTTGAAAATTGTGACTTTAACATAACTGCATTATGTTATAATAAAAAATAAACTAAGTGAGGGTAAAACAATGTTAAAGACAATTGTTGTTATTGATAGCCTTCTTTTTCTTTTTTTAACCAGCTCGGTAAAAGCCCAACCGGCAATTGACGTTAAGACCGAAACTCCCCAAGAGGAAACTCTAAACACACAGTATACACAACAACTGACCTTGTCTCCTACGATACCGGCAGAACAGCAACAAACTACAACTCAGCAGCAAGCCGCAGATGATCAACCATCCGGTCAGTGGACGCAAATGATCCAAGACATGCAAAATAGGATGAATTCACTGGATGCTAAAACGCAAAATTACCGTACAGATTCCAAGATAACTAACTGGTTTTCTTGGTGGTGGCAAATCGGATTTTGGAGTGGAATTTTGTTACTTTTCCTTTGGGTTTTTGTTGGCTGGCAATGGACCCATTTTAAGTTCTGGGGATTTGGTTGGCCGTGGCCCTGGTGGTTTTTTCTTCCACTCTTTTGGTTTATACCTTGGCTTGTAATTGCATGGCAGTGGTGGCTCGTGTGGTGGGTATGGTGGGTTTGGATTTGGTGGCTTTTCCCGTGGATTTTTTGGTTATTCTGGTGGGTTATCGTTTTCAAGGAACTTACAATTTCGCTTTGGCACAGAAGGAAGTCTTCATATAAAGAAACCCTTGACGCATAAAACAACTAAAAAACGACAGGCTCATATTTGATACACGCGTCTAGAAAAAGAATAATGTATTTAGTATTTTCCACCCCCGAAGTGAGTTAGGTTGACACGTCGGGTTGTGTGGTAAAAAATTAATTGTTCAGACAGGCATTGATTCATTTACCGATATCGGATACTCATTGGTAACTGAAGTACCTATTACAACGTTATCAGATTCTTTTTTGGATGCGTTGGACGGCAAGGACAGTTTAACCAATTCCTTTACAATGATTCTGATTAATTTCTTGGCCTCGATTTCGTTTTCTTTACTTCTTATATTCCAGTCCAGTCCTGGTCCCGTATTTCCTTCGAGAAGGTAAATATTTCCGTTATTGCTGACTATAAAATCAAGGGCATATAGCGAAGACTCTTCATTTAATACCTTAGTGATTTTTTTAGAAGTAAGAAGAACGCCCAAAGGAACTTGGCTTTTTGGTATATATTTCAGCGTTCCACCTTTGTGCTCATTGCAGCGGAAGTCCCCATCTTTGGCCATTCTTATGTAGGTTTGAATAATTTTTCCTCCGAGATATATAAGCCGAATGTCAGTTGAAACAGGGGAGTTTTTGTAGCTAAAACCTTTATCAAACTTAATAAATGACTGAATAATAAATGATTTTTTATTATGTTTTTTTAACGATTCTACTATCTTTTTGGTTTGATCGACTTTGAATTTATAAACATTTATTCCTCCGGCTCCAAACCTGTCTTTCAATATAATTTCATCAGAAAAGTCTTCCTTGTGGGCATGTTTTCTTATTATTTCGCGAAGTTTTTTACGCGCTCTATAAACACTTTTAACAGTACTATTTTTAATAGTTACTGTGGGGATGGAAAATTGATGGAGTTTTTTATACGTTTTTTGTTTGTCGAATAAAAGATCAAAAAGTAAAGGCTTATTAAAAGGTTTAATTTTCTTGGAAGAAAAAAGCAACCTTCGATTATTCTTGATTTTCTTATTAACGGGAGAGAATTTGTCAAAAATTATTTTCGAGTAAGCAGTTTTTCTTACCTTAACCCAACTGTTACCTTCATAAAGCCAATAACTTTGGCATTTACCAGCACCGATTATGTCGGAGGATGTAGTAAAGGCTGCTTTTAATCCATTCTTTTGGCAGATTTCTAAAAAGTAACCGTAAACAACATTGTAACTAACGCTTTTCGAACCTTTAGCAAAAGGTAACGAAGCCCCGTCCTTTAAAGTATTGGCACTAGTGGCAATACTTTCAGAGTATACAATCAGAACATCAAATATGTCCTTTGCCATAAATAAATTAAAGGGCAAGAAAATATAATCAAACGAAAGTTAAAGCGCTTCCTTTTTTATTGGCTCGTCCAGTTCTTCCGATGCGGTGAATGTAGTCTTCATAGGTTTCGGGAAGATCGTAGTTAATAACGTGAGTGACATCTTTGATATCAAGTCCGCGTGATGCAATGTCTGTAGCCAGAAGTACTTGTACCTTACTGTTTTTAAACATCTCCAGCGCCTTCTGTCTTTGTCCTTGGGATTTATTACCATGGATAGTTGCAACCGTTACTCTTCGCTTAATTAAATCGCTGGCGACTCTGTCTATTCCTCTTTTTGTTCTTCCGAATACAAGAACCTTTTCAAATTCCCTATTAGTTAACAGTTCGTCAAGTACATCAATTTTTTGTCGACCGTTTAACTTCACAATATCCTGATTTACATTTCCCGGAGTTGGCTGGGATTTAAGAGAAATAACCAGAGGATTACGGGAAAAGTCCCTCATAATCCTTTGTACCTTTTCGGGTAATGTAGCGGAGAAAAAGAGGGAATGTCTCTCCCGAGAAAGCTTAGAAACAATATAGCTTACATCTACGATAAAACCCATATCAAGCATTCGATCCACTTCATCCAAAACAATGCTTCTGAAAGAGTTAAAATCCAGATTTCTACGATTTTCCAAGTCCTTTAATCTTCCGGGAGTTCCTACAACAAAATTTGGCTTTCTTCTTAATCTTTGAATTTGACCACCAATGCCTACTCCACCGATACAAATAACTGACTCTATACGAGTTCCTCTTGCCAGCTCTCTTAATTCTTGTTCGACCTGGATAGCCAGCTCTCGTGTCGGGGTGATGACGAGAACTTTTTCGCGATCATTTTTTAATACTTTGTCGATAAGTGGGATCAAAAATGCCGCTGTTTTACCTGTACCTGTATTTGCAATACCGCAAACATCCTTTCCTTCGAGAATTGGAAGGATTGCCACGTCTTGTATGGGGGTGAGAACTTTATATCTCTTGAAAACTATGTTTTGTTTCAGAATTGAGTGAATTTGAAAATCCGAAAAAGAGTGCGTTGGAGTAAATTCTTCAAGAGGTTTATCGGAAGCATTGTTGATGAACATGGCCGGGTTGTAAGAAGGAGTATTTCTTCCAGCACGAGCGTAGTGCCCATTTCCATATTTTCCAAATGAGCCACCCCGCCGATTAAAAAGTCTACGATTGTTGTGTCTAAACATTTTAATTTAAAAGTTAATCAAAGCAATAAAACTGCTCAACTAGTTAATAACTTTTGAAGAAGATGAAAAGATACAAGAAGAAAAAATAAAATAATTGGGGTACCTTTACCTATCTAAATTCAAAATATGTTAAAAAATTAAGCAGATCTATTGCTTCGATCTGCTCTAATAAGAAGTATTATATCACAAATATACCAAAAGTCCAAAGAAGATTATTTATATGTACTTTTTCATAAAATGTTTACCTGATAAAAAGCAGTTCTTTCTCCTTCTCCCTCCTCTATGCCCATCAATTTAAATCCCATATCAAAACAGAGTATAAGGCACTTTAAATTTTTTTAAAGATGATAGTGATGAGGAAAAGTTAACGAAACTTATTAAGGTGACAAAAGAAGGTTACGGAGTTGTCAGCGCTAAGTGATAGAATGGGAGATAGAATGGGAGGGGCAGAAAAATCTTTCGAGAAAAAGACTAAGTACCTTCTTCTTGTTTTGATTATTAATTTCTTTCTCCTTTTGTTGGCGATATATGTTTCTTTGCTGCGGGACATACTTATCGACGATGAACTTTTCTTGCTTCCCTTTGTACTTTTTTGCTTCTTGGGTTTTTTATTGGTTTATTGGGTGAGGACAGGGAAAGTTGAGGGAGAATTGAAAAAGAATTTGAATTTGACAGGCTACTCTGCAGGGCTTATTTTTGTAAGCGTAGTTCTTCATAACTTAACTTCCGGTATTGGGATGGTTTTGTTGAATAAAGATTTTGAAGAGCCGCTTTTCTTTCTCTTGGCGACAATTGTACTCCCACTTCTGTTTGTGGTTGGGTCACTGAAGTCTATACAGGAATTTCGGAGATTACATTAAGTTACAGCCTGCTCTCTTAAGTGTGAGGATTTTAGGGTTTTTATCTTTTAATACCTAGGAGCCAGTTATTATTTCACTATTTCATTTAACCAACTGGAGAATTCATCATTGATATTTTCTACATCTAATTCACCTATGAAGTTTTCAAAGTCTATCTGTTTTTTTATTACTTCTTCAACTTTTTTATAATAACTATCTTTGGTTTTTATTATTAAAACAGTTTCAGGCTCTTCTGTTGTCTTTCCTTTGTATTTGTAAAGGCAGGTTATCGGAAAGAAATTAACACAATTTGCAAGATTCCGTTTAAGTAATTCCTTACCTATTTTTCTAGCTTCATCATCGTTATTGAGAGTGACATATATTATTTTCACTTTCTAATTATAACATTGTCCTAACCAGGGTAGAGGATAGGATGATTTTCGGACAGCGATCACTTACTGGGACGGATTTAGAACAAGCTTAACCGTCAAAATGTTAATTAATATAGAACAGTGACTACCAATTGTGGGCGCTGTGAAGCATTTCCTTCACTCGAGGTGTAATCAGCCCCATTTGAGGAAGAGGAATCAACACCAAAAGCATAAGTTCCGTCACCGTTTACAAATGAGGCCACATTTACTTCGTACCAATTGTTTGTGGCAACTGACCCTAGAGCAGCAAAGGTTGAGCCAAGTGCTGGTTGTGTATTCCAAGTAACAGAACTTTCATTCCAAGTTGTTGCTGCCTGATGGAAACTACCCCCGCTACTGCTTGAATCTACATTAAAAAACCTAAGTTTTGCTGAGATAATAGTGCCTGCCCCAACACCAGTTACTGAAAACTTAGTAACAAATCTCTTTAGAGGACTCCCATCTGTTTCTAGTTTTGTTGCAGTTCCATAATTTTTATTGGGACTGGCGCTGTAAAGCGAGGCGTCATCTGTTGCAATGAATGTGAATACTTGCTGATTGCCAGACGGAGTGGGGGTTGGCGTCACGCTGGGAGTTGGAATTGCCGTTGGAGTCGGGCTTGGGATCGGCGTTTCAGTAGGCGTTGGCGTCAAAGAAGGTGTCGGACTCGGTGTAGGGGAGGGAGCTGAACAGTCTTTGGCTACGTTATAGTTATCAACCAATACACCATTCGCATTATAGAATTGGTAAGTAATATCAAGTGGAGTTGTCGTAACAAGCATTGCTCCATGATTTTCGTTGTAGCGAACAACAGATGTGACTCCTGCAGGCAACGTTCCCAGGTTGTCGAAGGTATATAAGCCGTTTCCTCCTGCTCCGTTTACAAAATACGGCGTGCCACCCACGTCCAGTCTTTCGTAAAGGTGGTCATGCCCACTCATTACTGACTCAGCGCCCCAGGAAATAAAGGGCCATCTCATTGTCGTAGTGGAACCATGTCTTCCTGATGAATAAGGAGGATGGTGAAAGAAA
>MGGJ01000008.1 GCA_001792345.1 Candidatus Woesebacteria bacterium RIFCSPHIGHO2_01_FULL_39_32
ATAGATGGAGATCGTGTTGGCGAGGGTGTTGGTGTTTTAGTTGGACTTATTGTAGGCCTTTGAGTTGGTGTAATGGTGGTTGGTGGAGGCGCTCCTTTGGTAAAGGTTAAAGTTTTGTCGGGACTTGATCCACCTTGTTTGTAATAGTCAATCTTAAAAGTATTTCCGGAAACAGTAACTAGTGCAAAGCCATGCGCTCCGGTCATACAATAGTTGGTCCTATTAGCTTTACAGCCATCGACTCCTGCGCCGGCGTCCCCGGTTACAAACTCTTCAATCTCAAAAGGTCCTGCCGCCTCCGGAATACGGGAAGTGTTTAAATGTACGTATGCGTTTACGTGTTCATGTCCATGAAATGATCCCGAATATACGGGATGACTTCTTAAGACATTCACCAAACTAATAGCGGCTGATGACATACATCCGGTAAGAGTACTACAACTACAGTGACCGTCTACGCAGTAAATAGGTCCGTGGAAATAGACAAATGCGTGGGTAAGACCTCTGGTTTCGGCATCGGTTAATCTTTGATCTATCCAAGCGATTTGAGCCGCTGACAATCTGTCAGCGCCCCCCAAAACATCGACTGCAATAAATCTCGAGTTAGCATAATCGAATGAGTAAGTTTGATCTTTGGTTAACTCTGAATAATTTGTAGCACCAACGCTCGTTACTGTTTGCGCCTGGTTTATATTGTTTGACCACGAACTACCTGCTCCGGAACCGCTTCCCGAGTCGTGGTTTCCTCTTACGGGGAAGGTAATATCTTCTATTCCATTACTTGATCCACAAGAGGTACTACCATTTATTGAACATATCCATGTATCAATTCTTGCTTCACTCCAACTGTCGACTAAATCTCCTGCATAAATTGTAAAGTTAGGATTTAACGTTTTTGCTTGATTGGAAAGCGAAGCTAGAACACTTGTTGCTGTTTTGGTATCTCCCCATGCAACGAACTTAAAAGATGTTTGAGCCTCGACCGGTTGAGTGAAAAGAAAAGTAAAGAAGAAAAGGAGAGGAAGAAATAGGAATGTCCAAGAAAGGACTGAATATTTTATCTTTTTCATAACTACTCACTCTCCTCGTTCTCTACGTCCACAGGAGGTTTTTTCGCAAACTGCGCGATTACATTAGTTTTTGAAATTGAAGGATCACGAATAATAGATATGTTTAATAGGAATTGGTCTTTCTCGACAACTAAAAGCTGAATACTTTCGTTTTCGTTGTCGGCAGGTGTTGTCACAATTTTCCACCCGGCTTTCTGCAATTCCTTTTCGTACCAGGTTTCTATTGCTGGAACGGCCTCATTTGTTTGCCAAGTAGCTTCATAAACAAATCCTTCTTCACTGTCTGATTTTTTAGAATCCAATAGTATTGATGCCGGAAAAACTGGAATTTGAGGAAACTCTTCCACGAGTTTTACTTCTTTTCTGGGTGTAATCTTTTGCTTTATTTGTAGAAAGATAGCTATACCCGAGAGAATAAAAACTATAGCCAAAAAAATATAAACTATTTTTTTCATTAAGTAGGATTAACTGGTATTACTTAGATTATCGACATACTTTTAGGTAAATGCAAGATGAAAACGTAAATCTTACTCGCAGCCGAATCAAGTTAATGTGCGTGTAATTTTGATTCATATAAATGCATTATATAATAGTATTTGATGAAACTTGAATCGTTTGTTGCTGGTAAGGGGGAGCCGCTTTTGTTTTTGGGTGGGGCTTTTACAACATATGATTACTGCAAAGACTTCATTAAGCTTCTAGGTAAAAAATATAAAGTCTACTTTTTAATGGTATGTACTTTATTAAACATTTATTACAATAAACTGGTATGAAAGTTGTCGTTGGTTCCAAGAATCCAGTGAAAATTCAAGCGACGAAGGAAGCTTTTGAAAAGTTATGGCCTAAAAAGAATCGGAGTGTCATTGGATTGGAAGTAAAATCTGGAGTTTCAGACCAGCCAATGAGTGATGAAGAAAGTATAAAAGGTGCTTCTAACAGAGCAAAAAAAGCACTAAAGACAGGAAAAGCAGATTTTGGAATTGGTTTTGAGGGAGGACTTCATAAAATAGGGGAAAAGTGGTTCGATTGTGGGTGGGTTGTTGTTGTTAATAAAAAGGGACAGATAGGTATTGCTACAACTGTGAGGGTAGAAATTCCTAGAAAAATGATGAGATTAATAATAAAAGGAAAAGAACTCGGCGAAGTTATTGATATCCATTCTGGAGGAGTAAATATGAAACAAAAAGAAGGTCATTTTGGGTTTATCACTAATGGTGCAATCACGAGAGCCGAAGGGTATAGAGATGGGTTAATAATGGCACTTGCGCGATTTCTTCATCCCGAACTTTGGGATTGAGTCTGCAAGTATGAAAAACGAAAAACCATTCAAAGGGAAAAAAGTTTATTTTTCCAACACAGTAACCGGGATGCCGGATACTGAGCGCGACTTCGGGTGGAAGTTAGTGCAGTTTATGAAAGAAAACGGGGCGGACGTCTTGAGTGACTTTGTTGGGGCAAGAAATAAAAAAGAGCACATCAGAATGTTTCTTGACAAAACCGGTTTTGATAGGGAAAAAGAGCCAAATCCTTGGTTTTTTGTTCGAAAAACGGATACAAAATTTGTTGATGAAGCGACTCATGTTGTAGCCGTCGTAAACGGTCCTTCATATGGTGTCGGTATGGAAATAGAAAGAGCAATTTTAAAACCCCAGAGGAGGTTAGATGAAACTCCTATCTTATGTTTAGTAAGGGAGGATTTATTGAGAGATTTGAGCTTTATGATCCGGGGAGTTTCGAAAAA
The DNA here is from genome assembly GCA_001792345.1 of Candidatus Woesebacteria bacterium RIFCSPHIGHO2_01_FULL_39_32. Lineage (GTDB taxonomy): Bacteria > Patescibacteriota > Microgenomatia > UBA8517 > UBA8517 > WO2-FULL-39-10. Next base: position 2,812 of record MGGJ01000008.1, read on the forward strand.
AGAAGCTCCAAAATTCCAATTGAAAATATATAAAAATATTTCTGAGGCTAAAAAACTTATAAATGAATTCCTTAGCATCAATTAATAATATTTTAGGGGTTGAGTCACTTGAGAGCTATGATATAATACTCTTGCACCACGTCTAACGTGGTTTAAGAATGAAAACTTAACAGATACCAGATGGCTATCCGCCAATTGGCGGAAGGCTAATTGAGGTGCCCACCATCTGGTGGGCTTTTTAATTTTAAGGCACATTGACATTCAAAATATGACTGGAAGCGTAAAGACGAAGTATTTTAAATGTTTTTACGTTTAGGGTACAAACTCGTCACTATTTGAGGGTTTGATCCTGGCCCAGGACGAACGCTAGCGGCGTGCCTTAAGCATGCAAGTGGGACGAGCCTCGTAAGAGGCGAGTCGCGAACGGCTGAGTAACACGTAGGAACCTACCCTTTGGTGTGGAATACCTCGTCGAAAGACGAGCTAATACCGCATGACCTCGTACTTCGTACGAGAAATCTAAAGCTCAAAATCAAAATGACAAATTATTTGACATTTGAAATTGGGATTTTGGATTTACTCGCACGGAGTGCGAGAAAAGGATGTAACTATCCACCGAAGGAGGGGCCTGCGGCCTATCAGCTAGTTGGTGGGGTAATGGCCTACCAAGGCTACGACGGGTAGGGGACGTGAGAGCGTGACCCCCCAGAATGGGACTGAGACACGGCCCATACACCTACGGGTGGCAGCAACTGGGAATCGTGCGCAATGGACGAAAGTCTGACGCCGCGACGCCGCGTGAAGGATGAAGGCATTCGTGTTGTAAACTTCTTTTGCCCCGAGGGAGACCGAGGGGAGAATAAGCACCGGCTAACTCCGTGCCAGCAGCAGCGGTAATACGGGGGGTGCAAGCGTTGTCCGGATTTATTGGGCGTAAAGAGTTCGTAGGCGGTTTGGTAAGTTGTCTTTTAAATACCGGGGCTCAACCTCGGAAAGGGGGACAATACTATCAGACTTGAAGAATACAGGGGCTACTGGAACTGTCGGTGTAGGAGTGAAATCCGTTGATATCGACAGGAACACCTAGGGCGAAGGCAAGTAGCTGGGTATTATTTGACGCTGAGGGACGAAAGCCAGGGGAGCGAAAGGGATTAGAGACCCCTGTAGTCCTGGCCGTAAACTATGCTCGCTAGCGGTGTGTTCTTTATTGAGTGCGCCGCGTAAGCTAACGCGTGAAGCGAGCCGCCTGGGGAGTACGATCGCAAGATTAAAACTCAAAGGAATTGACGGGGACCCGCACAACCAGTGGAGCATGTGGTTTAATTCGAGACGAACCGAAGGACCTTACCTGGACTTGACATCCCGATGACAGTCCTAGAAATAGGATCTTTTTAAGCAATTAAAACATCGGGACAGGTGTTGCATGGCTGTCGTCAGCTCGTGCCGTGGGGTGTTCCCTTCAGTGGGGTAACGAGCGCAACCCTCGCCGTATGTTAAATATCCATACGGGACCGCCCGAGTCATTCTCGGGAGGAAGGCGGGGACGACGTCAAGTCAGCATGGCCCTTATGTCCAGGGCTACACACATGCTACAATGAAGCCGACAATGGGTTGCCAAGTCGTAAGACGGAGCTAATCCCATCAAACGGCTTCTCAGTGGGGATTGAGGGCTGAAACTCGCCCTCATGAACGCGGAATTGGTAGTAATCGCGAATCAGCTAAGTCGCGGTGAATACGTTCTCGGGTCTTGTACACACCGCCTATAATATTTATATTTAGGAACAACGCGCCTTGCAGTCATATCCTCTAGTAGGTTAAAATCCTACCTCCGGTTAAATCGGGGTAGCCAAAAAAACAAAAAGCAGTCCTTATCGGGTAACTTGTGAGGGCAGAGGGCTTGAGGCAAACAGCAGGGATAATTTAATAAAGCTTGACGACTTTCGCCGGGCGGTCGGAAGGAAGTCAGTCAAAATAGCTTATTATTCATGTTGGGAACAGAGGGTATGATAACCGAGGGAGATCCTTATAAGATTGAGGTTAAAGCTTGTAAGGAAGTCAGCTTTTCCATATTAGGTAATTGACATTTTCGGGTTATATTTGTAATCTGAAATTAGTATTACCGAAGGGAAAAACGTAGTGTTAACGCCTGACTACATTGTAGGATTTACAGAAGGAGAAGGTTGCTTTCTTGTTAGTTTGAGAAAAGATAATAGAATTGAATTTCGATTTTTCATAGCTCAAGCAATCGGGAATAGACCTCTTCTGGAAGAATTAAAAAAGTTTTTCGTTGTAGGAAGTGTTTACCAAAAGTCGAATGTAAAAGGGAAATTGCCAGCATATGTATTTGAAATTTCAAAAAGAGATGACATTTACAGGGTGCTAATTCCATTTTTTCAAAAGTATAGACTTAAAGGAATTAAGGCAAAATCTTTTTCCATATTTGAGGAAATAGCAAGATTAGTTAAGGGTAGACAAGATAAAAGAAAACTAACTAGCGAAGAACTTGATTATATTACCTATTTAAGGTCAGGAATGAATAAACATTACGGCTCGCCCGGTGCGGGAAAGCCGCTCGCCGGGTGGGAACGCGCGATAACCTCAGTGAAGCGCAATCCGTCAAGTTAGTGAAGTTGGGAGCACCCGAACCCCGATTGAATCGGGGGAAGGTGAGACCAGCGACAAGAATTAAGTCGTGGATGCATTCTGCATTTGTTGCGACCTAGGGAAGTAATTCTCTAGACAAATTCGGCTGTATCGGTGAAGCCTACTTGAATTTCGGTTTATATTCGGTATAAACTGTATTCATATGGTAATACCGAGGGAACCCTTCGATAAAGCTCAGGGCTATAGCCACGAGCGAAGTCGAGTGGGACTCCGTAGAGACTACACGCCGACTCCGCAAATTACGAAGGCTTACTTACTTGGTCTTTTGCATGATGCCACCAGTCGAAAAAATGCTTATCGTATATCTACTAAGAGTAAATTGTTCGCCGAACTCATTCAGCAGGGAATAAAGGATCTTGGTAGAAAAGCTTGGATATATAAGGAAGGAAAAGATCGTAATCTTTGGATTATTGAATTTTCTAAATCTTTAATAAAAGATTTCCAAGTATCAAATAAAGAAGAAAAGTTAGACTACATACGAGGGTTTTTCGACGCAGAAGGTGGAATTGCCAAAAGCGAAAATGTCCGGTTTTATATTTACTTTTGCCAAAAAGACTTGAATGATCTTTTGGAAGTAAAGAATTATTTGAATTTAGTAAATATCAAAACTGGTATTGTTCACAATCCAAGCAAGAGGATAGATCCTAATTACTGGCGTTTCTTTGTAAGTTCAAAATCTTACAGAGATTTTGCTATTAAAATAGGATCACTACATCCTGAAAAGCTTAAGATATTGCGGATGAAGATATAGTCCATGCCCATCGAAAGATTGGGAATATACATGAACAAGGTATCCGTTCTGGAAGGAGCGGATGGATCACCTCCTTTCTAAGGAGTTCTCACGGAAGGCCCCATTAGATATTTTTATCTAACGGGGTGTGATTACACCCAGTTTTTAAGTTCGCCGTTAAACTGTATAAATAACGGGCTCCGCTTCTAGTCATATTTTGGATGTTAAAAAAATACCCGCTTTTTTAAGCGGGTATTTTGATGGCATGAAATAAGGTTAATTACTCAACCTCTTCCAATCCTAATGTAGTGCTGACAGTACCTTTTTCATCTTCTTTTAATGTTAAAATTGCTGTAGCGCTTCCGTTCAAAGGTACGGTTAAGAATAGTCGGATTTTGCTTTTATCTTCCAAGAATTCATAATCGTCATAAGAAGCCACAAACCCTTCGACGTAATCAAGGTTGGCTGCAGTTGTATAGTCATCGTTGTAAGTAGTATTTTTGGGATACAGTACGTAGAAGTACTCTGTATCTTTATCTACTACAGTAATTACAAACACATCCTTGTCATTTAGAAGTGGGAGTTTGCGATACTCTGCCTTAATTTTACTAACAGTACTTTTAAGTCCTTGAGCATCTGTTTGGTGTACCTCGATACCGCCGGATCGCCAACCTGCGGCCGCTACTCCGGTTTCTTTAAAATGAATTTTAATATTGTAGTTGTAATAGTCTGTTCTCCCATATTCAAAAAGCTTATTTGTATCGAGTTTTAACTCGTAAGTATACTTGCCATCCTCGTATCTATAACTTTCCGGGTTTTCGGAAAAATATAGTTTTTGCTTGAGATCTTTAATATCGTACCCAAGCACATTCATGGTGGTTCTAATGTTGTATATGTCCGAAGAAATACGGTTATCGCCTTCTGGCTTGAATCTCTCGGCAACAACATCTTTGAATAATGGATAAACAAATAGACCAAATATGAAAGAAACAGATAATACTACCGTGAGTATATAAGTGAGTATTAAGGTGGATGAAATGAAAAGTTGCAGATATTTGAATTTTTCTAATCTTTCCGTAAGGCGTTTTACCAAGCCAATATTTTTAAAACTTTTTTTGGCGGCAAAGAATGAATTAATGATTACAAAGAAGATAAAAGCTATATAGATAAAAGCACAAAGAACAAGGAATAAATCGATTCCGGTTCCGTGTTTGTCTGTGAAAACAAAGACTAGAACAAGAGTTATCATTGTGAAGAAGAGGAAGGAAAAAAGTTTGTACATTAATAATATATTAACACTATTTCCAGCAAACAGACCATTTTGATGTTTAGTTACCTCATATTAGAAAAGTATAAGCAAGATAGATTAAAAATTAATATTATCTAGATTGGGATTCGCAGACTATTCTTGATTTCTGCAATATATATAATTTGTCCTAGTACATAATTATTGATTATTTTTTGTGTATTTCTTGCTTCATAAATAGTACCTCCAGGATGATTCCCGCGTCCTCCATTTTTGACACAGATTTCTTCTCCCGGATATACCGTTGGAAATTCATCCCATGTTTCAAAAGTTTGTACTGAACCATCCCTATGGATAAGTTTAAACGGTCCTTCTAAATTGTCAGGATCTGTAAGATCTCTTATTACTTGCAAAGGCCATTCACCTTCATCGATTTTCTCACCTATCCAGCCTTCCGGACATTCGCTGGGAGGTATCGGGGAGGCTAAGATTGCGGTGGTTTCAGTCTCAGGTAGTGCTGGAACTTCAGTTTGAGAAGGAATAGCTTCTCCTGGTTTTGGTTCCGGTGGAGAATCGACTGGGGCTGTTTGAATCTTATCTCCAGCAAAGGTAAGGAAACAACAAGTAGTACCTACCACTACTCCAGCTACAATTACGGCTTCCTTATTCATTATGAGTTGTATTGTACTACAGGATACAAAATGAAGCGCACTCTTCAAAATACGAAATAAACTCATATTCTCAAGAATGCGGATGACTTGAAAAGTGGTGAGTTGTGGGTTGTGGGTGGTTGGTTGCAATTAAAATTGCAAAAAACTTACCTTCGAGTAGCCTTTACTCGAAAACCCTTTACTCATTTTTTTAAGTCTGCTTATTTATCTTTTTTGCCCGCCTATTGGCAAGCAAAATTTCAAAACAAGCGCCATCCGCCCTTTCTGTTCCCGAAGGAACGAAAGGTGGGGAGAGTTCCCCCTCAGCTCGGAAGCTGAAAACTCTCCCCGTAGCGGGTTTGTTGTACTGGGGCTAATCCCGAATAATAATCGGGAGTAGATCCCAATAACACTGGTGCGTAGAGTAAACCTGACCAAAGACTGGATCTTGGCTTTGAATCTCCAGCCCATAGTAGGCTATGCCTACCCACCAGTTTCCACCAGAATGTGGACGGTCGTTTGGATTGACATAACTTTCGTCCCATAGGCGGACGAAAGTAGGTTCTCCGGCGACATACCACACAGCGTAATCCGAATAGTAGGCATCATCGAAGTCATGGAACCAGGGGTAGGACCCCGTGCCCACAAGTAAAACTACCTCTGGGGTATTTCCAATGTCCTCGACTCCCACTATCTGCCAACCGAACCACTCGCAGTAGGAGACTACTGCTGCAACCACGTCACCTGGATTCGCTTGGATTTGAAGCTCAGTCGGTATTGGAAGGGGGGGTTCAGGCTCCTGGGCGATGCTGACCGGCGCAACCACAACCGATAGGGTAAACATTAACAAGCTAGTCAGGATCAAATGTAGAACAGATTTTTTGTGCATTTTGCACCTCCATTTAGATTTTTTCCTATGGGTTTTTGTCCCCTGAGCTGCGTTACCGCCAGCTCATACTTAACCGCCAGTAAAGACCCTTCTTTTTTGTCGGGTGCGCGGTAAGTAACAGGAATCCCTTAATAAGGGAGAGGTAAGGTTAAAAAAATTATTAACTTTACTTTTCCCTCATTAAGAGAAAATTATTTAACCCGCTTTTTTGTTAAAGTGCGATTTGGAAATATTATACTACAGGATATCATATTTAAGTTTTTTTGACATAAAAAAACGCGCTGGGTAGATAGACAAATAGAGGTTGGGGTGGGATTTGCAAATGAATGCAAAAAAATGGAATGAGTGCTAAAACTCAAACCCCACGACAACATATTCTTCTTCGACCTTACGCGAAAACTTTAGGCATTAGCCAAATTAACCGCGGATGGGTTAACCGGCGTGGCCGAAGTTTATCGCGAAAGCGCGTTTCATTCCCGCAGTGGCGGGGGAGTAAGGGGGTAGGGCACCCCGAGTCTTTTGAGGGACTGAAATGCCCTACCATACCGATTGATTTTTATTCGTCCCGTATAACGATTGGGACGAAAATTTCGAACTCCGTTTCTGGAGACGGGGTTCCGGTCGGAGTTGGAGTGAAGGTTGGGGGTGTGGTCGGAGTCAGCGTGGTGGTAGTTGGCGTTGGCGTCGGGGACGCGGTCGGGGTCGGTGATCCCGTTGGAGTGGGTGTGGGGGTTCCAGTTGGCGTCGAGGTCAACGTTGACGTGCCTGTAGGGGTAGGTGTTACGATAGGGGGCACGGAGCAATAAGTTGCCCAGTCGACCGTGAAGTTTTGAACCCACACGTTTGTAAGTTCGCCCAACTGCCAGAAGTCCTGATCATATAGATGCAGGAACTGATAACCGCGAGCGGCCAACTCGGATTGAAGCACCAGGCTCGGGTCGAATTTATCCAGCCAGTGGGTTCGGACTGCAGTCTGTTGGTTATCTCCGCAGAAGTGCTGGTAAAAGTTCCCCAGCCTTTCTGATTGGGATACTGCATCCCATCCTGCGCCGACATTGTCTGCCAGGTGGGCCGGATCGTCAGGATCCACTGGATCAGGGACGAACCAGTCCGTGGAGTACTGCCAGTCGTGCCAGTTGCCGGAGACGATCGCATCATTGAGTTCGGGGGGTAACTGCCAAAGCCCGAAGTCAACGTGCACGGTGTTACTGTTGATCTCCACGCTTACCTCAAGAGACAGAGTGGGAATCCAATCTTCTGGGAGAAGAGCTACAGTGTACGTGCCGTTTGGCACGTTGTAACACCAAGCTCCCCACTCGGAAGATACAGCTGTGCATACGACGTTCTCGGAGGTGTCTCGGACTTCGATCCAGAGTCCAGCGACGCCCGGTTCGGTATCGTTTACGCCGTCACCGTCGCCGTCGTCTATGATAAAGGCTTCAACCGTTCCCGTATTTTCCGTGTCCTGGCTGCCATCCAAAGGGCTGTCGCCCTGGCGGGATCCGACAGGACCCGTCTGCGCGTAGCCCATTGCTTGGGCGAAAAGAAGGCCCAAGATGATTGCCAGTAGGATACTGGCGAGGGAAAGAAGTAATCTTTTGTTCATGGCACGCCTCCTTTTGACGTGTCTTGAAAAATTGGGTTGAAGTTTTTCCACGACTATTTTTATAACTTGCCAGGCGTCACCCTGTTTCCAAGAACTACCCCGGAAAAACTCTTTGCTGCCAGTAAAGCTCTCGCCTTTTTTTGAGAGGCGCAGCAAATGATTTGCAAGTTCCCATTGATGAAGGGAACTTTGGATCCGAATCTGACTCGGTTTGAAAGTCAATTTATGATAATTGACTTTTTCTTATAAAGGGGTATTATAAATATAACTCCCCAGCGGAAGTCTTTGCGCTTCACAGCAGGGGATTTTTTTTGGTTTAACCTTTCGCGGGGAAGACCGACATAAATTCTTTTCTGTCTGTTTTTATATTCTCCTTAATCTGAACGTAAAATAGTTCTTTTTCTTTTGTGATTCCCGTAAAACGGTGAAACATTTCGATTTCTTTACTTGTGTTTATCATCGAGTCCGGTGCATTTCTGCATTTTTGAATTAGTTCGATAGCACAAGGCAGATATACAATCCTTATTCTTCTTTGTCTAGGCGATTTCTGATAAAGGTGTTTCCAAAAATAGGTGAAGAAAATTTTCTTTTTACCAAAATAAGCGCTTCTGATATAAAGTTGTCTTTTGGTTTTATGCATTAAAGCCTTAAAGAAATCTTGTGCAATTTTTACAACCTGTCGGTTATCAAACCCTCTTACATCTAACTTATCCGATTTTACGGGGAAAGGTTTCATTGATTTTAGTCTAACATTTATTTACTCCTTATTTCCAAAGTTCCCTCCACCATTGGGATATCAATCGGTAGATGTTAAAGTGCGATTGGGGATATTTTACCATATATGTTCATGCTATAGGATTCGTTTAATTTACAAATTTACATAATGTGAGAAAATAAGGGTATGGTTGAAGATTTGTTAACCGAAGAACAAAAAGTAACTACATTTAAGGAGATGCCTACTATAAGAGATAGGTTTGACTTTACGTTTGGAAGGATAGATGAAGTTTTGGCGGATGCGCTTGTTTGTCCTCAGGACTCGTCTTTTTCGGGAAAATCTCTTGAAGCAGAACTTCTACAAAATAAATATGGAAGTAATCCTTTTACTGAAGCAAGAGAAAGGTATCGTGAATATATTGATGGATTACAGAGAATTGGAGAAAAAGGAGTAAAAAATTTACCAATTGGTTTTGCACGAGCGACACAAGTCGGCGGAAATGATTTAGGTATAAGAAAGATAGTACACGTAAATGTTGATTCGGGAGTTGGTCAAACAACTGAAGTGTTACGGGAAGCAGTATCTCATTCATTACGTGAGGCGAGTTTGGATCCTGAGGTTAGAACAGTTGCTGTGCCGTTTATTGGTGAGATAACACCGGAATCTTTAAGAAAGTATATTCCAGCAATTGCAAGGGGAGTGCGACAACACTTTGAATTAACGCCTGATAGTGGAGTAGAGAAAGTTTTACTTGTAGTAAACGCAGATGATAACGAAGTCAATAGAACTCAAATTGAAGAAATATTGTCTTCGGTGAAATAACTTGCGGATGTTTATAGGAGAGGCTACTCCCCGGATTTCTCATATTGTGTTGCTATGTGACCTCCGCAGTTTATTACCATTATTGACTCATTCGGTCCTTTCTTGAATCGAAAAGCTTCGGAAAAAGGAACGGTTACCTCAAATGGATCAGATGGATCATTGCTAGTAGCTGTAAGGAGTCTTTCTCTCAGATCTAAACTGAAAACAAAAGCAAATCCATTACCTATATCAAAGCCGTAAACCGAACTTCCTCTCGTTAGTCCATCCGATTCACAGTCGGCTACAGTTAACTTGTCGTATTCCCATCGGACAGCGGCAGTCGGAGGGGGCTGTTCTGTAATAAGTCTTGTCGTTACTTGACATGAACTTGCGATCAATGTAACGACTAAAGCAACCTCTCCTGCAGCTTGGCTAAGAAACCGAGGATCCCAGGATTGAACATCATATATCAGTCCGCTTGGAGGGATTTCTCTGTCATATTGAAATTCGGCGGGAAAGCCTTTGGTAAACATAATGTCTTGTTCAAATTCTCTCATGGGTGGGTAATTATAACAGATTTTGAAGAAAGTCCAGCACTTTAAATAATAATTTGGAGCATTGAGGAATTGATACCCAAAAGTGTGGGGGTGAGAGCGCCTCCGCTTCCCTACAACAATCCGCAGGGCGGCGGAGTGCTTTAGAGGTTTTTTACCCTCAACCCCCACACTTTCGGATACCGAATTAGGTAGCTTACACATCTAACGTGGTAAGCCAGTTTAATTATAAATTAATTAAACCTGATATTGCTGAGTAAAATCTGACTTAAATTTTGACTTACCGAAGATTAAAGACAATTTGTTTTTACTTACAAATTACATCCTACAGCTTATTTCTAAATTGTCTTCACTTCTACGATAATCAAACAGTTCGGCCCGCTTTTGTTTTAATGCGCCCTTCGACAAGCTCAGGGTAAACCGAGTTGTCAAAGATTATTATTCTTCCGCATTGTTAGTCCTTAAACTTTTGCTTAAGAACTAAGTGGTGCGGGGGAGAAAGAAAATAGTAAGGAGGGGGAGATTTTTAATCGCAAATAAATGCAAAATAAAATTTATGATTCGAACGCAATGTTTGTTTTTGTGTTACAATTTTATTATGAAATTGTCCTTAAAACCCAACTTTTTTTTGACTCTCTCCGATTTATTTACTAATCTTTCTGCGGGCTGGTTTGGTGCAATTTTAATTCTTCCTGGAATTTGGACATCTTATGATTTGCAATCAAACCTGATACGTTTTACCGGTAGTTTGGTTTACGGAATTTCCTGTTTTTATTTCTCTTTTTATTTAAAAGAACTAGCCAATGGAAACTGATCTAGCTAAAATAATTACTGCTGCCCAAAATCTTTTTGGAATTTTCTTAATACTTTTTCTAATTTTCTTTATTTTTTATTTGCGCAAAGCTAAAAAAAATGGATAAAGTAACCTTTTACGATATAATCACAAGCCCTTTTGTAACTTTTGTTCTAATTCCCATTATCCTTGCTCTTATGTTTTTTGCATTCCACAAAGAACCTCCAAAAGGTAAAAGAAAATAACTCCCTTATATTTTAAAAGAGCAACGTAACGAGGCTTCGATCCTTCAGGATCGAAGCCTAATGAAATTTGTATTTTAACTTACGTTCCGCTTTCTCACTACTCAAAGTTTTGAGTAGTCAGTGAAGCGGAGGGAGAAAGAAAATAGTAAGGAGGGGGATTGCAAATAATTGCAAAATAAAATTTATGATTCGAACGCAATGTTCAAATCCCCATTCCTTTTCTCTTCGATCTCCCTAATCCGTAATGTTGTGTGGCGTATCGCCAACAAAGTTGCTAGGCAACCTTGAGGGCAAATTTGCCTCACTCAACGGATATTCCGCCTTCCACTTGTCAGAGAGAATTACTCTGAACTCCTGTTTGAGCCGAAGCCCAAAACAAGTGGGTGATTCAGATACCATCCGGTATCTGAATTTTTCGAGGCTGCCTGCTGCAAGAACAGCTTTATTCTTGCCTTAGATCTGCGTCGAGTTAGACTCGAAGCAGGCTATACCTCAATTAATTGGTTGAATTTATGGCTTCAGCTCCAAGCCCTCGAGATCAACGAACCCTTCGTCCATAGCCGCTTGGGCGTAGGTCGAAATCATGTTCAGGTCCATCGAGGCCGAGGTTGCGAGCGCGGTTTGGCTACCAGCCGTGGGATTGAAGTTCTCGAGCAGGAACTGCTCGATCTCCCAAGGATTGGTGCCGGGCCGCATTGTCAAACGGAAGGTGGTCGCGTTCTGTGTAGAGAGAGGGGAAACCGAAAGGTCCCCAACCCAGTAGCTGTCGCTGCAGGGGTAGAACTTTGCAACCGAATCCAGCCCATGGACGTCGCGGAAGCGCTCCACAGAAGACCAGTCGACGGGCCCTTCCACCAAACCAGCGAGGATTACAAACTCACCGGTAGGCGGGAGTTGATAGAAGCGATAGACAGCCTTCTGACCCGGTAGCTGGACGACCTCGGCGGGGTACGCGATGTTGCCCCATGCGAAGCTGAAGGGAACGTCTGCTTTCGCGTAGAAAACAGGACTAAAGCCGAGATCCCATTCCCAGGTCTGGTAGTCGAAGACAGGGTCGAACGGAGTGCTTGTGGTCCAGCTCATAGTGAGCTTGACATCCGGGTTTGTTGCGCCCGTAACGTCATAACCAGGTTCCTCACGGTACCTGACCGCATCACATACTGGACATGAAGGCACCAACCGATCGGGCCGAATTTGACAGCCGGGCTTGCTAACCCAGTCGCCGTCGACCATTACCCAGATCCTCATCCACACCAGTTTGTCTAGCGTGAACTCTGCCTTATGACCGCGCCGTCCTTCGTCGAAGATATTGCGTCCGGACCAGTCCGTCACTTTCCACGGTCCATCTGTTCCGCGATCGTCCCAAGAGAGCTGCACATGGTATTGTCCGCCTTGAGGCTGGACCTTGTAGTCAACCAATTTGCACATACTCTCATTTGGAGGTGGTGGAGGAGGTGGAGGGGCGGCTTCATCATCATTGGTGATGGTGCAGGTTTTGCTTTCTCCCGCCGCGACTGTGATGTTGCCATTTGCGTCGCAATCACCGCTGAAGGTTGCCGCATATCCG
>MGGJ01000009.1 GCA_001792345.1 Candidatus Woesebacteria bacterium RIFCSPHIGHO2_01_FULL_39_32
AAAGAACTTTTGAAAGAATACTTAGAAGAGTTAGAGGCCGAAACAAAAGCCGTCAAGGAATTGGTGGAGGAGAAATAATTCCACTACATCCCAATCCTATGGATTTTGATTATACAGTTACAACAGAAAAACCATTCGATGAAGCAGTAGTTGCAATTGAGCAGGAAACAAAGAAGGCTGGTTTTAGAGTGCTTTACATTCACGATATCACAGCCACTTTGAAGGAGAAGGGTTTTGAAATTGAACCCTTCAAGATTATCGAGATCTGCAACGCCAAAATCGCATATACTGTTTTGCAGGCAGACGTGAAGATCGGTCTTTGTCTTCCCTGCAAAATTAATGTCTATGTCAAAGACGGCAAAACCTATATATCCGGCATGCGGCCTATTGTCCTGCCTCAATTTTTCCCTGAAGCAAAACTTAGTAATTTACCAGAAGAAGTTGATAAGATTATTAGAGGAATTATTGATAGAAGCAAAATATGAAGCTATTAATGTTTCACGCAAAAAGTTTTTGGTATAAACCATACAATTCAGACTCTTCTGAAACAGAAAAGACGATTTTTCAAAACTGCCTTGTTATATTCATCCATGTGGAAGAAGCTGACAAAGGCAAAAGTGATGTGGTTGATAAAGCTGTCGGGAACATTAAATGGCTGGCAAATAAAAATAAAACGACCGTTGTAGTTTTGCATTCTTTTGCTCACCTTTCGACCAGCAAATCTGATCCCGACACCGCGAATGACATTATTCATAAAATGAATGAAAAACTGGAAAAGAGTTTGTCAACCCATATCGTGCCTTTTGGTCAATTCTACGAGTTTTCGATTCGTGTGCTTGGTCCATCTTTAGCAAAGGTGTTTAAGGATCTGTAGTTGTCTAGCAATATGAGAAAGTTTATCTTTAGTTTTTTAGTAATGCTTCCATTTTTATCGTTTACTTTATCTGTTCATGTTCTTGCTGCCGAGTCTTCGAATCAGCAAACTATCGCCACAGATAATCATACAGCTCAGGAAGAAGCAGAAGGAAAAGAGATCTGGGAAAAACTACAAGCTGAAGAATTAAAATGTGAAGATTTGAGTGGCGATAATTTTGGTGCACTTGGCGAATACTTTATGGGTCAAATGATGGGTGATTCTCACAAAGCAATGAATAACAGGCTGGTTCAAATGTTGGGAGAAGACGGTGAGGAGCAAATGCATATTGTTATGGGTAAAAGACTAAGTGGCTGTGATAATTCAGCCCATGTTCCTTCAAACGGAGTAGGTTTTATGCCAATGATGTGGATGATGGGAGGTGAGAACCTTATGATGGGAAGTTTCGGTACCAATCCAATGGGCACATTCGGTTGGGGTTTTGGTTGGATTTTTATGATTCTGTTCTGGGGTCTGGTTATTCTAGGAATTGTTACCCTAGTTAAATGGATTGCAAATCAAGGGAAAGAACAAAATCAAAGTAAGTCTGCATTGGATGTTCTCAAAGAGCGCTACGCCAAAGGCGAGATTGACAAAAAAGAGTTTGAGGAGAAAAAGAAGGACCTAAGCTAAAGTAATATTTTTATATGAACAACATCAAAACTACTGCCAATTTGGCTTGTCCCAAATGTCTCATTTAGCATTAAAAGTGGTACACTTGGAGTTACAGCATATGGGTCTATAAGGTAATAGACTCGAAAGCTCAGCAAAAAATCCCTAATTTAAAATTATACTCCCAGTCTTGAGTTCAACTTTAATGATATTCTACGTTATACTTTAAACTGTGTTAGAATTTTTCTTTCGAACCGTAATTAGCTATTCTTTCTCGATACTTCCTTGGTTTTTCTTGGGAATAATTATTGCGTACGTAATTGAAAAAATCGTCCACCCCAAAATAATTGGAAAATATTTCGCTAGAGCCAGCTTATCCAAAGTAATTTTATTACTAATCTTAGGTATGATATCACCGTTATCCATCTTGTCATTTTTACCCATTGCCAATGAATTCATCTTTCTGGGATTTAATCCTGGAATGTTATTTAGTTTTCTTTTGGCGGAGAGGGCCTACGACCTGCAGTCTTTTTTCATCATCACCAGCCTTTTTGGATTCAAATTGGCGATTCTAAACGGTTTAGCTATACTAATCTCCCTCATGGTAGTTGCTTATTCCTTAAGAAAAAATCACGTTGCTTTTTCTCGTTCTAATCACCAGAAAACTAATCATTTCTTTTTGAGACAAGTGAAATTACTAGGCATGGTTATTGTAGGAATTGCAATAGGAGCAGCAATCAGAGTAATAATTCCGCCGGGTCTGTTTCAAAGCCTCGCCGCAAGTCCATCTGGCGGATTAATTACTGCTATTGTCTTGGGGTTTACATTATATTTTGGTCCGATTTTAGGCAATTATCCTGTAGCCAAGGCGCTATCAGACCTGGGCATGTCATCCGCGGGTGTTTTCGGTTTTCTAACGATATCTCCAGTTTTTAATTTAATAGTTATTACTCTTTTCGGCACAGCAATTGGTTTTAAAACAACCACCAAAGCAGTCATCTTATATGGCCTAATTGCAACTATTTTAACCTTATTTTTCTCTCTACTACTTTGATATGCCTCGCTTACCTAAAGATTTTCTTTAGAAGTGTTGTAAAAGATGAAGTCTTTTGCACTTTTATATGTATGTCCTTAGACCAAACAGAAAGTATTATCCACTGCCTTTTCTCGTTTTGTTTAGCAACCACCTCGATTTTTTGATTACCAAAGGTTCTATAGTAGACCCACGCTCCTTTTTGCTTGGCGAAGCGGCTTTGATCCGGTTTACGCCAAGTCGCCCAAGCATCTCCTTGGGAAATTCCCCTATCGCTTAATCGGGAAAGAGCATGATTTGTCCAAATTACCCCTCCAAAATGATTATCCATTAAAATACACTTACTCACTAGGTATGACCCAACCTACTAGATGAAAATCGTCTCCCTGAATTTCTTCATTACAAATTTTAGTTTTTAAACTGTAGTCGCTAAGTGTAAAAATCCAGTAGCACATGTCGCTTTCTCTACCGAAATATTCAATAAAAGCAATTTCGCTGTAGTCGTGAGAAATTAAGACGTCAGAAACCGAAATAGTACTTTTTTCCGAAGATGTGGGAATATTGAATATTTCACCAAACGATTCGTCTCTCATGTTAAATATGACATACTCTCGCGTATCTGGTTTAGCGAGTAGAACTTCGCCATCTTTGATATATTCGCCTACATCGAAATTAGTGAAGTTGGGAATAGCTATATTCTTAACAGACTTGGTATCAAGGTTTACAAGATACCCACCTTTGGGCCCATAGGAGTAACGAGAAAGGATAATAATATTTTTCTCTGGGTCTACGAGATTTCCATAATAGTCTCGCGAAGTATAGCCTGGGATAATAACTTGGGTTTTTATTCTCCCAGATACGTCATCCAATATGCAAAAGCCTTTTGTGTAAGTTTCGCTACTTACCGGCAAATTGATTGCAGTTAGTATTTCATGATTCTCAGATCTCCAGTAAACTAGTGTGCTGCAGGTATCGTATTGTTTGGTAGATAGAAGTAATGAGGCATTTTTCGCACTTCGGTTGAATTTCCAAATTTCTACTACACGATTTTCGTTATATAAGTATTGATCCGAATAAATTGCCGGAAAGCGGTAAAAGAGAAAGTTGTCATTGCCGTCACTAAGTCCAAGGCTAACAGCATCCACGTCGGATCTCCTGATTATTTGAGAAAATTCTTCTTCAAGTTTTGGTTTCTCTCGCCAATCAACTTCATTTTTATACGGAGATTTAGCGAAAGTAAAGGATTCGTTTGCATAAGCTTTCCTTGTTTTACCATCAGCGCTAACTACAATGGCACCGTTAAGCTGAGGGTCTCCTTGGACCAAACCAGAAAATACATACCCGTCGCTTGACTTCGGAGCAAAGGGAGTGGGAGATATCCTGTACTTCTTGAGATCGGCGTTATATGGAGCAGCTATAACCAGTAAAACAAAAACGAATAGGATTAGTAATAGAAAGGCAAAAGTCAGTTTTTTAAATATTTTCAATAACCTGGGTACTTTAAGTTTGATTTCTCTTATATCCATATTATTTCCGAATCTGCTCCAATATCTCTTTCTCCAACATTTTTATTTCTTCTCGAATAACCTCCTCTATATCCTTCTCTGTCTTTTCATTAAGATATTTGAGGTGCCTCTCGTCATGTGGTGCTTGATGAAACCTTATTAAGAATTCCTCGTGATGTTCACGAGGTAAAGCGTCAAGAATCAAACCTAAAATCCTGTGGTGAATTATTTCATCGACCAAATTCCATAGCTCTTCTTTCTCTTCAGGAGATTCGGTAACATTTTTAATTTCCGTTTCAACTTCAGTAAGTATTATTAGATGATCGTAAAAAATGTTACTCATACTTCGCAATATCTTATAGCTCTGAGTTCAATTCATCCAACAAAAATTTGTCGGGTTCTTGAAACCATAGTAAAAAATGTTACTCATAATTAATTCCTCAGCATGGCTATTTCCTGATTATTATACTCAACCGGTCCTAAAGAAATTTTATTTTCAGGGTCGTCAACAAAAAATACGATAACCGGACCCTTTTTGTATTTTGTACCACCAAGCGCGTCCATTACCTCAGGACTCCCTCCATATTGCTTTCCCGTCCAAGCGGCAGGACCTGAATCGGCAACTGCGGCAACTACCGCATTACCATTTCTAACATTTACTATAAAAACTTTTCTATGTTTATACCAATCTTTCAAGTAAGGTTGGCGCGTATTCCAGTCAGGTAGATAAAGTGTTTGTACAACAGCATACCAGCGTTCAACCTCCTCAAGACCTTCGGTTAATTCTTCTTTTGAAGGGGCAATATACCCCCATGCGGAAAACCCCGGTGCAATTCCCGCTTTAACAACATCTTTGTCACCATGATTTTTAAGATTGTCCCCTGGATAACGTCTCAGGTGTTGTTCCGCACCTATAAATCCATAAGTTGTATTTAAATGCTCTCCCTCAAGCGTCGCCCTCGCCGGAATTCCAACAACATTACCGAAAACTTGTTCCAACAATTTCTCTTCTGTACGGCTCAATGATCTCGGACGAGTAGGCAAAATCGAATTAAAAGTATCAACTAGTATCTTTTTTGAATTTTCATTTTTGGCTTTTTCATCGGTAAATTTGGCCAATATTTCATGGGGGGCTGGCAACATTTTTATATTTGTGGGGGGATTAAGCAAAAGTGCACCGGTCAATGCACCGGCTCCGATAATTTTTGCCGAATGCTCACGAATCTTTCCAAGATCTAACCCTTTTCCTCGGAAAAATTTTTCGGCGTGAGGGTGTGTTTCCCGAATTTTCTCTTTCGCCTCAAGATTTTTTAATTTTAATCTCTGACGCAAGAGTTCAGTATCTATTTTATTTGTATTAATACCAAAATATGTTTGTGCGGGCAGTTTCCCCATAGATAGACTGTTATCGTAAGTAGTTATTTGTCAGATAAAATTTTATTGATTCTTTTTAATGTTTCTTCTTTACCTAAAATTACTATCGAATCGTTAATTGGCGGAGTAAATTTACTTCCAGCTATTGCTATTCGCAAATCCATAAAAAAATCTCCCGTTTTAAATCCCTTTTTTTCAATTTTTTTCATTAAATTATCATTCAAGTTCTCCAGATCCCAAGAATCCAGATTTTCAATAATATTATGTGCCGCTTGCAAGTGTTCTACCCAATTTTTTCCTAACATTTTCTTATCAACCCTCGGTTTTTCAAAAAAGAATCCAGCGAGTTGCCTTAATTCTGAAAGTTTTTTTATTCTAGACTTAACGAGGGGCGATAACTTAATCAATAATTTTTTATCTATACCCACTGGAGCAAACTTGAGAGACCTTTGGGCAAAATCTTCATCTGTTAATTTTTGTATGTACTGATTATTCATCCAAAGAAGTTTATCCCTATCAAAAGCGACTAAATCAGTCTTGTGAATTTTCTCAATCGAAAAAACTCGAATAAACTCCTCTAAACTATAAAACTCCCTGTCAGTACCTGGATTCCAACCCAAAAACATTAGAAAATTAAGAAGTGCTTCAGCCAGATAACCTTCGTCTAGAAATTCTCTAGCTGAAACTGCTCCAAAGCGCTTTGATAACTTTTTCCCAGCACCCATTTCTTTTAAATTTGGAATATGAGCAAAATAAGGCATTTTCCAACCAAATGCCTCATAAAGAAGAATATGTTTTGGAGTTGAAGGAATCCAATCATTTCCACGCATAACATGAGAAATTTTCATTAAATGATCGTCAACTACAACTGCAAAATGGTAAGTTGGGAACCCATCCGATTTAATTAGAACCTGATCATCTATGTTGTTTGAGGAAATTGATATTTTACCTGTAATTAAATCGTTGAAAGTTACCTCTTTGTTTTCAGGAACTTTCATACGGATTACATAGGGTAACTTATTTACTAATTTTTCTTCAATTTCTTGCTTCTTAAGTTTTAGGCACAACCTATCATACTTTGTAGAAACCACACCACGAGCCTTTTGTTCCTCACGCATTTTTGCCAATCGCTCTTCGGAACAAAAACAGTAGTATGCTGCTTTTTTCTTGAGAAGAATTTGGGCATGTTCTTGATAAATATCGAGTCGTTCAGACTGAATATAGGGTCCGTATGGACCTCCGACTCTAGGACCTTCGTCCCAACTGAGACCGTAATCGGAAATTACGTCTAAAATTCTATCAGTTGCACCTTCCACATAACGCTCTCTATCGGTATTTTCAATTCGAATAATAAAATCTCCCTTATTTTTTTTAGCAAAAGCCCAATTGTAAAGAAGTGTCCTTATATGACCAATATGGTATTCGCCTGTTGGGCTGGGGGCCATTCTTGTTCTTACCTTAGTCATTTCAATTGAATTTTACAATTTTTAACCTTAATTTACTATAAATAGTAAAAATTGAATTTTCTCACGAGTGTAGTTATACTCAAAAGGATCCGTATTTGTTTTCTTTGCCAAACTTTCTTTTTCGAAAAGAAAGTTTGAAAATGTGTATGGCGTCATTAACTTCCGTCTCAGTTTCAGCTCGCAAAGTAATCCGTTATGGAGTCTACGCGGTTATTCTCATTCTAATTTTGCGCTTTGCTTTTAATGTAAGTCTTAATTTATATCGGAGATTTTTTCCTCCCAGGCAACCAGAACCTACTCTCGCTTTTGGGAAGCTACCAAAATTAGCTTTACCAGATAGACCTACTCCACAAAATATTGCTTACACTCTCGAATTACCAGAAGGCAACCTTCCAACACTTATCGAGCAAGCCGTTGTGTATACTATGCCTCCATTTCAGTCAGATATTGAAGTAGTAGATAACGCCAAAAAGACAGCCCAATCTTTGGGTTTTCGACCCGATGGTAAGGTTATTGTTGAAAGCATCCCAAACGTATATATCTTCGAAAAATCTGGTGGGTTATCGAACCTAACTATGAATGTGATAACCGGAGTATTTTCTATAAGTTACAATATTAACCAAAATCCGAGTGTTGTGAGAGATACGGCTTCTACACCTGAGGCAGCAATTGAATTCGTGCGATCATTTTTAGAAGGTGCGAAATTACTCCAAAGTGATCTAAGTGATGGACCAGCTACACATGGATTTTTAAAATATGAAGCAGGAAAATTTGTTCCTGCAATTTCTCAATCTGAAGCAAACGCAATTAAAGTAAATTTATTTAGAAAAGGCTATGGAGCAAAAAATCAAGATATTCCAAGTGTAACTCCTGACATGCCGGAATCAAATGTTTGGTTTATTGTTGCAGGTAGGTCAAGACAAATTATTGCTGCCGAGTATCATTATTTCCCGATCGATAAAGACAAAATCGCAACTTACCCACTTAAGACGTCAGAAGCAGCTTTTGAAGAACTAAAGCAGGGTAAAGCCTTCATTACAAATTTACCGAGCATTACAGGAGGTTCTGTAATTATTAGGAAGGTATATCTTTCCTATTACGACGCCGGCCAGTACGCAGAATACTATCAACCCGTAATAGTATTTGAGGGAGATAATAACTTTTACGGCTTCGTGCCCGCAGTCATCGACGAGCATTATGGAAAAGAACAGACTGTTAATCAGCAGTAAGGGGTGTTACTAGTCCTTTCCATTCAAAGCTTTCCCAAATCCAATCGATCAGTTGTTTGGTTTCTCCAAATCTGTCCTGACTTCCCAAAATTGCAATCATAATTTTTTTATCCTCACGTTCGACATAAGTCACCAAATTTTCCTGCGCGTTTTCAGTCCAACCAGTTTTTACTCCAAGAACGCCATCAACCTGTCCTAATAATTCATTTATGTTAAATAACCTGTGAGAAGTTTTACCATCGACACTTTTTACTGTTATCTGCCTGGTTCCAACCATTTCGCGAAATGTAGGATTTTTCATAGCAACGGATGATACGCGCACCAAGTCCCGCGCACTTGTGACATGTCCTACACCATCAAGTCCAGAAGGATTATAAAATGATGAATTTTCAAGATAGAGTTCTTTTGCTTTCAAATTCATTGAAGTAACGAATGAGGCACGACCACCTGGATAGTTTTTTGCCAAAACTTCGGCTGCATCATTAGCACTATAAACTAAAAGTCCGTACAGAAGATCTCTAACGGTAATTTTTTCGCCTAATTTAAGGTTCATTTTTTGTCCATCAATTGCTACCTCGTTGCCTGCGGTTAAAACCTCATCTGGATGATAATAGTCCATTGATACAAGTGCCGTGACAATTTTTGTCGTTGACGCCGGTAAAAGCGCGTTATCTGGATTTTTTTCGTATAATGTAACACCCGACGGCAAATCCACAACTAAGGATGCGGAAGCTGAAAGTTCGGGAAAACTTGATTTATTTACTAAAACTGGAATTGGGGGCAAAATCATGTTTTCATCTTTCTGCGAGACTTTTGTTTTGGGAATTTCCTTTTTGGGAGCAATAAAACCGAATCTAGTTATCGCAAGAGTTGAGGTTGCAATAAAGAAAAAGGATAAGGCAGATAAAAGAAGTAATTTCATGACAAATACAAATGTAACCCTAAAGAATTATTTTTGCAATGTCTAGCCAAGAGTAATTAACTCCGGTTTCTCAACTTTTACAAAATCATGATATTTCATCTTTATCGATCTGTCGTGTCGTCCGGCGTTAAACGCAATTTCTTCAACATCACCCAATCTTGAATCAACATATGTTTTTAAACCAACAGATGAGCCAATGGGTGGAACTGCTCCGACTTCCAACCCCGTCTTTGCTTTTACTGACTCTTTGGAAGCCATTCTTAACTTTTTAACTTTCAACTTGTTTTGAAGTTTTTCTAAATCAGCTTGAATGTCAGCCGGTAAGACATACAAAATAAAATCTTTGTCCGCTTGTAATACTAGAGCCTTTGCTCCCTGGTGAATATCCGTACCACGAACTATGGCGGCTTGTTCACTTGTGTAAACCGGCTCATGTTCATACTTTTCAAATAAAATCTCGTTTGACTTTAATAAATCGATAATTTTTTCGTATATATCTTTTTCTTTAGTTTCCGATCCTTTAGTTCCTTTCCGCAAAGTTGAAAGACGAATATCTACCCTCTCCATATCCCTTGGGAAAATAGAGGCCTCACGAATATTTTTTAGACCTAATATATGCATCGTTATTCTCTCAGCACCGAACGCAAATCCACCTAGTGGCGGCATACCATACTTAAATGCCTGTAGATAAAGTTCAATATTTTCAGGAGTTACCCCCCACTTTTTGGCGTGCTCAACTAGTGTATCGTAATCATGAATTCTCCGACCACCTGTCATCCACTCAGTACCTCGCCCAATTAGATCAAAGCCTTGGTTATATTCTGGTTCATCGGGATCAGGATATGTATAAAATGGTCTTGCATAGGTTGGATAATGACTAACAAAAACCAAATCCGATCCATGAACTTCCTTTGACCATAAACAAATTTCTCTCTCATCATCTGGTGCCAAATCTTTTTCGCGACGTACATCGCGACCAGTTCTTTCAAAAATAGTTTGTTGGGCATCTCTGAGTTTTATTATTGGAATATTTTCGGCAACTGACGGGGTTGTTGCATTATACATTGCAAGTTCCTTTTTACACTTCTCGTCAACTTCTTTCAAAATAAACTTTATTACGTACTCCGCCATTCCTTTAACTTCCAAATAATCTTTGATAAAGCCGAATTCTGCGTCCAAACTTATTACTTCAGTTAAATGTCTCGTTGTGACCGAAGGTTCAGCACGAAAAACTTTATTGACGCTAAATACCCTCTCAAAGACACTAACCAACAGAGACTTATAAAGTTGAGGGCTCTGGGCAAGATAAGTTTTATGATCAAAATACTTAACCTCAAAGATTTCCGCTCCTCCTTCTGGGGCTGAAGATATGATTGAAGGAGCTTGAAATTCAACGAATTCCTTTTGCTGAAGCGCTCTTCTGAAAGCGTCTACAACTACTTCTTGAACTTTAAAAATTGCCTTAATTTTTGGGTGCCTTAGAGTGAGAGATCTATAATCAAGTAGCGTTGGCAACTCTAACTCCAGATTTTCGACTCCCATATCAAACGGAAGCTCTGCAGATTTGGATAAAATATTTAAGTTTTCAATTTCAATCTCAATGGTTCCAGTTTCCATTCTCGGATTGACCAAGTTTTCCGGTCTTTTTTTGACTAAACCGCTTATTTCAACTACTGACTCGGGATTAACTTTAGTTAAATCTTTTCCTACACATTGAACAATTCCGCTTCTGTCTCGAAGATCTATGAAGGTGATCTTTCCGTGATCACGGATAGTATTTACCCAACCGGCTAAGGTAACTTTCTCTCCAACTTTATTGACAGTTTCCTTAACTAAAGTTCTTTCCATGGTTTTATTATGACACAAAATAAAAAGCCCCTGTAAAATCCGACAAAAAATCGGAGCTTACAGGGGCCCTTTGAATAAGGACGGTACCACCCTAATTTGTAACTTAATTTTGTGCTGTTACGGGCACTTCCCGAAAGGTTCTACTTGCCTTAAAGGCTTTCTTCCTTCGGCTCTCCCGATGTTTGTCGGGATCAAACGCCTTTATTTATTCTGGTAAGTATAAAACCGATATTATTTTCTGTCAACATCAGTTTTTCTCAAAGCTTTACCAATTTCTCGACGGGCTTGGGTAGTTACGACAAACTCCAACCAATCATGATTTGGACTTCTTTTTTCTTTAGATTTCAAAATTTCTACAACCTGTCCACTTTTTAACTTATAATTTAAAGGAATTATTTTCCCGTCGGCTTTAGCAGCTTTTAAATAATCTCCCAAATCAGAGTGAAGCGCGTATGCAAAGTCTATGGGTGTGCTACCAACTGGTAGATCAAAAACGTCTCCTCGCGGCGAAAAAACAAAAATTCGCTCTCTTAATGCATCGAATTTCACCGCCTGAAGAAATTCCTTAGAGTCTGAAATTTCCTTTTGCCATTCGGCAAGTTGCTTTATCCAAGAGAGTTTTTCCTCTGAGGCGGTCACACCTCTCTTATCAAGTTCTTGATCATTAATTACGGCCTTTCTCTTTGCGTCAGAGTAAGCCCAATGCGCAGCAACCCCATGCTCTGCCTGTTCATGCATATCAAAAGTACGTATCTGAACCTCAGTAATTTTTCCTCTTGGTCCAAAAACTCTTGTATGAATCGATTGGTAGCCGTTTGGTTTTGGCTGGGCTATGAAATCGGAAATTCCAAAGTGTGGAACTAGCTTAAAAGATCTATGAACAACTCCCAGCGCCGTATAGCACTCTGTAACGGTTTTTACCAGAATCCTGAGTGCGACAATGTCATAAATCTTACCGAAATTCCATTCTATTCCAAGTCTTTCCAGTTTTTTCCAAAGAGAGTAAAAACTCTTCTTTCTCCCATCTATTTTTGCTTCAATACCTTCAGATGACAGCGCTTTTAGAAGGCTTCGTTTCATTTTCCTTATATTTTCTTCGGCCTTTTTATAGTAGATTGTGGCGCCCTTTTTTACCCTCACATATTCACTAGGGAAAACATAGGGAAATGCCAAGTCCTCAAGTTCAGAACTCACCTGCCCCATTCCCAGTCTTTCAGATAGCGGAGCATAAATCTCCAAGGTTTCTAGAGCAATTTTTTCTTGTCTATCCTTTGGAACATATGAAAGAGTTCTCATATTGTGAAGTCTGTCGGCAAGTTTCACTAAAACTACCCGCAAATCCTTTGCCATCGCCAAAAACATTTTTCTTAAATTCTCGATATACTCTTCTTCAATCTCTTGCTTCTTAAGTTTTATGTGAGAAACTTTTGTAACGCCATCAACTAGACGTGCAACCTCTTCACCAAATTCTTTTTTTATATCGGATAGATCTGCGGCCCCGTCTTCAACTACGTCATGTAAAAATCCCGCAACAATTGTGTCTGTATCAAGTTTCCAAGAAGTTAGAATCTTTGCAGTTTCAAGTTCGTGAATAACGTAAGGTTCTCCACTATATCTTTTTTGTCCGGTATGGGCTAGTTTGGCAAATTTCCACGCCTTTTTAATCAAATCCAAGGCAAGTTTGTTGTCGTTGTAGCTTTTAACTATCTTTAATACTTCCCTAAAATCATTCTCCATTTAACTAAGCTTTAAATCTTTAACTTTTAACTGCAAACTTTTGTTACCATTCCAGGTATCAAGAGATAGATTGTAGGCAATACCAACTTTCTTATTGGGGGAGAGCAGAGGAGCGATTTCACCTTTCCCAAAAGCAATTGCGTTAAATATTTTATCGTCTTTTTCAAGTGTAAGTTTTAAATGCTTCCCTTCTGCCCCAACCGTTCGAGCATCGACAACACTTACATTTTTTGTAATAAATACGGGCGTGGGGTTCCCAATTCCTGTTGGTTCAAATTTTGAAATCTCCGCTTCAAGTTCCACATTTAAGTTCTTAAATTCTACCTCCGTATCGACCTTCAATTTTTTGGTTAATACATCGTCCGTAAGTAACGGCGAAGTAATTTCTTCAAATTTTTTTGCGAAAATTTCTATCTTTCCGGTTTCAATACTAAACCCTGCAGCCATTGGGTGACCACCTCCACCCAAAGTAATACTATCAAGCTTCCTTATCGATTCGATAATGTTAAACCCCGAAATTGAACGAGCGGAAGCTTTACTAATCTTTTTTCCTTTTGACAAAACTATAGCTGGTCTATAAAACTCTTCAACCAATTTTGATGCAGCTAAACCAATTACTCCTTCGTGATAGCTCTCGTGCGCTAAAACTATAGCGCCGCTCCATTCATTTTTTTGTGCCATTTTTCGGGCATGCAAAACCACTTCATCAACAACCCTTTGACGTTCTCTATTTGTTCTTCCCAAGAAATTCGCAAGTTCTCTCGCTTTTTGAGAATTTTTGGTGCATAAAAGTCGTAAGGAATCGATGGCATGCTCCATTCGTCCCATCGCATTTATCCGTGGGGCAATAATAAAGTTAACTTCGTAAGTTCCAATCTTTGCACCTTGCAGGGTACGACCCTGCAAATTTCTTAAACCAGCTTCTTCATACAAAGCAAGCAGGCCAGGCCTTCCCGTATAGTTCAAAGCTTCTAAGCCATATTTTGCAAAAGAACGGTTTGGACCAAGCAAAGGCAATTGATCCGCAATAGTGCCCATGGCAGCCAGTTCTAAACTGTTTCCTATTAGGATTTGGGATTTGGGATTTGGGATTTTTTTAATAATCTCTCTTGCTAATATCCAAGCCACTCCCGCTCCGGAAATCTTGTCCGTATGAATAATGGAATATGCCTTCGGAAGTTTTTTTCCTTTCTGGTGATGATCAGTAATAATTACGTCGATTCCAAGTTTGTTCGCCTTATCAACAGCATCATTTGCTACAATACCGTTATCTACAGTAATTAAAAGTTTGAAATTTGGAAATTGGGATTTGAGATTTCCAATGCTTCCAGCATTGGCGCCATAACCTTCATCAAACCTGTTTGGAATGTACGGGATAACGTTCTTAGTTAAGGAATACAGACATTCCCACAAAACTGCTGTTGCGCAAATACCATCTGCATCATAATCGCCGTATATAATTATTTGCTCTTTATTCTTTATCGCATTTTTAACTCGTTTTATAGCTTTATCAAGCTGTTTTTGATCCAAATTTAAACTTTTAACTGTAATTTTTCCGGGATGTATAGGATTAAAAAACTCCTCTTTTTGGCTTTTAGTTTTCAAGCCACGATTCTCCAGCAAGATATTAATAATTTCGTTTATTTGAAATTTGGATTCTGGATTCTGGATTTTCTTGAGTATCTCCCACCTTAAATCTTTATTTACCATATCTACTTTCCTAATATCTTAAGTATATTAATATCCTACGACTATGTAGTAGTCGAACAAATATCTAATTATCTGAAGTATAATGGTATCACGATGAAAGTAGAAATACCCTCCAAGGTTGAGGAAATTGTAGACAAATTTGAGCAAACCGGCTATGAAATTTATATAGTCGGAGGGGCAGTGCGAGATATTTTGATGGGTAAGTCGGTCTACGATTGGGATTTCGCAACAAAAGCAACTCCCGATGAAATTCTCAAGTTATTTAAAGATGCGTATTACACTAACGAATTCGGAACGGTAGGAATACCAAATGAAAATAAAGACGAAAGACCTTATGAGATAACAACCTTTAGAACAGAACATGGATACTCAGACGCCAGACGTCCGGATAAAGTCGAATGGGGAAAAACTCTTGAGGAAGACTTGAAAAGACGCGATTTTACTTGGAATGCAATGGCCTTAAAACCAGAGCATGAGAGTAAAAGAGTAAAAGAGTTTAAGTCTGAAAAAACTAAGACCACTCAAGCTCTTACACTATCAAGCCCTTTCACTCTAATTGATCCCTTCGCTGGCCAAGAAGACATTAAAGACAAGCTAGTCCGAGCAGTTGGTGATCCTAACGAACGCTTTTCTGAAGATGGACTCCGACTGATGCGAGCTATTCGAATAGCGACGGAACTTATGTTTACTATCGAAGAAAAAACATTTGAGGCTATAAGGGTAAACGCTTCTTTAATCAATAAAATTTCAAAAGAAAGAGTGAGGGATGAACTTTTTAAAATACTTAAATCTCCTAATCCGTACGAGGGGATATTACTTTTTAAAAATTCGGGTTTAATGCAGGAGATTTTACCTGAAATGGAAAAAACATTTGGAGTCGAGCAGAAATCTCCGGGGAGACATCATATTTACGATGTCGGAACTCATAGTCTTTACTCGCTGAAGCATGTTGCTGAAAGAAACTCGGATCCTGTCGTACGATTCGCAACTTTAATCCATGACATCGGTAAACCTCAAACATTTAAAAAATTGGGTAACGGGACAATTACCTTTTATAACCATGAAATTATTAGCGCTCAAATTGTCAAAAGAATTGCGGATAGACTCAGGTTTTCTAACAAAGAAAAGGATAAATTATACAGACTAGTCAGATATCACCAATTTAGTGTTGACGAAAGGCAAACTGATTCAGCCCTTCGAAGATTTTTAAGAAAAGTTGGGTTGGAAAACGTTGGCGACATGCTCGACCTACGGGTTGGAGACCGTCTCGGAGGAGGAGCAAGAGAAACAAGCTGGCGCTTGGAAGAATTCAAAAAAAGACTTATCGAAGTTCAGAAACAACCTTTCACTGTCCACGATTTAAAAATTAAAGGTAATGATGTAATGAAAGTATTAGGAATAGAACCCGGACCTATGGTTGGAAAGGTATTAGATAAATTATTCGAAGAAGTCGTCGAGAAAAAAATTGAAAATGAAAAAAGCGTGCTTCTTAATAGAATCAAAAATCTATCGTAAAAATCATTTTAAATTTAGTCCTACTTGTTCTATTGTTCTAGAACAGTAGAACAAATTGTAAAGAAATGTTTGAAAAAATTTTACAAGTTGTAGAACGTTCTAATGCGAAATTAACTGGAAATCTTGATCAATTTTTCAAACGTTTTGCTCCTTTCAAAGAGTTGCCTTTTTTCGCCACACACTTTACGGATTTTACAAAAGTAATTATTTATTCTTTCTTTGTGCTTATTCCACTCCTGATACTTAAAATACTTTTTCCTTACAAACGTCGTTTCACTTACCCTATTTTGCTGATTCTCGGAATAATAGGCTTAAGTCTTTTTGGAATTTTCCTCGGCTTTCTCCAACTTTTATATGGTTTCTGATTTTTTGTAGAAAAACCTTAAATTTCAAATTCTTTAATTCTATGTTGAGATGTGAGAAATGATGAGAAGTTTGACACTTGGCATAGACTTTCCTTGATTTTAGACCCTTACTTGGTGCTAATATAATAGACAGTGAAAAAGAAAAAGTTTGTAAAAAATCATTTAATTTTTATTCTTTTGTCTATTATATTTCTTATAGTAGGAGTATTAGTAATTTTAAAATCTCAATTTGGAACTCGTTTACTTTCACAAATCACACAAAATGCAAATAATTATTTTGAGGTAGATAATAAAGTTGAAGAATATAATCCAAATTGGGATAAAAGACCGACGTTACCTCAACCTTTAAGTAAATGGGAGGTTAATACATCACCTAATTATTATTCTGAGTTTTTAGCAAAATACTCGTGCTCGGACTTTAACTGTCTCGCTGATCAATCAGCATATGACCTGAATATGGCTGATATCAAAGCATACTATATCCAAGATACCTGGGAAGACACTTTTAAAAGGATTATGTGGTATTGTGGGGCTTCTGGACTAGGTGGAGAAGTTTGGTGTGAGTATGTAAACTACAAAGACTTCACAAGTAGCCGTGGTGCAAAGGGATTTGTTATCACTCAGACTAGAAATTATACTGGTATTCGAACTGAAGTCGTTGAAGATAGAAGTTACGTATTTCCGGTAAACGATAAGAATTTTCCGGCAGTAATTCTTTATACGGGTTTACCAAATCCGGACAATTTAGCCTTTTTGGATAAAGTAGCAGATTCCTTCTTGGCAGGGGAATAACGCCAACTTCAATAAATGCAATTATTAAAACACTTAGGGCAAACTTTCGCAGGCAACTCCGTCACCGTCGGAATCGAGTTTATGAATATCATTTGATGCACCGCCGCAGGAATCAAAAACTGACTGAGCTTCTGCATGAATCTTAAAATCAGTACAATTATATTTATTTGAACTACAATCTGCTGTACCCGTGGACTGTATCACGGTAACATCGTTCTTCGCTTTTTCGTCACCGGTGTTTACCTGAAGCTTAACATCTTGCTCGGACCCACTCACACATTTACTCCAAAGCCCTCGATTATTATCCCGAGCGTCTTTTTCGGCAGCTCTAAATAATTCGGAATACCTTACATCTGGCGGATACGTAACCGCTGTCGCATATCCCTCACGCACTAAATACTCATTAACAAAAAGCTCTCCTTGTCCTGACTCTAAGGGTACCCATACATATCGTAAAAGTCTATTGTATCTATCTGTTTCCGAGACATCTTTTTCCAGACGAATTTCTTTACCTAATACCAGTTCGGTATTTTTCGCAGTCGACTCGTTAGCAAAACACTCTCGACCTCCGGAAATTTCAGGTGTATCTATACCGATATAGCGAACAGTTTCACTATTCTCTAATCGTATCGTATCCCCGTCAATAACCTTTGTCACCTTGATTAAATCTCCTACAACCTCTTGCTTCTCACCAATAACTTGAGGGGTAACATTCGAAATATTTTGGGTAATCTCCGAAGGTCCATTCTTGTCAGAGATCTGTCTAATAACAGGCTTTTGCAACCGACCGACGAAAACAATAATGAAAATAAAATTCAGTAAAACTGAGAAAAGGAGAAAATAATTTCTCTTGCTGATATAAGCCATAAAGCTTACTTTTTAAACTTCAGTCTTTTTGAAAGGTTATCCCAAGTTACCAAAAGCGGGACTGCCACGAATGGAGACGAATAGGTTCCAAGAACTGTCCCTATAAAAAGTGCAACGGCGAACCATCTTATGGTCGAACCACCCAAAAGAATGAGTGCAACTAACATAAAGGTAATTGTGAACGAATTATTAAGAGATCTAACCATTGTTTCGGTAATTGATTTGTTTGCTAAATCATATAAATTTACTCCGAATCTCTTCTGAGACTCTCTAATTCTGTCATAAACAACAATTGTGTCGTGAACCGAAAAAGAAAGTGTAGTTAAAACAGCAGTAACAAAAAGGAAGTCGACCTCCGCGCCCCAAAAATGTCCGAGAATAGCAAATAATCCGACTAAATTAAACGTATCATGAAACATTGCAAGTATTGCCGAGGCGCCAAACATAATACTTTTGAATTGGTAGGCAACCCAGAGAAGTATAACTACCGCAGCTATTGTAATAGCATAAATTGTCTTTTTGACCAGTTCTGGGCCAATCGATGGACCTACTGTTTCAAACCGCAATTCTTCAAAAGTTTTGCCAGATCCTTCTAATACCGATTTAAATTTGTCTTTTTCTTCAGGGTTGAGTGGAGATAAACGGAAAATATACTGTTTCTCACCTGTGGTTTGAACACTTGAAACTTCAATCCCCTCATTTTCTAGACTCTTTGAAACTTCTTCTGTGGAAAGAGATTCTTGGAATTTATATTCTGCAATTGTTCCTCCTTTGAAGTCGACTCCAAGATTAAATCCCCACGAAACTAAACTGTAAACTCCAATAACAATCAAAATTATTGAAATTACAAAATAAATTTTCCTGTATTTCATCCAATCAATCATTTTATTTTTTTCTCTTTAATGAAAATCCTTAGTAAATTTCTACTTACTACTATTCCGGTGAATAAACTGATCAGAATACCCAAAGATAGGGTAATTGCAAATCCTCTTACAGGACCAGATGTGTGTAAAAATGATAAATCAAGTGGATTTGCCAAAATAAATGCAGTAACAAGCGTTGCTATATTTGCATCCCTTATGGAGTCCCAGGCTCTACCGAATGAAACTTCCAGTGCATTTTTATATGCACGTAACTTACGCTCTTCTTTAAATCGCTCGAAAATAAGGATATTTGAGTCAACTGCCATTCCTACTGATAGAAGAAATCCCGCAATTCCGGGTAATGTCAAAACTACAGGAATAAGTTTGTAAAGGGCTAAAGTTAGCACGCCAAAAATAGTAAGCGCTATGTTGGCAACTACACCCAACCTACCGTAGGCAAGTACCATAAAGACTAATACCATAAAAAGTCCGGTTAAGCCTGCACGTATACTTTTTGTAACGGACTCGGCTCCCAGTGTTGCTCCAACCGTACGTTGTTCAACTAGACTAACCGGGACAGGTAATGCCCCCGCGTTTAACTGAATTGACAAATTTTTAGCCGCCTCCAGTGTAAACTCCCCGCTTATAATAGCGGATCCTCCGGTAATTTTTTCTTGTACAATAGGGGAAGATACTGGATCGCTATCAAGAAATATATGAACTGGCTTACCGATATTCCGTTCTGTGATCTCTGCAAATTTTCTTGCACCCTCGTCTGTAAACTGCAATTGCACAACGGGTTTTCCCGTATTCGTGTCAAAAGTAACATCGGATTTTTTCAAATCCGCTCCAGTTAAATCGGTTGGAAAAATTCCGGGTTCTTCTTCTGTGCCGCTTTCTGCAAAAGACAGTTGTGCTGTTTGTCCGATGAGATCTATCGCTTCTTTTGTATCTTTAACTCCTGGAAGTTCTACAATAACCCTGTCCTTACCTTCAAAGGAGGAAATTTGGACGTTTGGCTCGGATATACCAAAAAAATTTACTCTCCGCTCGATTACACTTCTTAAACTCGTCATGGCGACTTTACGTTCCGACTCACCCAAATTGCCAGCTTGCGCTTCAAAAACAAGGTGACTTCCACCAGCCAGATCAAGGCCCAGGACCAATTCGAAGTTATTTTTAATTGAAATTTTTTGCGTTTCTATATTAATTCCAGGTCTTACTATTTTCTTTTCGATTTGAACCGAACCTTTATGGATAGATACAGGAATTTCAGGAGGTAAACTTATATACGCTGCAAAAAAACTTAATACAAATATTATTACTACTTTTATAAATGGAGATAGTTTCATATCGCGTATGAGGAGTTAACTAACTAACTCTTGTTCATCACCAATTATCATAACTCGACTTCCGGACAAAATCCCAGTTAAGAATGGATCACGTCTTTTCTTCCGAAAATCAAACTCTTCTCTACTCATCACCGTGTAATTAATTTCTTTACTTCTTTTTGATTCTTCCTTTCGAATTAAAGCCGCAAGCTCAGGAAGAACTATATCCCCAACCACCAGAATATCAACTTCATCGTCACGCTTTCTTTCCTTTCTTCTAACAAAACGGCCTGAAAACATGATGAAGTTGACTTTTCCAATCTTACCTTTATTGGAAATTAAATCTAACCCCAAGTTTTTGGTTTTTGCAACCATCGACAAAAGGTCTCCGAAAAACGGGTACTCGGTGCGAAGCCAATAATAAACCCTATTCCCACGAGGCTCTTTCTTCAGAATTCCAGCTTTTTCAAAGCGTTCAAGTTCCCTTCGAACTGCGTTTATTTCTTCTTGAGTCTCCCTGACTACACCCCGAACATGATACATTTCGGTAATATCCGCCAGGAAAAGTTCCAATATCTTAATTCGAACTTTTGAAGTAATTATGTCTGAAAGATCTGCCATTTAATTTGGGCAGTGAGGGGCAATTTAATAACTTATATCATTCCCTGCCGGAACTGCTTCGATCCAAATTTCTCCCCGTACAAAACTTATCTCTTTATCATCTTCGTCAAAAAATCTGGTTCTGTCATCTTGTGTCCTTTTTTTCCACGAACCGGAAATTACATCGCCGTTTTGGAAAATTAGTGCTTCGCCGGATCCTACTGTTGTATAGAACATATGGCCTTCTTTGTCAACAGGTCCCTTTTCGGCAACAAATTGAACTATTACGTTTTTAGATGAAATTTGCTCTTTTCTTTCAAAATCCTGGTGTTCCTTGCCACCATTTAACCGAAGATATTTATTGCCTTCCTGCTTGTATTTCCAAGTCACATTGTAGTCAGGTTTATTACTCCAAAATTCGAAAGAAATCTCGCTGTAGGCGGGTGTGGATAAGGGTTTTTCGTCCACAAATTTCCATACTGCAAAATCCTCGCCCCACGGATTGTCTTCAGAGTCGTTGAAACCAAATCCTCTTTTTTCCGCTTCTTCGAATATTTTATCCGTAAATCCTTCGTATGAGTGTTCCCAAAGTGCTTTCTCGCCTAATCGATACTGATTCCGTACAACTGCCGGTGCCCCTAAATTAGTACCAGCATCCATTGCGTTACCGCTAGCTACTCTCCAACCTAGCTTGGTTAACATTTTGAAAGCATCAACCTCAGGCGCAACGTCACCCCTTGTCTTTATCCCACCCGGACAATCTTTACAAATATTATTAGCTCCTCCGGAGTGGACAAATACAGGAAACTTACTGTATTCAGATGCCCAATCAATAAAATAAACCCTAACACTTCTAATCGGTGCAATTCTTATATCTTTTATAGATGTCCCGCAGTAAAGCACTGCCAAAAATCTCGTAATACCACCCTCGGCAACCGCTTCATACACTACATCTGCATAGGACAAACCGGATTGAGGCCGCGAATCTAAATGATTCTCAATTATTGCTGTCATGGGCCGCCTTTTTTCCCAAATATCTCTTTCGGGTTTACTAAACATCTTTCCATTAATAGGACATTCCTCGGTTTTAGGTAAATTAGGGTCAATTCTTCCTCTTTCCTCTGCAACTTTTTTTGCGCCCCCCTCAGGTCCACTTTTGAGATAAGAAAATAACGCCAAGCTTGTTCCGGTAGAAAATAAATAGACTCCTAACAAACTCACAAAAAACATGAACTTTTTGTTAGAAGTTAGGTTTTGTATATTCATAATTCAATTTTTGCTTTTTTTCGCCTCTAGTAACGATTTCTTTTCCTCGCTGGAAAGCTCTACATCCACTTTACCCTTTTTGACATTCTTTATATATACCCTAGTTCTCTCCCGAGTATGCAATCCTGTAATAATAACTCCGTTATCGTCTGCATCCAAAAGAGTTAGTACAAAGCTATGTTCTCCTCCCAATTCTTTAAAGGGATTAAATCGAAGCAAACTTATCTTTTGTAAATTCTTTCTACTTTTTTCTTCGAAATTTTGTAATGAACGAGAAAGCTCTTCAATCCCTCTGCTGTTTTGTTTTTCCCTATCAACCACTCTTTCAAGAATCGTTATAAGATTATCCTTCGTAACATCTTTTGAAAGAGACTTGAAATATCTAAAAATTCGATAATTTACAATACTCAAAGCGGTAAGCCAGATACCAAGCACCGCAAAAATAAAAAAAATAATCCCTTGCAAATCCATAATTCAAAGGGCAGTCAGATCTTCGAGTACAATAATGACTCAAACATTTTTACATCTTGCACTTGGGGTGTCAAGCCACAATCATATAAATTCATTGAGAAGCAACACAGTGAAATTGCGGAGATAAAATCTAAACCCCCCACTGAAAGGAAGGGAATTAACAATAAAGTCGTTAGACGTTTGGGTTCTTACCCTTCAGAGGATCTTATTACCCTAGAAACTCCATACTTAACATTGATACTTTCGCTACCTTCTGTGGATTTATGACCCACATCCTCTAAATCCTCTGCTGCAATTGAAGTTTCTTTTCTTTCGTATAATACTAAAGTAACCTCTTCATCTCCAATCGTTGCTTTAACAGTGAATTCACCTGGTTCTAATCTTTCACTCATAATTTTTTATATGGCACAGCCACCAGCTCCCCAATCGTCTTTTTCCTTCACCTCTATCCCTTTTAATTCAGCTATTGTTCCCACTGGTAACCCAGATTTAACCGCTCCTAAGCTATCTATCACCTCCCCACTACTCATTCTACTCAAAGCCTCAAGATCCTCTGCACTAAGCCTATTTAAATCTTCAGAGCTCAAGGAAACGAATGGGCCTTCAATTTCTACCATTCTTCTCACCCCCTCTCAAAATATTTCGTATTTTATGAGCAAAATAAACATCGTGCTTGACCTCATCTGTCATAAAATTGATACTTCTGACTGAAAATGTTATTATTCCTGACATTTTTATGGGATACCATTTAAGTAAAATCGACGAGCATATTGCGAGATTTTACGCAAAACCCCTTTTTCAATCCGCGCTTCTTGGGGAAAGCCAATTGTGTGTTTGGTTTCCCGCTTCGGGAAAGTCAACTGTTTCAAGAGATATTGCATCTTCCAAAAAACTACAAAAGGAAGCTTTGGGGATGCTGTATGGAAGGATAAAATTAATATTTATAAATTGTCTCGAAACTCAGAATGCAACTTCTGAAGAAATTATTAAGCAAATTTCTAAACGACTTAAAACTCCTGAAGACTCCGAAGACACAATCGGAAAAATATCCCAAAAATGCAAAATTCTTATTGAAAACGGTCAAGAAATACTTATCATTATCGATGCTATTGATGAACTCTCGGAAGATGAACGCAAAAGCCTGCTTTTGAATCTCTCAAAAATTGTCCAAATTAATAAACGTAGAATTCATACCGTCATAAATACTGTCAATAAATTTGCGATTGAAAAAACCGCGCTAGAAAATCCTTCAGTTTTTGCACTACTAAACAAAATAATCTTTATGCCAGTAATTTCAGGAAGTTTATTGTATCAATATTTAGATCATCACGAAAAAGCTTTTGGAGTAAAGTTAAACCCAAATAAAAAGAAAGAAATCGAAGTAAGAACTGGTGGGATACTTTTCCTCACAAGAGAAATTATTAGGAGTTCCGGAGATGATGGTCAGCTTGAATTAAAACTTCAATCTATATGGAATAGACTTCCCCCTTTTTATAAAGATGTTCTCAAAAAGTATTATCTAGGTAAAAGATTAGATACTAAAGAAGACAAGGTATACAACGAAATTCAAAAACTCGGTATAGGTAAAATGGCTATTTTTAAAGAGAAACTTGCACTTTTGGAAAAAGACACCGACTCGCTTTTAAAACAACTACTAACACAAAAAGAAAAGGAAATTTTTACCTATTTCAAAAAGAACAAGGGAAGGTTGGTTCCCAAAGACAGAATAGCCTCAATTTTGTGGAGAAATAAAGTTGATGAACTTTACTCCGATTGGGCAATAGATAAGACCATTTCCCGCCTTCGAGAAAAATTGATAATGGCCGGTTTTGGAAACGATTGTCTTATTACTTTAAAAGGAAAGGGGTATAGATGGCTATTGTAAAAGAATATTTATCACCAATTACTCAAATTGATATTGATCCGCAATCAAAAGAAGGATTAATACATGGCGGAAAACTCGACGTTACTTCATTATTGCTCGAGCGATTTTCTACTTACGGCGAAAGAATAAATGAAGCCTTTGCAGAAATTATTAATCAAGGAGGAACTTTTCATCTCTTCGGAAACACACTTATCTTAAATTTAGGACCAGAAATAGAAGTTATTGATTTCAGGGATACTGCCTCGTATTTCGCATCTGATTCGTTATATAAACCTGTATATGCAGGAAGAGACGAAGAAGGTCAACCTCTCACTTTAATAGGCTTAATTAATAATGGTGTATATAACAGAAAAACCCTACTAAAAATTGCGGGACAGATTAGGCGAGACTTAGATTTATCTCTCGAAGGATTGTCTCTTGACGAAATGCAAAAAATACTTAACAGTCACGAGGTAGTTAGTTCTGACGATCGTTCCATATCCACACCCAACCTGAAATTATTGAGAATAGTCAAAAACCACCCGTTTGCACCTGCACAAATAACTATCATTAGACATAACGATAAGGAAAGCTATAGAACTCCTCCTGGGATAAATCTTGACATAGCTCACGCTGATATAAGCTTAGAAAATGGAAGGCTAGTAGCATCACTGGATGACGAAAATCAAGCTTTAATCGGCTATCCTCCAACAATACGGATTATTAATTGGCAACAACTCGAACAAAAGAGACTTGATCAAATTATCGCACGAGGTCTAAGACATGCTCACACAATTATTGTTAACGGTAATCCAATCGATTTATCTTCTGATTTTGAAGAATACGGATCTGTTTTAGCTGCAAAACAAGATTTTCTTCGACGCGCTAGTGATAATGATCCTTCCATTGAAGCTTTTCAACACGAAATTGCTGTTGCAGTTCTTGGTGCAATTAAAAGTAATCTCGATAGAATAAATTGGTGAATTAGTATTATAATCATTCAATATGGCTAAAAGAAGAACAAGAGCTCAAAAAGAAAGTGCCCGACATTCATTCTCTATCTCATGGTCTCCCAATAATTCCAAAGCTAAAAAAAGTATTTCTGAGCCTGATGTCAAGGGGCAATTATTAGATTCCGTTAAACGAACTTCGCAAAAGATTGAAAAAGGTGAAAGTGCCAAATATTCGGAGAAAGATGTTAATTTAGCCTCGATCAAAAAAGATATTGCACGAAGCCTGATATTAGCAGGCTTCATTCTTACAACGGAGCTAGTGCTATACTTAATATGGAAAGCTTAAGACTTGTTTCAGATCCCCAAGTCTTTGCACTTGGGGTGAATGAACCAAGACTAGAAGCCTTCCGCCGTAGGCGGTATCTTTAAAAGATGTTTTAAGCTCAATTGCTTGAAAAAGGCTTCATTACTTTCCTGCCCTAATGAGAGGAGGTGACGGATAGAAAATGTATTGTGTAAAATGTAGAGCCAAAAGAGAAGGAAAGAATCAGGAAACTGTTACCATGAAGAATGGAAAGAAAGCCATGCGAGCCGTTTGTGAAGTTTGTGGTACCAAGATGTTCAAGATCATGGGTAACGCCTAAGATTTTACCTTCTTGAAAATTCTTCCAAGAGTAACCCTGAGCGAAGTCGAAGGGTTTCTCTTGGTTTTAAAAAACTTCCTCATAAGATGAATTATAAATTCGACAAGGTTTTTGAATCCTTTAGTAAAAATTACAAACTAGTTCCGCTTGAAGTTTTTAAAAAAGATCCGTACAAAACCTTAATCTCTACTGTACTTTCATCACGCACTAAAGATGAAACAACATCAGAAGCATCAAAAAGATTATTTAAAGTTGCACCGAATGTTATCCGCTTAAATCAGTTATCAATCCGCGAAATCCAACACCGGATTTATCCGGTGGGATTTTACAAAACAAAAGCAAGACATTTAAAAATGCTGTCCGAAAGGATTTTAAAGGAATTTAGAGGAGAAATTCCACTTACAGGATCGGATCTTATAAGTCTACCTGGAGTTGGGATAAAAACGGCAAATCTTGTTCTCAATCGAGCTTTCGATATTCCTGCAATTGCAGTTGATACTCATGTTCACAAAATAAGTAATCTCTTGGGATGGGTTAAAACAAAGACACCAGAACAAACTGAAAGAGACCTTGTAAAAATTGTTCCTAAAAAATATTGGAGTGATATGAACCGTCTTTTCGTCTCTATCGGCCGCCAGTTTACGACAAAGAAAAAGCTTGAAGATTTTTTAAAAGGAGAAGATCTAATATAAGAAAAAACAGAAATATGATTCTTTGTTCTACTGTTATATAACAGTAGAACAAAGTCAATAGTAGTAGGTAGTATAATTATCTCATGAACCAGGTAAAAATATTGGTCAAGGGATATGCAAAACCAAGAGGGGAAGGTTGGATTGCAACTTCTAATACAATTTTAGTTCAAACGGGTAAGTTAAACATTGTTGTTGATCCTGGAGTTAATAAAAAGCTTCTTTTAAAAAATTTAAAAAAAGTAAATCTTAAAACTTCAGATGTAGATTATGTATTTATGACTCATTACCACCCTGATCATGTATTTTTGGCGAGTTTATTTGAAAAGGCAAAAGTATTAGATGGAGACACTATTTATGAAGATGATAAAGAAACTCCTTTTGAAAATTTTTTACCATCAACAAATATTGAAGTCTTTCCAACTCCTGGACACGCCCATGAACATGCTTCCCTCCTCGTACAAACAAAAGACAAAGGCAAAATTGTCGTCGCAGGAGATGTTTTTTGGTGGATGGATAATGAGAAACAAAGGATAGACGAAAAGTCACTATTAGCCAAAAAGGATCCATTTACTAAAGATTGGGAAGCTTTGCAAGAAAGTAGAAAGAAAATCCTTAAAATTGCCGACTGGATAATCCCGGGGCACGGTAAAACATTCCGAGTAAGATGACAGAATTAGAAGATGGCTTTGCAAGACAGCTGGAGGTGGATCAACAACGAGCCTTAGAACTTATTAAACCGGAATCAACTGCAGCTACGATAATTACAGGTCTTTATCCCCTGCTTAGGGGAAGACTTTATCCAGAAGGAAAAAGTGGAGAGATTTCCTTGGCGGTTAGAAGATTGCATTGAAGGAGAAATCCCTTTTAACCTTTTAGCAGTTTTGGTTCAGCAAACCACCAAAACAGAACTTCCGTATGTAGTTAGGGCTATCGAGGCGATTCGTAAACCTGGGATAAATATTGTCTCAACGGCCATCCTGGTGGATTGGCCTGAAAAATCATCAAGAACGATTATAGAGCCTGCCGAAAATTATGAGGCAAAAGATAAAGTTATGGAAACGGGGGTGTTTGATAGAATCAAAAATGTAAATTTCGAATTCGAGGATTTAGATAATTTAGATCCAAAATTACTTGGTTGGTTAGTAAATTTTTATAGTCGCCAGAGGACAATGGCCGATGTCAAGCGAGTGATAGGCTTCGAAGCCAAATTTGATTTAGCAATGAGACAAAAAATCGGAAGAATTATATCCTTCGCCTCAAAAAACGGTTTCTCACTTAGGTTAACTACAGAGCTTAATCCTAATCTTTTAAGATGCTATGGCCAGGATATTTATTTAGCAAATTTAGATGTAAAACCCAAAGCATAAAATCCGCGAAGAAGTTTTAAAAAAACAGGTTTAGAAATCCTCTTCAATGATTTGTCCTTCCTCAATTTCCGAATTACCCAATCCTCGATACAGCTTAGCAATAATCCACCCGCTTGCAAATCCCCCGACATGTGCCCAAAAGGCAACGCCGCCCGTTTGGGCAATTGCTATTGATCCTACTCCTGAAAATAGCTGAGTTATAAACCAGTACAAAAGCATGATGGACGCAGGAATATTTACGGTTGTTATAAAAAATCCTAACGGCACAAGAGTTTCAATCCTATGGTGTGGGAAAAATACTAAATATGCTCCCAAAACTCCAGCTACTGCGGCCGAAGCGCCAAGCATGGGTATAGTTGAATCAACTGCAAAAAGATATTGAATAAAAATTCCAACCGTTCCCGTAAGAAGATAGATAAAAAGGTATTGTATGTGCCCAAATCTTTCCTCAACATTGTCCCCAAAAATTTTTAAAAACCACATGTTGGAAATTATGTGTAAAAATCCTCCATGCAAAAATTGGCTGGTTATAAAAGGAATAAGCGTAAGATAATTTGAAAAATTAATCTTAGCGGGAATTAAAGCGTAGCTTTCTATAAATGCATCGGGCTTCACGGAAGTTATCTCAAGAAAGAAAACTACAACGTTAATAATAATAATTACATAAGTTATTAGTGGAATAATCTTAGCTTTTTGTGTATCACGAAGAGGAAACATGATTTAATATGCCGTAATTGCTACTGCGAATGTGTTTTGAGCGTAGATGCAGCCCCATACAAATTCTCCACCTTCCAAAAGTTTTTTATGTCCCAAAGTGTTCTCCCAGAGTGCTACGGTTTCTTCGGGCGTATCTCCGCCTACTGCCAAAAATTCTGCAAGCGTAGAGTATTTTTCAAAAATCCATTTCAAATCGGAACGTCTCTCCAGCATATTACTAAAACCTTCATGACCATCAAGTTTTCCTAATTCTAACAGTTCATTTAATCGAATCGAGGCAATTGTACATAGTTCATCTCTTTGTTGGAGTGGGTTAACCCCAAGTTCACCTCTTTTCTTATTAACAGCCTCCCACAATTCAGGTCCACCCCAATCTATCTTTTGAACCGAAGTAGGTCGTGGAAGAGAAGTCGGTTTAGCTTGGGGAGTCGGCGAAATCGTGGGGCTTACAGAAACTTGAACTTTCTCTTGATTTAGATATGCAATTAATTGCTCCTCGCCTCTTTTTTTCCCAGCGACATATCCTTGCATCATACCTAAAATATATACAGCAACAAAAAGAGTGAT
Source organism: Candidatus Woesebacteria bacterium RIFCSPHIGHO2_01_FULL_39_32 (assembly GCA_001792345.1). GTDB lineage: Bacteria > Patescibacteriota > Microgenomatia > UBA8517 > UBA8517 > WO2-FULL-39-10. Next base: position 29,224 of record MGGJ01000009.1, read on the forward strand.
AATTATCGAAACGCTGATTACTGAAAGAATACTATTTAATATATCTTTGATCGAAAAATTTAGCTTAAATAAGTTCATAGAATTATTGTTACAGGCCCATCAAGTTCTATTGAAATCTTCATGTAATCTCCGAAGCTTCCCGTCTCTACTTTAACTTGAAGACTTTTGAGTTTTTCCACAAAACGATTATAAAGTTTTTCGGCAGCTTCAGGAAAAGCTGCTTTAATAAATGATGGCCTGTTACCTCCGGAGGTATCTGCATATAGTGTGAACTGCGATACCACCAAAACTTGTGCATTTAAATCCTTCACCGACAAGTTCATTTTGTCATTGGAATCCGACATAATGCGTAATTTTGAAAGCTTATCGGCTAATACTTCCGCATCCTTTTCCGAATCATTTTCACCTATACCTACTAGAACGAATAAACCTTTTCCTATTTTGCCAACTATCTTTCCTGTTTCAACAATCACAACTTCGGCGCTTTCAACTCGTTGAACCACAAGTCTCATATGCATATTGTACAAAATATTACCTAGATTGCGTAGTTTTAGGGGTTTTTAGGAGAATTTTTATTATTATCGAGTATTTCCCAAAAATACTTAATCAAAAAGACAATCCAACCAATAACTATAATTAAAAATATTGCATTAAAAATAATCCCCTCAGGTCGAATATATGCATACAAAATCCCAATCACAAAAATAAATAAAAGTCCTCCCACAAAAACGAAGTACTCGGCAATAAATCTTAACAGTTTCTTTAAAATATTCATGACTCTTTTAATTTTACCATTCAGATAGCAAGTATTCGAGACAATAATCTATTAATACACCAGTTGTTTTTTGTTAGAATACGCTTATGTACACGTATTCTAAAGAGAATGCTGAGACTTATAGCCAACTAGGTATTAAAGGAACAACTTACGAGCCTGGTTTTAACGAAGCTAGCAAAATTCTGGGAGATTTAACAGGTAAGGTTGCTCTGGATTTTGGTTCTGGTGCCGGTAGAACTGCACAGTTGTTGTTATCCATGGGTGCTAAGAAAGTTGTGGGAATAGATCATAGTCAAATCATGATCGAACAAGTCAAGAGATTAGAGAGTAATAAACTGAAGTTCGTAAAGATTGATGAGAAAATTCCTTTTTATAATAACACTTTTGACGTATCTCTATGTGCTCATGTATTTGTGGAAGTAAGCAGTTTGGAAGAAATGACACAAATATCAAATGAGGTATTTAGAGTGTTAAAACCAGGAGGACTTTGGGTAATTATTACTAATAATTCTAAAGCCATTGGTAGAGAATATATTAGCTATGGTTATAAAAAGAAAAATAATTTAAAAAGTGGTGATGAAATTACCTGCACTATTAAAAAAGGAGATGATGGTTTTGATATAGGTGATTACTACTGGTCAGAAGAGGATTATAAAAGAGTTTTAGAAAAGGTAGGATTTAAGGTAGAATCAATGACTTTTCCAAAAATGACTGGTGACGGCTGGTTGGATGAAACTGAAGTTGCTCCACATGTTGTAATAAAGTGTTTCAAATAACAGTTACATTTTAAAATTGCTTAAATAATAACTAAGAATCAACTAATTAATATCACAAAATACCATCACCGAAAATAGTTTTTTTAATTTACTCCATTCTATCTTCTGTCTCTTTTCCAAACATGCGTAATAATGTAATCCCCCGATCTGGTGTTAACCTTGTAAAATAATCCTACTTCGTAACTAGTGTATCTTTTTACTAATACTTCAGCACCCGAAGGTAGTATTACGACTTTTCCATTATGTAATACCTCGGATACCTTTGCTTCACTCAACCCAATTCGCTTCATTTTATCAATTGTCTTTTCCGGAAAATACACTCCCATATTTTGAATCTTACGCCCAGCTGTTAATCTAGGAATACAAGTTACGGAATCTTACTTTTTACCTAGAATTCTGTATCTTTTGGTCTATACTGAAGTGCTTCGGCTAGATGGTTGAAGGAAATATCTTTTGTTCCTTCCAAATCGGCAATTGTGCGGGCAATTTTAATAATTTTAAAATAAGAACGTGCGGAAAGATTCATAGTTGCCGCTGCACTTAGTAACATTGTGCGACATTCGGGGGGTAGGGAACAGAACTCTTTTACATTTCTTGTGCTCATTTCACTATTACTTTTTAATTTAGTTGCCTTGAATCTTTTAGTTTGTATATTGCGAGCTGACTGAACTTTCCTCTGAATATCTTTTGAAGACTCAGAATCATCTGTCTTACCGACTAACTTTTGTGTTTCGACAGAAGGAACATCTACATGTAAATCAATTCTATCCAAGATCGGCCCAGAAATTCTTTTTTGATATCTTTGAATTTGTCCTGGCATACACTTACAGGCTCTTTTGGGATCTCCAAAATATCCGCAAGGGCAAGGATTGCTCGCTGAAACCAACAAAAACTGTGCGGGATAGGTAACAGAACCTTTCGCTCGTGATATTGTCACAACCCCATCCTCCATTGGCTGCCGCAAAGATTCAAGAACATGTCTAGGAAATTCAGGAAATTCGTCCAAAAAGAGTACTCCTCTATGGGCCAGCGATATTTCGCCAGGAGAAGGATTCGAACCACCTCCGATAAGACCAATTCTACTTGTCGTATGGTGTGGACTGCGAAATGGTCTTGTGGTTATTATCGCTTGACCAGGAGATAAATTTCCGGTTATAGAATAAATTTTTGTAACTTCTAAAGCTTCATCTTCGGTTAATCTCGGTAAAATTCCGGGAAGAGCGCGAGCTAACATAGTTTTTCCGGATCCGGGTGTCCCTTTCAAAAAAATATTGTGATTCCCAGCAGCAGAAATCTCCATGGCCCGTTTGGCATGTTCTTGTCCTATTATTTCTGAAAAATCAAACTCTGCCTGCGTTGTACTAAGCAAAGCTGAGAGACTAACTTTTGAAGCCGGAAGTATATCGATTGTTTTATTGAAAAATCTTACTAGCTCCAGAAGTGATTCGATAGAATAAACTTTAACTCCCGACACAACAGATGCTTCTTTTTCGTTAACTTTTGGGATAAATACTTTTTTAAAATTTTTCTCCTTTGCAAGATAGGTCATTGGTAATATTCCGTTTGTGTGTCGCAAATTCCCATCAAGTGAAAGCTCGCCAAAAAATAATGAATCGGAAACATCCGGTGCGATCTGACCTCCCGCAATCAAAATTCCCAAGGCAATAGGTAAATCATAAGACGGTCCTGCTTTTGGTAAATCTGCTGGTGCTAAATTAACCGTAATCCTCGTTGACGGAAAATCTGCTCCTGAATTTTTTATGGCAGCTCTAACCCTTTCCTTACTCTCCTCTACCGCTTTATCCGGAAGTCCTACGATTGTAAAAGAGGGAAGTCCATCTGCGATATCAACCTCAACGTCAATTAGAGTTGCATTTAACCCAACAGTTGCCCCGGAAGTAATTTTCGCAAGCATTAAATTTACTATACACCGAAATTTATTCAACTATCCAACCATAGAAGCTCTTTTTACTACCGTCTTCAGCTATATCCTTACTACAAAAATATGATTCTCTTCCCAATATACCTAAGTTTACTACTACATAACATGCAGAGTCTTTACCAGCTCCAATTTCTTGGAAAAGAGCATATTTAAAATCGGGTGAAACATCTACAAAATAAAATACCGTTTCATTATTACTTTTCTCCAATACAATTTTTTCTGAAAATATATCATTTCTAATGTCATAGATTACAAATTCATTTTTCCCTAACCCCTCTGATAATATGATTTTTCCATTTACAAATTCGTAAGAAAAAACCTCGAAATCCTCCCAACCGGCTACTTGAATCTTCCTGATGGTTAACTCGCTCAAATCAATCAGATTCTCGCCTACTAACAATCTATTCGAATCACTATCCAAAAAATAAGGATATAAACTAATGGTCTCTCTTGGAATAGTCAATTTCTCTAAGACTTTCCCGGATTCTAAATCGATTATGCAAAACTCTTCCACAAAAAGAATACTCCCAATGTCTTCGACATTTGCTGAGTATATCTCTTGCCTTTCGGGACCATAATTAAGTATTTCACCACAATTATAATCTGAAAATTTTCCAGATATTTTCTCAGATTCCTTTGTCTCCAAGTTAAGCATCCATAAATCAAAGCTTATATAATCGTTTTTGTAAGCTTTAACAAGCATATTTTTCTTGTCTTTCGTAAGAAAGACGGCTTCAGTAATAGTCTCATTATTTTTTATTTTGAATTCCTCGATCTCGTGTCTATATGTCCAGTCCATGCCGAAGTAAGGATTTTTTGTTGTAGTTTTAGAATATTTCTCTTCCCCATACTTTTTAAAAGTCTTACCATCAAAACCCACAACCACCGCTTCTTCCAAATTGGGACCTATTTGGGGAAAATATTCTGCAAAAACAAGTCCACTACTTAACTTCGAGTCTTTAATTGGAAATAATAAAGGAAGAGCTATAAATAATATTGCAACAAAAACTATAAGTATCAATATTAACTTTATTAAATTTCTTACTCCTGCAATAATTTTGGCAGTCATTAATTTAAGTTATCACAATCCAAATATGTAAAGTGCCGACTCCGACTCTCCAACCCTAAAAAATTACAAAAAACATATAGCCTAGGATAAAAATGAAAGGCAGTGTACCTAAAACAAAGTAAAACCGATACTCCCTTGCCATTTCTTCACCCAAAACTTTTTTAAATCCTTTATAGGCTAACCCAATAATCATTGAACCTGCCGCAAAAAATCCCATAACTGCAGTTGCCTTAACTATGGATAAAAATTCCGGTGGAAGTAAACCACCACTAATATTCATTTAAACCTCTGCTTCCAAAAACCCTAAGTACCAATCTTCCGTATTTTTCCAGGTCAAGTCTTCCAAAAAGAAAGTTAAAGACAAACAAGAAAAGAAGCAACGGAAGTACAGAAAAAACTAAAAAAAGCCACCAGAGGGATTTTGATCTATACCCAAAAAAATTACTAAAAGCTTTATGGTTAAAATTCATCAAAAGTGTAGTAGTAGCAAGTAAGCCCGCAATCGCGCTGAAGCGCAAGAAAGAAAGTAACTCAGGAGGCAACCCTTTGACAACTTCCATTAAGGTAATTTTCTCACACGTTTCAATACCAAACAACCATATCTGGAAATTTAAGTGAAAGGAAAGTATGCTAAAAGTAATGAAGCTTCGTGAAGTCAGTAGTCCTGTTGCCTATTTCTGCGCTGAATTTGCCATAGATAACGAACTTCCAACATATTCGGGTGGCCTGGGTATTTTGGCGGGAGATGTTATGCATGAGGCAGCGCAGGAACACTATCCAATGGTTGGTATAGGAATATTGTATAAGGGCAAAGAGTTCATGCAACACATAACTGGTGCTGGTCGCGAAGAACAAAGAGATTCGGAATTTGACCACGATACCTCTTTTTTACGGCCTACAACTATAGAAGGGAAGCCACTTATACTGAATCTTTCGTTGGAAGCAAGCGTTGTTAAAATTAAGTCATATCATATAAGGCTTTCCGATACCACCCTTCTTTTTTTCCTTTCAACGGACGTGGATGGTAATCCTTCTGAATGGATTAGTGATATGGACGCGTTATATAAAGGGGACGTAAATAGTCAAATTAGACAACAAATTCTTCTGGGTGTAGGTGGTATAAAACTTTTGAAAGCTCTTAGTATCACCCCCTCCTTTTATCATATAAATGAGGGTCGTCCCGCTTTTTGCATATGGGAAATTGTAAAAAATGAAATGGAAGATAAACAAAAATCTTTTGAGGATAGTTGGGAAAAAGCTATCAAAAAAATAGTCTACACAAACCATACTTTAGTTGCAGCAGGAAATCCTACCTATTCAATAGAACTGATCGAACGCTGGGCTACACCATTTGCACGAAAAATGAAGGTAGATACAAACCTTTTAATCAAAGATGGACTAGTTGATCCCGGCACCTTTAGTATCTCCCAGTTCGCGTTGAATATCTCTAGCAAACACTCTAGCGTCAGCAAAGTACACGCAGATTACGCAAAAAGACAATATCCAGATTATAAATGGATAGCAATAACCAATGGAGTATATATGCCCAGATGGCAGGATAGTGACTTTAGGGACCCTTCATTAACAGATAAGCAAATTTGGGATATGCATTTAGCCAAAAAATACGAACTTATGGAAACTGTTGTAAAACGTACCGGGTTCGGTTACGACCCTGAACGACTGGTTATTACCTGGGCGAGAAGGCTAGCTGAATATAAACAACCTAAGGCTATTTTTAAAGATATTGAAAGGCTAAAAAAAATCCTTTCCAAAGCCGATCGCCCGATACAGCTACTTTTTGCAGGAAACACACACTCGGGTGATCCAAACGCAAAATCCATAGTCGAAGATATCATTAGTATTTTTTCAGGAGAACTTTCTGGACACGCAATTTTTGTACCTAACTACAATATATCTTTAGCAAATCATTTTGTCTCCGGAAGCGACGTATGGCTAAATACTCCGAAAGGAAACCTCGAAGCTTGTGGAACATCGGGAATGAAAGCAATAAGTAACGGTGTATTAAACTGTACTGTCCACGACGGGTGGACATACGAGGTTGATTGGGAAGGAATCGGTTGGACTCTAGATCCTGAAAATGTGGCTGATAGTCTTTATAAGCTTATTGAGGATGATATTGCACCCTCTTATTATCGGAGAAACGAAGAAGGTTTGCCCATAGAATGGATTGGTCGAATGCGAAAATCCATCGAAGTCTCAAAAAAGTTTAGCACTAAACGGATGCTTGAAGGATATAAAAAGCTACTTTACTGCTAATTCTAGGATTTTATATATTTCTTAATTTTTTCAACAACCTGCTCAGGAGTCTGCATTGCTTTTACCAAATATTCTTTTACACCAAGTTTCATTGCTTTTTGCCGCTCCGTATCCTCGGCAAGATTCGTTAGTGCAACAACCGGTAAATTTTTTCCCTTAGTACTTTCCCGGAATTTTTCCAAAAAATCAGTACCCGACATTCTCGGAAGCATGATATCCAAAAGGATTATGTCAATTGGTTCAGCGAGAGCCATTGTAAGCGCCTCTTCCCCATCCTTTGCATTAAGAACCTTAAATCCTTCAAAGGAGAACTTTTCAGTATACATTTTCAAAAGGACCGGATCATCCTCAACTATTAAAATTACCTGTTCAGGCTTTTGTGCTGACTCATTATTAGTTGGTTCCGGATGATCTGCCATAGTATATGCTCACACTAATATTACTTTTTGTCGAACTTATTTTCAAATAGAGAAATTACATTATCAAATAAAACATTGTGTGTAATTTCTATAGCATATATCACATTTTTTGTTTGATTTCAAAATGTGACATCTGTGGGAGTTTTCGACAAACACTTGTGAAGAGTCGCAGCTCCAGTATACAATTAACAATTGAGGGTTATGAAAAAACTTTGTTTCTTAATCTTTATTCTCGCAGCTACCCTACTTTTTTTTGCAAAAACCTTAAAGGCATCTGAGGGAGTAATTGAAATTGTAAGCACAACCGATGACGTGTATCGCTGTTGGGCTTCCTCGGTAAGAATGCAAAATCAGGAATTTAGAATTCCTTTTACTTGTAGAAACCTAATCTATCCAGCAAATGATAATGTATTTAACTATGTAGCGTGGGCAACACCTCAAAACGGTGGCGAAACAATTAAATTGGGAGCTTTAGGTCTGGGAAGAGGAGAATTCAGGACCAAAAAAGCATTTGCCAATCTTTTCGTCACGACAGAAAGGTCAAAAGATGTAAAAACACCTCAAGGGACTGTAGTTATGCGAGGCAACGTTGAATCCATAGAACCATTTTTCCAAGAAGGACCTACAGCTACTCCCACGCCTAGCACCGAAGGTGGAGAAGAAGAGTTGCAGCAAGAAGAACCAGAGCAGCCAAGCGAACTTACCACAAGACAAAAATTCCTGCTCGCATTAAGACGAGCTGGTGTTGCAGCCTTGATTGCACTTGTGGCACTTGTTGGTTTAATCTTCGTGGTAACCAGGTCAAGAGGATGACTCGGTAAGGGGTAGTTCAAACCAAAACGTACTTCCCTTACCCACCACAGAATCTACGTCAATTTTTCCATTGAATTTCTCAACTAAAAGTTTACAAATATATAACCCCAATCCTGTTCCTGTGGTTTTGCCAACATTTGTTTCTATCCTATGAAACTTTTGAAAAAGCTTTACCTTCTCATCTTCGGAAATCCCCGGACCAGAATCTATTACTTCGACGCGGACAGATTTTGGATTTGGTTGCCTTAGCTTCACTTTAACAAAACCCGTATCTGTATACTTAACGGCATTACTGATTAAGTTACCTATCACTTCTTGTACACGATCCGGGTCAACGCTAATTTTATCTTTAATTTCTGGCGGGATTTCAAGATCATACTTTAAACCTTTCCTTTCCAATTCGGGTGCAAATTGATTAAAAACCGCTCTCACTACGCGCGATAAATTTTCTTCCTCAACCTGGTAAACCATTCTCCCCTCCTCAATTCTACTCACGTTAAGCATGTTATTAACCAGACGAACCAGTCTATCAGTTATATTATTGGCATCTGCCAAAAATCCTCGAGCTTTTTCAGGGATATCTCCAGTATCACCCTCCATGACCATAGAAACATATCCCTTGATAGCCGTCATCGGAGCCCTAAGTTCATGCGCCGCCATGGATATGAATTCATCCTTTTGTGCATCAAGTTGTTTTAGTCTCTGATTCAATTCAGCAAGCTTTTCTTTTTGTTCAATTTCTTTTGTTATACTTTTGATAAGGAGAATACTAAAAATCAATACAATTACAAAAATTGTCATATCAACAATCAATTCTCCTATAGATACATAAGTAAATATTTTAGCCAGAAGAATTAACAAAATTACTCCAACAAATAATTGTGTAGCAAGCAGTTTTATATTTAATAATTTGTGCTTAACTATGGCGTAAGCTATAAATCCAATCATTATTAAAGTAAAAATGGGTCCGAAAAATGTTAGCTTAATAGATTTGAAAACTACAACAGCAATAAAATTGGTTAAGGTCATTAAAGAAAACGACACAAAAAGCCCAATAATAACAATTCCCAGCTGCCGTTTTAGTAATCCTTCACTTTTTCTATATCTGCGAAAAAGAATAATAAATCCCCATGTTAAAAAACCAATGAGGTTAACCGCATACAACACAATTGCAGGACCCGGGAAAAGTTTAAATCCCCCATCATTATCAGGCGAATTCACTAGACCAGAGAATATATAAGGGGTAAAACTTAAAAGGGCTATTGCTATATTCAAAGTCAGCATAATAATAAGTAAGTTTCTTTTAACATTAATTTTCTCCCCTGGAATAGTCGACGATAGAAGAAATATTAAAGGACCAAGGGGAGTAGTAATAAACATTACTGACCTTACCCAAAGTAGGCGTATTGATTCGTTACGAGGTAACAACGCAAGGTAATTAAAAACTGCCCAAAACATTAGAAGTGTTGCCAATATAGAGAGAAGTTTGTTACTCGCTGACTTGGGATTGTTTCGGTAAACAACAAATGCGATAAAAAGATCGGCAAAGATAGTAAAAATAACAGCTAATAAACCTAGGGCATCTAACATAGGCTTAATACACTATATCATTGAAAACATTACAAAGAAAACAAAAGAGAATAGGGAATTCCCCGCAAATACTTAAATTGAAAAATCTTCTTGTCGTTCCTGAGGTATTGAAATATTAAACAATTGTGTCATTATTTTACGAAGAATCTCTGATTTTCCACGATCAAATTCATCGACTAATGTTTTTGGAGCTTCGTCGCTATGAAAATTTTTACCACTCATATCCCTTCCACCTAGCTGAAACAAAACTAATTTGGCAGCAATTGCAGCAGATTCCCTCGAAGCTATTGGTGTTTGAGAGAAGTAAGGCACCAATCCAAGACGAGTAAAAAGAAGTTGAAGCCTATGGTCGTCAGGTAAATCTCTATTCACCATCATATAAATTGCACGAAGTTGATTTAAGGAAAATTCTAATCCTTGTTGCATTGTTTCTTTTTCAACTCGGGTTAAGTTCTGATTAAACCAATTACCATTCCCTGGAATCTCTATTCCAACAAAAGGATCGCTTCCAGCGTCGGCAATCCATAGAAGCGGTGTTGATGGTAAAAACTTCTCGGAATAGGTCCGTGTATTTACTTTTCCTACAGCGCTATCTATAACTTCAAATAGAAATTCTAAACCCTCCGACATGTCTTCAATCTTAGTATCGAATTCGCCTTCTGTTTCTTGTTTGGAAAAAATAACGTTTCCCGGAACACCCAAGTATTTACCATAAGGGTTTCTTCCTTGAAGTGTCCGCATTAAAAGGAGTGCTTTAGGCAAGCCAGAATTTCTAAAATCCCCCATACCTCCTGGAGCTCTTGCGATATCTTGTGGATCAAGCTTCCCTTTGTCAAAAGCAGTTATATCCTCAGCTCCTAAACATGCTAATAAATCCAGTTCCGTCGCAACAACACTCGCTCCGATGCTTCCTATTTTTGTAACCCGCAATGTGTCAATGTAAGAAAAAGGTATAAGACCAAGAAGTCTAGATTTATTCAATATCCTATTTTCTTCAGGACCAATATACATAAATAGCTCTTTCTTTAAAGGATCCCAAATAAATCTTGAGTTTTTCTCTACCAATTCAGGATCTTCTCTGTAAGGCTGCGTGGCTGAAGCAAGAATAGCCAAATCATCCGCAATAGGACCTATCTCTACTACCGAGCGTATTTCTTCCTGTGATATTCCTTGAGTTTGGGCTGTTATTTGTTGTGTTACTAAATCAAGTATTCCTTCGCGTGTCCTAGGAACTCTTTCATACATTGCAGCGTGTTTGAAAAATTGCTCTACTCCAGTAAGATAGGGTCTCAAAATATCATCTCGGGAATTTACAGCTTCTTTCGCTAATTGGACTAACTCATTTCTTCCTTCAGAAGTCTGATGATCAACAACTCTTAGTTGCCATTTGAGTGGATCCAAATCTGGTTCACCAAGAAACTTATCAACGGCTAGTTCCTGAATATCTTGTACACTTTTTAATATCCAACCTTCTTGGTCAATCCGAGACATAACTGATTATAGGACAGTATAATTAATTCCTGCATAATTTAAGTAGCAATCGATTCTAATGAGGGAAGCTCAATTTGCCTTCTGGTGAAGTATTCTAACGATTTTTGTAAGAACCCATTAGTATCGAAAGCCCCAACTATTATTTGTCCCTGATAACCACCGATTTCTGAAGGACCATAATGGTATCTTAAAATTGTTTCCAGAATTTGAGGTGTGGGAATAACGCCATCTCTGTCTGCTACTACCCGTGCCCCGAAATGTCTCCTAACAAAATCTGCTGTATCTCTCCTGTGAATATCAAAAACTGCTAGCTCTGGAGTCACTAATCTTCCATTATTTCCGCTTGCTAAAACATAAGCCAAAGGCATTGCAGCTATAACATCGGCTGGAGTTGAACGTCTATCTACTCCCAGCGTTGTGGTGATATCAGCTCTTTGTGCCCAATATCTTGTTATACATACTGCATTTTCTTCTGGAACTTCAAGTACAGTTGTTTCAAAATCTCTATTTATATCAACTAGATTAACTGCCTGGAAGGTGGGAAGGGTGGAATTATTATCAAAAGCCGAAATGTTTACTAACCTATCCCCACGACCGTGAACAATACGAGTCCCTGCTATAGGCTTTATTCCCTCTTGAGTTTCGTATTCAACAATGATTAGTAAATCATCAGACGAAAAATCTCCCATAAAAAGCCTGAGAAGTTCCTGTTCCGATTCTAAATCTCCTATCGGAAAACCTTTACCCATAGTATCTTGATGTACGTAATTCCATGCTAGCTCTTGTATCCATGCTGCTGTTTTTCGAGTCGAATATGCTCCTATTCTCCCCGCTGTCATTTTCAAACTTCCTAAATTTAAATAAAAAGTTGGTTCTTGCTCTCTTTCGGTGAAATTGTAATAAGGATTCGCTATTGAAAATCCGTCGGATAAATCAATATGGTAACCTAATAATCCCTCGAGCTCATTATCGGAGTAGAAGGGAGGAGCCGAAAATCCGGCAAACTCTTGTCTTGGTACTGCTTGTCTTAACTCGGTCTTACGGTCAGTTATCATCACCTATATTTTATATTACTCGAATAAGTAAAATGATTTGTCAGAAGTTTATGAATTTTACACCTATAATGAACTACAAATCAAACTCCTGTATTATTCGATAATCTACTTAACATTTCTTTCTCTAAAAAGATATTCCATTAGTATTGTTTTGTAAAAAATCATTGATATTTTATTAAACTAGTCATAACATTGGCTGAAATGAGTCCCGAAGCTAGACTTCCGACGCCAGAAGAAGTTCAAAAATTTAAATCCAGTGTCAATTTCAAGAATATCATGGATTTAGATCCACACGACCAAACGTTATACCAGCTAATGGTGGAGTCAGAATTCGGTATTGTAACAATACCCTTTCAAGGACAAATCTGTGGACTCCAAGCATCCCAGGAGAGAGATCGCCTAACCCTATCATTTCTTGAAGCGGGGATAGCAACTAGCACCTTTATAATTACAGACGTAGAAAGGGATATTGTACTTTTAGTTGTAGGGTTAAACCGCTAATTATCTATCCACAGTAATTGGGTCGTCGATTTCACCAGTTGCGGAAGCGTGGAGGGTGAAGTTAAGTTCACAGTGGATATATTGATATGCCTGGAATTTTTTCGAAGTGCTTTTTGTTGAGAGTTAAGACAGACCCACCTATCTCAAAGGAAGATGCTGCTATAATACAATCTGCAGCTTCAATATCCTTTGTTTGACTTCTGTAAATTTCGGCAGATCTCTTTGCAATATCCCAGGTCAGCTCTATTTGTTGGAAACACTTCCGAAGTTCTCCAATTTTTTTCTCCACATCCTTTCTTTGCGAGCTTGAACCTAAAAATAATTCAAACACCACAATGGTTGGCAAAAAAATCTCTGAATCCTCATCTACTTTCTCCTGAAACTTATTCCACTTATCTCCCCCCCTAAGGTTATCTATTAAGATTGAAGTATCTACAATAATTTTCATTAATACTTACTTATTCTGGAGAGCCAAGCCTTAGATTTCTTTCCCCTAAGGGGACTTTTACTCAAATCAAAGTCTTTCAATATCCCGTGAGCATCGTCCATCACTTTTTTAAGTCCTTCCCAATCAACTTTACTTTTTCTGGGAACGATGACAGCAACAAGTTTATTGTTTCTCTCGACTAAAACCTGAGTCCCCATAGAAACTTTTTCCAAAAGTTCGAAAAAGTTATTTCTGGCATGAGTTGCTGATACCCTTATTGTATTCACGCTCCAAATTTAGCATCTAATGTACATCTTGTCAACAGAAATTGGAAGAAAAAATCCGAAAAAGAGATTTTAGGGAGTATAACGAAACGACTGGGCAATTTGATCCAGGTCAGAGTAAAGAGATTCTGATTTGGTTGAAAAAACATAAACTATCTTATCAACGTCCGAAACGTATATATAATACGCTTTTTTATTTATTCCTCCTCTCACCTCGTTCCTTGACGCTGCTTGGTATCCATTTATAACTAATTCCTTTTTCCCCGAAGTAGATTTTATCTCGTTCTTGCTGTCAGCATAATCGAGGTACTCTCCCAATGACCCATTCCCAATCGGATCATAATTTCTTATTACCGAAATAATATTTTCTCCGAGCTTTAAATCAGCAAATGTTGTATCCTCGTCAACAACATAGTTTTCAGGCAATTGAACAGTGAAATCTAACGTCTCAGATTGAAAAGTTTTTAACTGTGAACCGATTGGTACTGAACTTTCAGTTAACGAGGTATCATCTTGGGCTTTTTGGAAGCTTAACCAATAAACAAATATTGCAAGGATAATAAAAACAGTGATTAGTAGGAATATATTTTTTCTTTTCATTCGTATCCGAATTCCAGATTACCATGATTGGTTTTTATATACAATAAAATAAGTCCCTGTTTTGTTTCTTTTTGCAACTTTTCACCAGGATTTTTTTTGAAAAGGTAACTTTTATCTTCTTTGGGATTGTAAATTATTGCCAGACGGGTTTCACCTTTATCAAACCAGCTTTGTAAAATGTGATTAAAGCCTTGAGATTTTTTGTTTAAAGTAAAACTCGCCGAATATAAATTCCTATCGAAGTTGAAAGTTTCGCCATCGTTATATTGAACAGTCTCGATAGAATAAGTGTCAAGTTTGTCCATTCTCCTGAATTTTCCTTCAAGTTCCAAAGTATTTCCGGATTTATCTTTAATGACTATCGAATCCGACTTAAATCTTCCTCTGCCTTCTCCAAAAGTTACTTCCGTTTCATTTTCATCAACCCCTGAAACTAATGCGTCTTCCTTTTCAGGACTGAATTCTATTTTTACTTCGGGAGGAGTCTTATTGATATAGAAAGTAACTGACTTTATTTCTTCGATATTTTCGTCGTTATCAACCGAATAATATTCAATTGTATGCTCTCCTTCTTCAGTAATAATAAAAGGCTGACTATATTCGCCAAAATAACCATCGTCAACTTTGTAACCAGTGTAATACACACCTGATCCTCCTTCATTATCTTCTGAGTTAAGAGTTACTTTAACATCGGATCTGAACCAACCGCTTTCTCCTTCGACACCAGTTAATAAAACTTGAGTGTTGGGAGGAATTGTATCAGCCCTTTCTCCTACTAAAGCAAAGTAGCTTGCATGGTTTAAGTAAGCAGTAGCAATACCATTTTCAAGATCAACATCTGTTTCTTCTTTAACCCAGGTAAGTCCATCTTCGCTTGAATAAATTGAAATAGAATCAGCTTTATATTTACTTATATCAAAATCATTAAAATCTATTGTAAGAGTAAAGTTTTCAGGAAAGGTTGTGATCGGATTTCCTGTTGCGTCAACTACATTTAAATAAAGGGTTGAACCCAGAGATTCGAAAGATTCAGAAATTGTTACGGTTGGAGAATATTGCATATTAACATTAAGTGGGTCGGTGGTTTCATCCTCGGGAAAGGAAAGATTATAGCGCTCAAGTCGAAAATATCCACCGTTGCTTGTCAGTCCCTCTGACAAATTTGCGATGGGTTTGGTCCAAAGGTAATAGCTTTTATTGCCTGTCCTATTAACACCCTTATATTCAAAAGCGTAACTTGGCCAAGGGTCTTCCTGACTACTTTGCCAACCGAAAGGATCCGTTAAGCCGTCTGGTCTATTGTCATTAAAATTACCGTCTGCGTTTTTATCCTCTATAACGGAAAAGTGAATGTGCGGAGCGCTTGACTTACCGGTTGATCCTACTTTGCCTATTACCTCGCCTTTATTTACGAAGCGTGGAGTAGTAAAGCTTTGAGCAATCGGGTCATTATCCTGAAGATGATAGTACCTTGTCTGGTACCCATTACCATGGTCGATTACGATTACATTCCCGCAAGCTTTTGTCCCACAAATAGGATTATCATCACTTACTTTGTAAAAAGATGCTATTCCTAAGGCGGCAGCTAAGACTGGATCGCCATTGTAAACACGGGCTCCTGACCCAAACCAATCATAGCCGTCGTGTTTTGAATAGTTTAAGTCAGATCTGAATTTTCCTTGATAATTTGTAAGCGTACCTTGTGCGTATTCCGGTTCACTCAAAACACTTCCCACATCGACAAACGGATACTCATGGTCAAAATATGACCCAATTGCAGTTGCCGCTTCAGAAAAACTTAATCCTTTTCCCTCATAATCCCACGGCAAATCCAAAAAAGGCAGCGGAGCTTGTGTAGTTCCTCCCGGACATCCGAGAGCAAACAAATTCAAAAAGTAATTTTTAATATTTTGGTCAAGGTTAGAATATGTATAGAGGGCTTCTCCTGAAACTGATAAATACCCTTTATCAAATTTCCCTTCCGCCAAAATAGTCCTGTCATATTGACTAGTGTTTACAGAAAGAGGAGAAACAACTCCCGGATCAAGCGAATTTCCAATAAAACAAAGGTCATCAAATCCTGTAGCCACACTTTGTAAGCTCGAAGTATTTATCGGATTATATGTGTCGTGCCATAATGCACCAATAATTCCGAAGGGTCCTGTTGTAACTGGAGTTCCAATTGGAATTGAAGAACTACCACAAGACCAAAAATCAATCACTTCTCCGGGTGGAAAAGTGTCGGAAATTCCTAAGGCCGAAAAAAGATTATTAAACCTTGACCCATCATATCCTGGCAATCCTAAGCCTTGATGACTAGAATAGCCTCCGCCAGCGATGTAAACTACACCTCCAGATCTGATAAAAGCTGCAAGTTCGTTAGCTTCCTCGTCAGTCAAATCTGTATCCGAAAGACCTGCAAAAAATACTTCCATTTTCTTTTGACCGTTTGCGACAAGCGACCCCGAAGTTATATTTGTTACAAAAGGCTCAAGATTAACAGAGCAACTTACACCTCCACCTGCTCCAAAGTTTGATTCATTTAACAACGCATCCCTTAATGGCTGTGAAGGATCTTCTTCAAAATCATCACTTGGAATAAAACCGACTAAAGGAAAAAAGTTCCTTGGCGAAGCAAAACCAGACACCCGGATGCTGGCTGCTTGAGCTTTCGCCGGAGTTGAAAGAAGAAGTACCAGGCAGAAAATTGCCGAAAGTAAGGCCTTAAAAATAAAGGTCGGTCTATACTTCATGCCTTTTATTTATTAAAAAGCTGCTTTTCTAAAAATACAATACCTAAATTTTTCCCAAACCTATTTATCTATCCACCGTGATTGGATCATCTATCTCACCTGTTGCTGAAGTGTGGAGGCGGCCATTGGCGTCAACATAAATTGTGTAACCGGTATTGCCTGCAGGATCAGTCGCTTGCGGATCTGAGGGCATTTCTACCAGGTAAACAGGGACTATCTCGTCTCCAACGTCTCCTGCACCTGCAAGATTAAAACAACCTACATCTATCCCAACGCAGGTGGCAGCTCCCGGAAAGTTACTAGTATCAGGATCTCCATCCGTATCTGGTAAATCGCCACTGTGTTCAGAAGCATATTGCATAACCGCGGCCAAAATTGCGATGAGATCGGTTTCTCTCTCGGCGTCGCGAGCCTTTGCGAGCTGTCTACCTGGATTTACGGCTACCACAATAATCGTCGACATTACCCCCATTATTGCAATTACTACCAAAAGTTCAATCAACGTAAAGCCTCTTTTAATTTTTTCCATCATTTTATCTCCAAGGGTAAAGTTTCTTTAGTAAAAACCCAAGAATATGCCTCCTCTAGCTTTTCTTTATCGATACGCACGTCGCCACTTATCTCCCTTTGGTCTATTTCATATGCAGTAATATACGCGGAAAAAAGGCCTCTGAAAGTTAGTATTACCATTACCGAAAGCAATGTCAACGTAACCATCAAAACTATATAAAATTTATCGACCTTGTCCCAATTTACAGATATCATGTGTTATAAAAATCGCACTATTGTGCGATTTTTTTATCGTCAACATATAAAAACAAACCGTATTTAAATACTAACACTCCCGGATCCGTCTCGGAAGGCTCAATACTAATATTTGCAGCTCTAAATAGAAATGGCAGTTTATCGATTTTTTGTAAATCGCGATCTATTGCTTCCCAAGTTCCAGTTAGCTCGATCACTACCGGAATTCCAAAATTGCCGGTCCTATCTTTAACAGACTGCTGACTCGCGAATGCAACTTTTTTAAGAGCCGATTCTTCACTTCTAATTTTTTCTGCTTCATTCACAAAATCAACCAAACCAGATTCTTCCAAAAACAGACCTTGAAGAGTATTGGCTTTTTCCAGACTTTTTTCAACTTCCGTAAACTCAAAGGCGACGCTGCTTTCATTCAAAAATTCTTCTGTCCGAAGTTTTCTTAACTCCTCAGCTTTTTTGGGGAACTGAAAAAGAATGAAAATCAATAAACCAATGGAAATAAGATTTATAATCCCTAAGATAACATCTTTAGAAGATAAAATTGATCTACCTTCCGAATCTTCCATATCAGACGAATCCTCATCAAAACCGTCTGGAACTTTCACCTTCACATCTTCATTACCTATTTTCTCCGCATCTTTTCTCGGTAGTTTCTTTTTCTCAGATAAATTTTCTTCGTCGCCTCTTTCGCTTTTAGATTTCGTCGCCGCTTCCTCCTCAGTCTCAGGAGGAAGCTCTTTCATTTGAGTAAGATATTTTGTATCTTTCATAGTCTTTACTTACCTTTCTTTTTTGTAGGTTCCGGCGGAACGAGAGGTTTATATAAAAAGCTTAACGTAAATTCCAAGTTAATCTCTTTTTCAAAACTGGAGATGGGAATAGTAACGCTTGTGTAGTCCGTATTTGTCTCAAGTTTTTGTTTAAAATTAATAAGAGAAGCTCTATCGACAGATATCCCAGTAAGACTTACTTCTCCCCTATCAAGATCAAGATTATAGCCGGATATTGCTATACCCTGAGGCTTCGACATATCGATAGTGTTCAGTATCTTTTGCGGTAATACCGATATCTTTTTAATGGCAAGAATTTTTTCGGAGATTTTATTTATTGTCTTTATGTTAGAGACTGCTTCTTCGCGTTTTTTGGTAGTTTCTGCATTTACCTTACTTACCAACTTCAAACTATTAATATTTTGTACCATGAATAGATATGCTCCTAAGGTTATTAAAAATGATATCCAGGTGAATAAAGTAATTGTAAGTGTTAAACCCCACACCTGTAACCTGAGCCGTTCTTTCTTATATTTTTCTACTAAAGAAAAGGGTAGAAGATTTAAAGAATTTGGGTCCGAAGGCTCTGCAGGCTCTGACAATTGCATTGATAATGGAATTAAATATTCCTGAAGTTTCGCTTTTTCAATCCCGGAAACTTCAGGTTGAATCAATAAAAATTGAAGTTTTAATTGATCTGTCAGTCTAGCAACTAATTCTTCTGTAATTTGCGTTCCCCCTAAAGAGAGTGTCTTTATTTGAACTTCTTTAAAGTGGGTAAGCATTTGAGAGCTTGTTTTTATAATTTGCTTGGGGTCGGCACCTTTAATAACCGATGTTCCAACAATTCTTTCTCCTTGAGCGACTACAAGAAGTGCTTCCCCAAAATTTTTATAAATAATAAGGCTTCCAGAAGAATCTTTTTTAGATAGCCTCACAAGACAAGTCGACGGAGTTTCAACTACAAGCGGAAATAGTCCAGCTTCCTCACACGCACTAACGTATTGACTAAGAACTTCCTTACTTACAGCTACTATCAAAATTTCATAGCCTTCGGGAGTCTTATCTATTATCTTCCAGTCGGTAATCGTTTCAGCCTGCGAACTTGGCAGAAATTCCTGAGCTTGCCAATTAACTGCTTCCGCAAGTTCGGAAATAGCAAGTTTTGGAAGTTTAAAAAATTTAGTGAATGTTGATGCTTCGGGCAAAATAATCCCAATTGCGCGTTCTTTAATGTGAAGTTTTGCCCAAACATTTTCTAAAATCCGGGACAAAGCCGCGCTATCTATTATCCTGGCTCCTTCGATAATTCCCTCTGGCAAATCCACCGTCGACTCCCTGATAACTTTTTTCTTACTTGAAGAAAGTTGCAAGATAAGAAGTTTGTTACTCAAAAAATATATCGATACGAATGATCTTTTGAACATGGACAGAATAGTTATTCGTTAGTAGTTCGTTGTTTGGCGTACAGAAAAACAGTGAACTCTTTTTTCATTATCCCAAATGTTATACTTAATATCAATTACCTATGCTGCCCCAAAGGGAAAATCAATACGCCAAAGGACAATCGTTAATTGGAATCCTGGTGAGCTTAGCAATATTTTCAATTCTTTCCCAGGCAATATTTACGGTAGTCTCGACCTCTCTTAATCTGGTATCTTTCAATAGATCTCGTATCACAGCACGCCATCTAGCCCAGGAAAAAATCGAGCTAATCAGAAATCTTCCCTATAACGACGTCGGAACAGTTAGTGGAATTCCTGCTGGCCCACTACTTCAAGAAGAAAATATAGTCAGAAATAAGCTTAGCTATACAGTTAAAACGACGATAATTTATATCGATGATTTCTTTGACAACACGGCACCGAACGACCTTTTGGCAACGGACTATAAAAGAGCTCGCGTTGAAGTTTCCTGGCAAGGACTTGCGGGTTCCAGAAACAATCCGGTTGTTATCTTAAGTGATATAGCACCCAAAGGAATAGAAACAACAACAGGGGGCGGAACATTATCAATAGTTGTATTTGACGCAGACGGAGATCCTGTCCCCCAGGCAGGTGTAAGTATCGTTGCCCCGGAGACCGGAGTAAATTTAAATTTACAAACGGGAGATAACGGCAGAGTAATTCTCCCGGGAGCCCCTACATGCATAGCCTGTTATCAAATAACTGTATCAAAAAGTGGATTTAGCTCTGAGAGAACTTATTCTACCTCCGAAGTTCCAAATCCTATTAAACCTCACCAAACAATTTTAGAAGGTCAACTAACAGAAATAAGTTTTGCAATAGACACTCTATCAACTTTAGCCATTTCAACTTATAAAGGAAGGGAGAATAACTTCGAGACTTTAGCGAACGCAAGTTTCAATTTTAGAGGCCAAAAGACTATAGGAATGGATGCCGGAGGCCAACCTATTTATAAATACGAAGAAGTTTTAACAACCGATGCATCTGGAAATTTGACAGAGGCTTTAGAATGGGATAACTATCAGGCAACACCGAGCGCCAGCATTTACAACATTTCCGGTACCAATCCTCTGCAACCCTTAACAATAGTGCCCGGAACTTCCTCATCGTTTAAACTGGCTTTATCAGCTTTTTCCACTAATAATCTTCTTATCTCATTTGTCAATTCGTCCTCAAATCCAATTGCATCGGTTTCTGCAACTCTGACAGGTCCGGCAGGATTCGATGAGACAAAATTAAGTGGTGCAACCACAGATCCGGATTTCGGACAGGTATTTTTCTCAAATCTACTAAACCAAGACTATACCCTTTTAGCTACAGCATCCGGATACCTTGACTACAATGCAACAATAAGCGTATTAGGTGAAACCCTAGAGCAAGTTAATTTAACAGCACAATAAAGTATGAAAACCAAAAACTCACCGATCACCGATTCTGGTTTTACTTTAATCGAGGTCCTTATAACCTCCTCCATACTGGTCGTTCTTGGCGGTTTAGTTTTAACTCTAATTTATATTACTACTCGAACTCGCCTCAGCACATTTCAAAACCTTATGAATGTTGACCAAACAAATTCACAGGTAAGTATTATGGTACGAGAATTACGAAACATCCAAACTGGAGACAACGCGGCATACCCCCTTGAAAAAGCGCTGGATCAGGAAATTATTTTTTATTCCGACATGGACTACGATGGAGAAACCGAAAAAGTGCGTTATACCCTCTCGGCAAATCAGTTTGTAAAAGGTGTAATAGAACCTGTCGGTTTCCCTGCAACATATCCATCGGCTAACGAAAAGGTTAAAATTCTTACTGAGGATGTAAGAAATGGAATCGATCCTATTTTTTATTATTATAATGGTGATTGGCCTGCAGATACACTCAATAATCCTTTGGCCCAACCGGTTCGTCTATCTGACACTAAATTAATGAAGGTGTATCTCAAACTAAACACCGAAGATGATCCAAGTTCTGACTTTATTCTCGAATCCTATACTCAACTTAGAATATTAAAGGAAAATCTTTAAAGAAATTGATATGATGAAAGTACCTGCCATGGTAAGAAGGATTTGGAAAGGCACAATTACACCTGCATTACTTGTCATAACCGGTGCTTTCTTGGTTGTACTATACGGAATCCTGTTTGTTTTAAGTTTGCAGTTTGACTACTCCAATAGACAAGTAGGTGGTGAGCAAGCATTACATGTTGCCGAAGCGGGAGTAAATTATTACCGTTGGCATCTGGCACATGATCCCGACGATTTTACCGACGGAACAGGACAAGCCGGTCCTTACGAGCATGAGTATTATGACCCTCAAGGTAATGCTGTTGGAAAGTATAGTCTTACAATTTCTCCGCCGGAGGAAGGTTCTTCCATAGTAACAATAAAATCAAACGGCTGGACATACCAGTATCCTAAAATAAAAAGAGCTGTAACTGTCCAATACGGAATACCCTCATTCGCTCGTTACTCATTCTTGTCAAACTCAAGTAGCTGGTATGGAAGTGGAATAACAGTTAATGGTTTGGTTCACTCAAATAACGGCATCAGAATGGACGGAACAAACACTTCACTGGTAACAAGTGCTCAAGAAACTTATATGTGTGGAAGTGAAACGGGTTGTTCTCCGCCACAGCAGCGACCCGGCGTTTGGGGAAGTGGTGGAGATCAAGGCCTTTGGCAGTATCCAGTCACAGCGGTTGATTTTGATGAAATTTCTCTTGATTTGACCAACATGAGAGATGCGGCTCAAACTGAAGGATTATATCTTGGACCATCAACAAAAAGTGGTTATCATATTATATTTTCCAGCAATGGAACATTTACACTTAAGCGAGTGAATTCAACAAACTATATTCGAGGTTACAGTACACCAGGACAAGGTATCGGAGCAGAAGGACAAGGCGGTTGCAGAAGACTTTATCAACTAATAACAGGGGAAACAACACTCGGGACGTACAATGTTTCAGACACACCAATTGTTTTCGCAGAAGACGACCTTTGGGTAGAGGGGGCAATTCGAGGAAGAATTACAGTTGTATCAGCCTCTTTTCCAATACAATCAAGTCAAAGAGATATCTGGATTCGCAACAATCTTACTTACACGGCTTATGACGGCAGCGATGTATTAGGATTGGTATCCCAAGATAATATATTTTTTATTCGAGACGTGCCGAATGATTTCAAAATCGATGCGGTTCTTATGGCACAAAAGGGGAAAATTATCCGCCATGGTTATTATTCATCCTGTAGTGGAACTTCCAGTGGCGCTGTAAAAAATAGTCTTACAATAAATGGAGCTCTAATCAATTACTATAAATCCTACTGGAACTTTGTTTCTGGCTCAACTCTTGTCTCGGGCTTTACAACACGCACGATAAACTATGATACAAATCTTTTATACGCTCCCCCGCCTTATTTCCCAACTTCGGGCGAGTACGAATTTATATCCTGGAGAGAAGAAAGGTAAATTTACTCCACACAGGTTGAATCATAAACAGCTGTTCCTTGACTAACAACTTTCCCAAACAACTCACAAGTTTTGAGTTCATCTTTTTTAATTCCACCAGTAATCTCGGAGCTATCTTTTCTTCTTTCAAATTCCTCCTTAAAATAGTCGCTAATAGAAGAATCGCTGTCGGGCAAATTATTAAATTCTATATTGTTGACTGAAGTAGGAACGTTATTTCTTGGGGGTGTTTTTAGTGATCTAATAATTAATATCGATGTGACAACTAATACAAGAGATAAAATAATGAAAACTAAATATCTTCGCATTACAACCCACTTTCCAACCCTCCAACAATACTGTATATCGGTGTAATTAGAAGAACTACCATAGCGCCTACCGCAACACCTATTATAAGCATAAGTAAAGGTTCGAGTAGAGCCGTGGCTCGTTTTAGTCCGTAATCAACTTCCATTTCATAAAATGAAGCAAGTTCTTCAAGAACCACTTCCAAACTTCCCGTCTTTTCACCTGCTTTTATAGATTGAACCATAGTAATTGAAAATGAACGCTTCTTAGACGAAATTATATCTGAAAGTGATTCTCCTTTTGCTACTCCTTCACTAAATTCTTTGGCTTGCTTTCTCAAATGTGGCTGCTTTAATACATCAGAGCTTACATCCAGAGCAACCATGATTGGAACTCCACTTTTTAGTAAAGTTGAAAGTGTACGAGCAAAACGTGCTGTATCCAACTGATCCATTACTTTGGATATGACTGGAAGCTTTACCATATAAGAAAAAATAAAGGTTCGGCTTGCGCGTATTAGAAAAAGCAAAATTACAATAAAAATAATTGCAAAAAATATTCCGAAAGTAAGTGCTAGGTTTGCTCCAACTGTCTTCCCAAAATTTAATACAAATTTAGTCACGGGAGGGATATCTGCGTTTAATGAAAGGAAAACGTCGGACATTTTCGGAAGGACAAATCCAAGCATGATAAATGCGTTAGCAATCATGGCACCAATAATAATTATCGGATACATCATCGAACTTTTAACTTTTTGGCTAAGCTCGTAACTCGTGAGGAGCTGTTTGGCAAGATAATCAAAAGACTTTTCAAGCGTACCAGATTCTTCTCCGGCTTTTACCATAGTTAGAAAAACCGCATCAAATTCCTTTTTGTAATTTGCAAGAACAGAAGATATAGTAGCACCTTTCTTGATATGAAATGATATATCAAAAAGAACCTCTTTAAGTTTTTTACTTTGGGTTTCCTGGCGGATGATATCCAAGGCCTCCGGGAGGGGAAGTCCTGCCCGAAGCATAGTTGCCATGAAGCGACAAAAAGCAGCTTTTTCTGCTATAGAAATGCCTCCTCCAAAGATATTAATGTCCTTTCTTCCAAGACCCTTTATTGAAAATATCTGATATTCGTCAGATTTTAAAAGTGACGCCGCCTCGCGTCTTGTCGCAGCCTGAATGACGTCCTCAATTATCTCTCCTTTTTTATTTTTAGCTTTGTACTTATAGAGTGGCATATATATTTCAGACTTTCTTTTAGGAAACGTAAGTCTGGTAAAGAAAAAAACAAAAATTACTTAGTTTTCTCGAACAACCCTTAATACTTCCTCAATTGTGGTCAACCCAGAAGAAACTTTATCGAGACCATCCTGAAGCATTGTAACCATCCCCTCGGCAACTGCCTCTTTTTGGATTTCGTCGCTCGTTGCTTTTTGAGTAATTAAAATTCTTATTTTTTCTGTGACGGCAAGAACCTCATATATTCCGATTCTCCCAGTATAACCCTTGTGGTTACATTGCTCGCAACCTTGGCCTCTATAGAATTTTTGTTCTCCAAGATCAATTCCCAAGTCTTTGGAAAGCTTTTTTCGGACTACTTCCTCGGGAGAATATTTAACGATACAGTTAGAGCAAATTTTTCGAACCAGCCGCTGAGCAATAATTGCATTAACAGTTGAGGCCAGTAAAAAATCCTCTGCACCCATGTCCAAAAATCGCGGAATTGCACCTGCTGCTGTATTTGTATGAAGAGTTGACAAAACCAAATGTCCGGTGAGTGCGGAGTGTATCGCAATCTCAGCCGTTTCTTTGTCTCGTATCTCCCCTACCATAATAATATCAGGATCATGCCGCATAAGAGCCCGAAGTCCTGTAGAAAACTCCAATCCTGTTTTGGGATTTACCTGAAATTGTGTAACTCTACCTATCGCATATTCAATTGGGTCCTCAATGGTACAAATCTTTACCTCTATGGTATTTAAAATATTCAATATTGAATACAATGTCGTTGTCTTTCCTGATCCCGTTGGACCTGTTACAAGAATCATTCCGTAAGGCCTTGTAATATTTTCCCGAATAATTTCTAAGTTGTGACCGGTTAATCCCAGCTCCTCAAGAGACAGAGGTCTATTTGTTTCTTGCAAAAGTCGCATAACAACGTTTTCCCCATAAAACCCAGGAATTATTGAAATTCTTAGAGATATTACGTCGTCATCGAGTAGAAATTTATATCTACCATCCTGAGGAATTCTGTGTTCATCTATTTTTAAATTTGAAAGAATTTTTATTCTAGCTATAAGAGCCGTCTCTATCCCTCTCGGAAACTTAACAATATCCCTGAGCACCCCATCAATCCTAAATCGTACTACAACTTCTCCTTCTTGTACTTCAATATGAATATCTGATGAACGCTCTGATATAGCGTATCCTAATATCGTGTCGAAAATTTTTACAATTGGGACCTTTTCGGCTGCTTTTGCAAGATCTTCTTCATCGCTCCCTGGGGCTACACGTTTTATATTTTCTGCTATTATTTTTTCAAAGTCCTCCTTTATTCCCTTTTTATATTGCCCTAGTGCTTTGACTATATCGTCACGAGTAGAATAATAGCTTTCTATTTCGAGTCCGGTGTGGCGTTTTGCGAACTCCATTGCCTCGAAGTCTTCAGGGTTTTCCATAGCAAGCTTAAGTACACCTGCCTCTTTTTCAAAAGGAACAATCCTGTAGACTCGTGCCATTTTTTCGGGGATGAGGGAAAGAACCTCGGGGGGAATATTTAAGCGACGGACATTACCAAATGGAACATTAAAATGTTCAGCTATGAGCTTCCCGACAGTTTCTTCGTTAATTAAACCCCTAAAAATTAATACGTCAATGGGTTCTTTTGCAAGTTCAGTCGCGGTTTTCGCAGCTTGATCAAATTCTTTTTCGCTTACAAATCCACTTCCAACAATTATCTTTTTAAGTGTTTCTGTTGTTAACTGCATGGGCGGGGTTTGATAATTCCATTATATATGATAAGTGAGGCATAGAAAAAGAAGCTAACTTCACACCTCAAAAGAATTAGGTAAACTACTTCTTTATCTTTTGATACCAATCGGTTAGTGCTTTCGAAACCAAATCTTTTGCTCCAAGACCAACTGATAGCCCCACAATTAGAACAATTGTATAGGTCAAACCTTGGAAAAAAGTCGCAATGAGACCCTGGGCAATTTGCAGTTGATCAACAGCCGCAAAAAATGTAACCAAAATTACAAGGAAGCGGGATAGTTTTGAAACCGGTTTTGCGACTTCATGATCTACTGAAGTCAGTGCGCCGCGAACAAGGGTTTCCACAAGTCTTGCAACATAGTATCCTGCCCCGAATATTAAAGCAGCGGCTAAAATATTGGGAATATAGGATAGAACTTGGGTAAGCACAACCGAAACGCTAGATAGTCCCAGAATGTCTGTAGCAGCCAGGAAAAAAACCAGTATTATAAGCCATTGAGCAAATACTCCTAGGATTTCGGCTAGATTTAACTTAACATCAGCTTTTTTCAAAAATTGTTCAATTCCTAAAGAGCCTGAAAGTTTTTCGATTCTTAAAACTCCCAAAACTTCCATTATTAATCGTTTTACCCAATAGGCTAGAATTAGTCCAATTGCAAAAACTACAACAGCCCCCAATACTGCCGGCAGGATAGTCAAAAATGAAGTCCAAACCTGGTCCCAGGCAGATATTAGTGCTTCTTGCCAAACATTTACTCCTCTCATTAATTTACTCACCCCCCTCCAATCTAAAGTTATTTTTGCTTATTTTTCACGAAATTGCAAGACTATAAGGTAAAAGGGGGTTAAATCAAAAAATCCACCCATTGGTGGATTTTTTAGTCTCTGGAGGCTAGTAAGCCAGGTTCTGTTTCTCGACGGTAATCTGTCTAGTGCCCTTCATTGGAACTTGGGAAGGCATCCTTAAAACGTCCCGGTCGAAGGTTGCAGCGGAGGGGATTGCCCTTTTCACTCGTGTTCTTTTACCTTTAGGGTAAAAGAGTCGACATAGTCTCTGTTGCTCTAACCAGCCCTTTCGGGTCACGGCTTACGCCGCGTCTCCTGCCTTCTGCTGCCTGGACTTTCCTGACCATTAGATAGCGAGTATTCGCTTTATCTCACAGCCTAACCGTCCTTCCTCCAGAGCAACGATATTATATCAAAATGAGGTCAATTTCTCAAGTTTACGGTACAATGAATAATCAAAATGGAAGTGAAAAAAATCGATTTTTTTAAATCCTTTTTACTAGTGGGATTAGTTATCTTGCCTCTTTTTTACTGGCCGTCGGCTCCGATTCCATATGAGCTTCCTAAAGTCTACTTTGTAGATAGATGGATAGAAATGCTAGTGGTATTAGGGGTTGTAACAAATTTAAATCGTCTACAAAAAGAAAAATTGGACATGCTACTTATTATACTTGTCGGAAGCTTTCTAATTATTGCAGCAACGTCTTCGTATCTTGGAGTTAATTTTCAAAAAAGCATCTTCGGTAATCATTACAGAAGTGACGGATTAATAACGCTAAGTCACCTTGTAGGACTTTTCTTAACTGTATTAGTTTTTGTAAAAAAGGATTGGATTAAAGACATCGCTTTCTCAATTTCACTGGGTGCGTTTTTGGTAAGCATTTGGGCTTTATTTGATTCATTTAAACTTTATGTATTGAATGTCATTTCGGTTCCTAATTGGGACGGAGCAATAGGAGTAAGTTTTGGTAATCCTAATTTCCTTGCAGGCTATCTGGTTGTAACTCTTCCTTTTACAGCATATGTCATAAATTATTTTGAAAGACCGAAAAAACTTTTATATTTTGTGTTCATTACTCAAATTGTAGCGATTTTAGCCACCCGTGCATTGGCGGGAATCTTGGGTGTTTTAGTGTTTTTTTTCTTACTTTTGTTCTTTCAAAAAACGAGGTATCACAAGATTTTTTTGTCTCTCACTATGGTACTCCTTTCAATGGTGTCATTTGTATTCATCTCCCAGATTAAAGACCAAAGAATTGATCGGCTTTTTGCAGCAGAAGGTCGTGAGAGGATTATCCGAAAAGGTCTTTTGGCATTTGAGAAACGTCCTATTTTGGGATGGGGTTGGGCGAACTTCGACTATGCTTTTGACTCTGTAGTTTGGCCTGTCAGACTAGATCACGATGTTTATGTCGATAAAGCGCATTCCCTTTTTCTTGAAATATTAGTTAGCACCGGAATTATCGGTTTTATATTTTATAGTGCAACTATCTTTAGATCTTTTACAAATCTGCTTAAGATGAAAGATTTTCAAAATCCTCTAATTTATGTTTTAATTCTTTTTATTGTTCACTCGCAAACAAATATTATATCAATCGGTGAAGAGATAATATTTTGGACTGTGTTAGGAATTTCAGCGAAGAAATTTAAAAATAGTTATTTACCTAACTTATCAACCGAGAAGTACTCATGAAGGATTACTCTCAAGGTAATTAGTACTGGTACCGAAAGCATGGCTCCCACTATTCCTCCTAATCTAAAACCAATTAAAAGAGCCAAAAGAGTCACAACCGGACTTATCCCGACCGATTTTTCCATTATCTTTGGAACAAAAAAATAGTTCTCCACTTGTTGAACCAAAAATGATAATGCTAAAACTGCAAGTCCAGTTATAGGCGATATCCCAAAACCAACTACTATAGCGGGAATCGCAGCTACTACAGGACCTATATTTGGAATTACTTCTAAAAATCCTGATAGAACCGCAAGTGGCACCGCATATGGTATCCTCAACAACCTTAAACCCACGTAAGTAGAAATTCCCACCAAAAACATCAACGCTAGTTGTCCTCTTGTCCACCCACCCAACTCTATCTCCAGTCGATCTAATATCGTCTCAACTCGCTTTGCTTGATTGGAGGCTAGGATAATTCGAAGTTGATCGGCCAACTTTTCTCTGGCAATAGAAAAATATAAAGATATGATTAGAACAGCAAAAACGGTCAAAATATTAGAAAAAATCGAAACTCCGATTTTTAATATCTGAGATGAGATACTTCCAATTTCGGAAGTAATTTCGGTAGTGATCTGTTCAATTAGATACTCAGGTATCTGCAATCTCTCAAGAAATATGGGAAAGTTAGTAGCAAAATTTCTACTTTGTTCAACTAGCGGACTTATCACAGTCCCTATAGAAAAAATCAATAATGCCGCACCAGTAAGATATACAATTATTACAGACATACCTCTTGGGATTTTCAGACGACTCAGTTTTTTTACGGCCGGATTTAAAATTGTTGCTATAAGAATAGAAATAAAGAATAAAAGTATAATATCTAAGATCGAATATAAAAACCAAAGAAATATTAAGAAAAATACCGTAAATATTATTGTTTTATGGGAGATTTCAATTTTTCTTGGCATTGCCATTATAGTACCAACTTCTTACCAACTTTTCCACGTCCTTCTGCAAATGGCTCTTATCAAAATCAAACCATTTAATTCTTTTATCCTTCTTAAACCATGTGATCTGTCTCTTCGCATAATTTTTCTCTGATAGAAACCACCGCTTCATAGCTTCATTTTTGCTTTCTTTCTCCAGAATATAAGACTTCAACTGTCTATAACCAAGCGAGCCCATCGACTGATGCTCCCAGGAAATTCCCTTCAAAAGTAATTTCATTATCTCCTCTTCTATTCCCTCTTGTAATCTTTTTTCTATTCTTCTTGAGATTACCGAATTAAAACTCTCTCTGGGCATAGTTAAACCAATCATTAATATATCTCGTTTCTCTTTATACTTTTCTATTTGCTTTTTTCTCTTATGCAATACTCTCCAAAGTGCTACTTCTATCGCGCGAATAAGCCTTCTGGGATTTTTTCTGTCCGAGATATTAAGAGATGCGGCCCGAGTAGAGTCGAGCTGAGCCAAATTTTCAAAAAGGTCATCTACATTTTTACCCTCTAATCTTTTTCTTATCTTTGAGTTTTTTGGGATTATAGCGGTGGGAATTCCATCTACTATACTTTTAATGTAAAGTCCTGTTCCTCCAACAAGAATTGGTAATTTTCCTCTTTTTTCTATGTCAAAAATAATTTTTTTAGCGATTTCAACATACTTTGATACGCTAAATTCCTCCTTTGGTGAGACCAAATCATATCCCCATATTCGTATGTGGTTTTTGGTTTCCCAAAAACCAATTGGAAATTTCGCAAGGTGCCACTTGGAACCTTGCGGTAAGTCTTTGCCTGTCCCTATATCCATATTTTTATAAACCTGTCTAGAATCAGCAGAGACGATCTCTCCGTTAAATTTCTTGGCCAATAAAAGTGCCAAAGACGTCTTTCCTGTAGCCGTAGGTCCGCAAATGACTAGAAGCTTTTTCATTTTAGGAAGAAGCACTCGTATATTTTTTAAGCGCAAAATTCCAAAATCGAAGTGCGACAAACATAAATACTCCTCCAATTACTATCGCCGAAAGTAATCCTTGAAAGTTTACAAGTCCCATAAAAGCTTTTGCAGGAAACGTCATCATTATGGCAACGGGGATGAAATAAGTTAAAATTCCTTTCAAAGGCTCCTTATAGATATCAATAGGAAATCTTCCCATTGCCGTAATATCTCGATAAATCATTATTGAATGATCAACCTCCAAAGTGATTATTCCGAAAGAAATTACTATTATATGAAATGCCGTTGTTATCAAAAGTCCTGTCAAAAGCAATAGAAGATAAATAAAAACTTGAAAAGGTGTTGGTGAAAGTAAATTCCCAACATAACTTGTTGCAGCATAAAGAGGCGGAAGAGTAATTAAGTCAATTACATCCGCTCCTCCCATTAAAACTCTAAATAAAGCGCTCATTGGCTTTGCCAAAATAAGGTCAAAGTCTCCTGTTACAACATATGTGCGAAACCTATAAACTTCCCTGAAAAAAAATTGAGACGTTGTATCAATAATCATAAATGATAAGAAGAAAAAAATTGATTGAGTCGAATTATAACCCGCAAGATTTTCTGCCCCACTGACCAAAAAGAATAAAAAGGCAATAAAGAATAAAAATCGCAGAACTTTACCAATTAAAAAAATTAACAGCACACTTTTTTGATTAAGAACCATTAGAAAAGAATTCTTACTCATAAAAAGCCAAATTTTAAAATAGTAAAATAATCTTCTAACGTCCATATGCCTGGTAGGCTTTAAAACCTTTACTCCAAACCCAGTTCATGAAAAACCATAAAACAATAATCCAAAAAATAGCGACTACAATTCCTTTGAAAAGTAAAATCCCTGTAACTTTCCCTAGATAAACTTGTAGTGGAAAGAAAATTATATATGGAAAAGGTGTAAAACTTAAAACATTTTGTATGTTAACGGGAAGTATATCCAAAGGAAATAGAGATCCTGAAAGAAACTCGACTAATATCACCGTAACCAAAAAATGCCCTCCCCAACCCATTTCGGGTGCCCAAAAAGGAATCGCATTTACAATAAATAAAAGTAAAAAATATGTAAGGATTGCCAAACCTATACTTATTAAAAATAAGGTTATTTGAACTGGATTAGTTTGGAAATAAAAGGGTGGCTTTAATATTAAATACAGCAGGATAAACTCCCCAACTGCAAAAATTAAATTCAAGGTCTTACTCGATATATCTCTTGTCAACCAATATTTGAAATAATTCACAGGTTTGAGTAAGTAATTTATGATCTCTCCTCTAGCAATTTCTCCCGCAACATCCTGCGCTCTTGCCGATAAAACAAAAGCTTTAATAAATATTAAACCAAAAACATAGGTTAGGATTCTATCTCTGTCGTATCCGAAAAGTACACTTTCCCGAAAAGAAAAAACAGTATCCCACAAAAAAAATACAACAAAAATTTGTAAGACATTTCTCACTCTCCACATTACAAAGCTCAGTGGATAAGCGAATTCTTGTTGGAAAGAAATCTTAAAAACTTGGAGATATTTATTCATGACTTTTTCTTAACAGTCTCACCTTTAAAGACACGACGGATAATGTCTTCAATGGGCTCTTCTTCGATTGTCAGATCAGCAACAGGAAAGTTTTGAAGTAGTTCGGAAGCAGCAACAGCTGATGCTTCACGAGGAACTCTGATGATTGCCTGCGGATAATCATATTTTTTTACTTTTCCAATCTCTGAGAATTTTTTAATGTCCGCCGGTTTGTCAAGATAAACTTTAATGATCTTTTCTCTAGCAAATTGCCCAACCAGTTCCTTCAAATCTCCATCAAAAAGTATT
The DNA here is from genome assembly GCA_001792345.1 of Candidatus Woesebacteria bacterium RIFCSPHIGHO2_01_FULL_39_32. Classification (GTDB taxonomy): domain Bacteria; phylum Patescibacteriota; class Microgenomatia; order UBA8517; family UBA8517; genus WO2-FULL-39-10. Next base: position 62,007 of record MGGJ01000009.1, read on the forward strand.
TCACCTTTATAAACAACGATTACACGTTTTGCTAAGTCAATAAGATCATCCATATTATGGGAGGTTAACATTATTGTGGCTTTAAAGCGGCGGTTGTAATCAAAAATAAAATCACGTACTTTCTGTTGAGCGACAACGTCCAAACCAATTGTCGGCTCATCAAGAAATAATACCTTTGGTTTGTGAAGTAGGGCTGCGACCAATTCAAGTCTCATTCGCTGACCCAGAGAAAGCCTTCTAACTTGAGTATTAAGTAATTTTTTTACCTCAAGAATTGTTGTCAATTCCTCAAGATTCTCTTTAAATTTGTTATCGGGTATCTCATAAATTGCCTTATTTAATTCGAATGTGTCTATTGCCGGAAGATCCCACCAAAGCTGATTCTTTTGTCCCATAACCAAAGAAATTTGTTTTAAAAATTCAGGGCGTCTCACCCAAGGATCAAAACCCAAGACTTGAACAAAGCCGGAAGACGGATAAAGAAGTCCTGAAAGAATTTTTAAAGTTGTTGTTTTACCCGCACCATTTGGACCGATAAAACCAATCAGTTCTCCTTGTGAAATAGAAAATGAAATAGATTTGAGTGCACGAACAGTCTTTTTAGTGGGCACAATCAGAGTTTGCAGACTTCCAATTAAACCTGATTTTTTCTCCGTAATTTCAAAGTTTTTTGCTAAACGCTCAACAATTATGGCTTTTTCAAATTCTTCCCTTTCAGACTTACCCATAAGTGAATTATACAATGAAGAGACTCGTTGGAGTTAGCGAGTGACCTGTCTTTTTAATCTCTTACCTGGGGTGAAACGAGGAGAAAGATGAGGCTTTATGGTAACCATTTTATCAGTCTCCGGAATCTTGACAGTTTTTCCTTTCATCCTAATTACTCTAAATGTTCCAAATCCGGAAAGAACTACTTTTGTATCTACTCCCTTTGCTAGAAACCTGCCTATCTCGTTTAAAAATACATCAACTGCTTCAGACCCTGCTCTTTTAGTTAAATGCGCCTTTCGGGAAACTACATCGACTAATTCTCTTTTTGTGATTTTCGCCATATTTTAAATGTAGAAAAAGGATACCCTAACGTATAAATTATGTCAAGCAGGTGGTGTTTTCCGCAGCTTACCCGACACCGTCTTTTTTACATAACTTCCTTTTACTTTTACTTCGCAGCAGTTGTATCTGTTGCTCTTACTTCCCGAATTGCGGTAACTTTAATCTGGCCTGCATATTCCGCTTCTTTTTCAAGCTTTTTCGCGATATCGTGAGCCAAAACTGTTAGCGCGTCGTCGTCTACCTCTTCTGGAGAAACAACTACCCTGACGTCACGACCAGCTTGAAATGCATAAGCTTCTGCAACTCCCTGAAATGTTTTAACAATCTCCTCTATCTTTTCCATCCTCTTCACATAATCCTCATGCGGTTCATAGCGAGCTCCAGGTCGGGAACCTGAAATTGCGTCCGCAATCCAAACCACAATAGACTCAACTGAAGAAAAGGATTTATCTTCATGATGTTCAGCAACAGCTGCGACCACCTCTTTCGGAAAACCATGTCGCTTTAAAACTGTAACTCCCGCATCAACGTGGGTCCCTTCCTCCTCGGTTACGACTTTTCCAATGTCATGTAGTAAACACCCCAAACGCACTGTTTCAATATTTGCACCGATTTCGGAAGCTATAGCAATTCCTATTTTTGTCTCTTCAATTGTATGGAGACCTAAATTTTGTCCGTATGAAGTTCGGAATTTGTACCTACCAATAAGCATCAGGATGTCCGTCGGGAGGTTATATACCCCGCATTCGGCCGAAATTTTTCTTCCTTCTTCCAATAAAACGTCATCCATTTGAGTTTTAACTTGACGAACAACTTCCTCAATTCGCGAAGGCTGAATGCGGGTGTCTTTGATAAGAATTTCAAGAGCTCTTTTTGCGCTTTCCCTCCTAACCGAATCAAAAGAAGAAAGACGAATTTCATTAGTTTCGTCTAGTTCGAGTTCGACTCCGGTTTCACGCTCGAAAGCGCGAATATTTCGCCCCTCTTTTCCAATAATTCTACCCTTAACTTCTTCGTTCGGAACAGCTATAGTCGAAACGGTATATTCTGCAACATAGGAAGTTGCGCCATGCTTCATGGCATCGGCCAGAATTTCCTTCGCACGCTCGTTGGCTTCCTGTCGAACTCTTTCTTCGGCCGAGCGAATTCTCTTTGCAATATCTCCTTTTAAATCTCTTTCAACCTCTTCCAGAAGCACTTTCTTTGCTTCATCAATAGTCATCTTAGAAGCCCTTTGAAGCTTTTCTAGAAGATCTTCCTGTCGTTTTTTCAGTTGAGTTTCTTTACGTTGTAATTCTTCTCGCTCACGTTTTATTTCTCCGACTAATATTTTGATATCGTCTGTAGCCATAATTTTTTTAGGAGAAAAGGAAGTCCCGCTCAAATATTAAGCGGCGAGGCTGTATAAGTTACTCTAAAAAAGGTCGTAACAACCATATTTTCTAATCTCCTACATTGAATTTTACACACTATCGTTAAATTCGTCAATTCTTTTTATTGCTGTTTTTATTGTTTCCCAGCCAAATCCGTGTCGGGCTAAATATTCAGACATCTTTTTACGAGCGGTGGAATCATCTAACTTTTCCCATATATATTTCTTCTTTTCTATCAGTTTTTTGGCTTGGGCTACCTCATCTATATTTGCCTCATCTAAAACTTCGTTGATGATTTCCTTTTTTATTCCCTTACTTATTAATTCATAATTTAGAATTCTTTTCGACTTTGGCCGAAACGTCTGCCTTTGATCTACCCACCATGCAGCAAATTTTTTATCATTCAAAAAATCCAAGCGCTTTAGTCTATTGAAGAGCTCTTCATGAAGACTTTTGTGAACTTTGTGCTTTCTCAACCAATATATATATTCATTCTCGCTTCTTGGACGCAAGCTGCCGAATCTTAAAATCTTATCGTAAATTTGTTGAAATTCTCCTTCTCTGACTATCTTCTCTATCTTTTCTTCGGATAGCTCCTGTTCAACCTTCAAACCTAGTTTTACAAAAGTCTCCAAATCCAACCCAAATCCATATTTATCATCTAGATAAATATTAACCCTTTTACCATTCCTTTGAGGTTTAACAGAAGTAATAGTTGGCATCAATTAATATTAACTTGTACGGGAACGTAACTCAAAATTCAAATGTCGAAAGTCAAATCTAAAAGCCTTGAAAATTTTAAGTTAAGGGTTTAAAGTTGTGGTTTTGAAATTTGAGTTTTGCACTTTGAGTTAAATTCTATTCTTCTTTCTCTTCCCCAATCTCTTTCGGTACTTTTTTTCCTGCCGCAACTGCTTCTCGAATCCTTCTTTCAATTTCTTCTGCTAGTTTTTTATCATCACGGATTGCCATTTTAGCTCCTTCCCGTCCCTGAGCCAAAGGCTTGCCATCATAATTGAAAAAGGAGCCCTTTTTCTCAATCAAAGCAAGGTCGACTGCAACATCTAAAAGCCCGCCAGTTTTAGAAATTCCTTCTTCATTCATTATGTCAAATTCAGCTACTCTCAAGGGTGGGGCAACTTTATTTTTGACAATCCTTGCACGATGACGCGAACCGATAACTGTGTCTCCATCTTTGAGTACTTCAATGCGTCGAACATCGATTCTTACAGATGAATAAAACTTTAGGGCAAGTCCACCCGGTGTCGTTTCAGGATTACCAAACATTACTCCAATTTTTTGGCGAAGTTGATTTGTAAAAATTAGAACGGTTTTTGATTTAGAAATTGCACCGGTTAACTTCCGTAGCGCTTGACTCATAAGACGGGCTTGCAAGCCCATTACCGCATCTCCCATCTCCCCTTCCAGCTCGGCACGGGGAACAAGTGCGGCAACTGAGTCAACAACTATGACATCGAGCCCTCCCGAACGTATTAAAGTTTCGGTAATCTCTAAAGCTTGTTCTCCTGTATCGGGCTGTGACATCAATAAATCGTCTAAATTAACTCCTATTGTTTCAGCTCGTTCCGGATCTAGCGCGTGTTCGGCATCGATAAACGCACACTGTCCTCCCCGTTTTTGTGCCTCGGCAATAACATGTAGTGCTAGGGTAGTTTTTCCCGAAGCTTCTGGCCCATAGATTTCTACTATACGACCCCTCGGAAGTCCGCCGACACCAAGTGCCAAGTCGATTGCGATTGATCCAGTCGGGATTGTGTCGACTTTATAACGTTCATCCATCCTTTCACCCAACTTCATAATTGAGCCTTTACCATACTGCTTCTCGATCTGTTCCATCGCAAGTTTGATTGCTGCAAGTTTTCCTGAAGTATCTGTCTTTTGTTCCGGAGCTTTTACTTCTTCCTTTTTAGGACGTGCCATTTGTTATCTTATAGCATCGTTTATAGTAAAATACAAGATATAATTATCCGATAGAATTTAAGAAATATGAAAGTAATACTTCAAAACGCAATCACTTTAAACGGATTAATTGCCGGAAAAAACCATGATACAAGCTGGGTATCTGATGCTGATTGGGAAAACTTCATGAATTTGGTAAAAAGAATTGGTGTAATGATTATAGGAAGAGTTACATATGACGTGATGAAAAAGGAAGGAGAACTTAAAAATTATTCGTATATTTTAACGGTGGTTATGACTGGAAATCGTAAACTGGAAAAGGAAGATAAAAATTTAATCATTAGCTCAAAATCTCCTAAACAAATACTGGAATTTTTAAAAAAACGTTATCCAACTTCATTATAAAGTTAAGAAATGAAAAATTACAAATTTTGTCCATATTGCGGAAAGCCTTCAAAAAAATATAAGGAATATTTTGCGTGTACAAATTGCGGCAAGGTAGTTTATCTCAATTCGTATCCTACAGCGTCGGCATTTATTGTAGAAAACTCAAAATATCTAATTTCCAAACGCGCAATAGAACCCAGCAAAGGAAAATATGACGTAGTCGGAGGATTTTTAAAGGAGGGAGAAACTCCTGAAAAAGGTTTAAGAAGAGAATTTAGAGAAGAAACAGGTTCATCCGTAAAAATAATTGATCTCTTGGGAATTTACTTGGGTAAATACGATTACCAAGGAGATATTATAACTACATTCAACGTTTGCTATATTGCAAAATTAACAAATCCTAAAATCGACCCCCGCGATGATGTGGCTTCTTTTCATTGGTTCCCAATTAATAAAATTCCGAAAAACTTGTCAGACCCATGGCTAGCAAAAGCACTAAAAGATCTCCAGATTTGGTATGCCAAACAACAAAAAATTAAAACTAATCATTGAACTCGTTCCCGCCTCTTCTTGGCAAAATAATTTAAGAAGTCTACTTAAACCCCAAATGTGGGAGAATTTAAGAAAAGAAGTCTACAAAAAAAATAATTACAAGTGTGTTATTTGTGGCGCCGGGGAAAAATTACACGCTCATGAAGTTTGGGAATATGATGATGAAAAACATATTCAAAAACTTGTTAACTTAATAGCCATTTGTTCCAAATGCCACGCAGTCGAACATATTGGTCTTGCCGGGATTCAAGCGAGTCAAGGAAAAGTAAATTTTGAAAATTTAGTAAAGCATTTTATGAAGGTAAATAATTGCGATCGCGAAACCTTTGAAAAACACCAAAAAGAAGCTTTCAAAAAATTCGAAGAAAGAAGTCGGTTCGACTGGGGGTTAGATTTATCTAACTATAAAAATAGATTAAAATAATATCGATGTCTAACATTTTGGTTTTCGGCGATAGCATTGCTCATGGAGACTATGATTCTGAAGGAGGTTGGGTAGACAGACTAAAAAGAAGGTTGAAAGCAATGTTTCTGGATGGCGAAATCGCGGACGATATAGACGTCTATAATCTATGCGTCGACGGCGATACAAGTCACCAAGTTCTATCCCGAATTAAAAAGGAAACGCCCCAGAGAGTTTGGAGTGGTCAGAAAACAATTTTTATTCTCTCCTTCGTAATAAATGATGCAATTCTCAAAGAGAATAAACCAAAAGTTGCTCCTTCCGTTTTTTTATCTAATTTAAATAGCATAGTAAAAACAGCAAGAAACTATTCAAATAAAATAATTTTTGTCGGTCCTAATCCAGTCGAAGAATCAAAAGTGACACCAATGCCATGGAGTAAAACAGAGTTTTATTATAACGACCGGATAAGTAAATATAATGAAGCACTAATGGAATTCTGTAATAAAGGTAAAGTAGATTACATAAACCTCCTTGCTATGTTCAATAAATTGAATTACAAGAATCTGCTATACGATGGCTGCCACCCAAACACACAAGGCCACGAAATAATATTTAATATTGTCAAAAGTTTCCTGCAGGAGAAAAAATATATTTAACGATCTATTAACTTAGATAAATATATCAAATAGAAAATATCTTTATGAAAATTGTTGTAACTTCGGGACAACCATTTACGGACATTGATGCTTTGGCTTGTGCAGTCGCTTATGCGGAATTACTTCGTCTTACTAAAAAGGATGCCGTAGCTATTCTCCCCGGACCCTTAAATAAAACCATCACTGAAAAGATTAGAAAGTGGAAATTAAATTATTCAACCAAACCATACTCCAAAAATGCCAATTATATTTTAGTGGATATTTCTGATCCTGAATATTTCGCTAAGTTTGTTAAACCAAAAAATATTATTGAAATTTTTGATCATAGATACGGATTTGAAGACTATTGGAAAGTTAAACTAGGAAAAAACGCAAAAATAGAAATGGTTGGTGCTTGTGTAACTTTAATATGGGAAGAATTTAAAAAGAATAATAAAGAAACGAATATTTCTGAAATAAGTGCTAATCTTCTTTATACTGCAATTATATCTAACACTCTAAACTTTCAAGCATCCGTAACCACAAATAGGGATAAAAAGGCTTATAAAGAAATATTCAGATACACAAAGCTTCCACACAACTGGACAAAAACGTATTTTATGTACCAAGACAAAGAGACCGACGAAAATATAAAAAGCGCTATTATAAATGACACGAAAAATATCGATCCTATTATCGGCCAACTTGAACTTTGGGATAGTAAAACAATAATCCTAAGGCACTTAAAAGAAATAGAAGAAGCGCTTCTGGGTTTTGGACGACCTAACTGGTTTCTTACGGCACCGAGTATTAGTGAAGGAAAAAATTATTTATTTACTAAAAATCCATATGTAAAAAGATTATTAGAAAAAACAATAAGCGCAAAATTTGATGGCGATATTGGAGAAACCAAAAAGTTGTGGTTGAGAAAAGAAATTCTAAAAGAGTTACAAGAGTGAGCAAACATTTAATCAACTGATTAAAACAAATACTAGTATCGTTGTGTTAAAATAAGCCGTTCTCGGGGTGTAGTTTAACGGTAGAATGGGCGCATGGGGTGCGTCCGGCGGCAGTTCAATTCTGCCCACCCCGACCAATTCAGACATTTCAAATTTTCAGAGGAAAGGGTTTGCTCGCTCGCCCCGCCGGAGTTTATCCGTCCGACTGGCGGAGCGGGTCTC
>MGGJ01000010.1 GCA_001792345.1 Candidatus Woesebacteria bacterium RIFCSPHIGHO2_01_FULL_39_32
TAGTCGGTGAAATAGATGGAGATCGTGTTGGCGAGGGTGTTGGTGTTTTAGTTGGACTTATTGTAGGCCTTTGAGTTGGTGTAATGGTGGTTGGTGGTGGGGAGACGGGGACACTGGAGGCGGTGATTTCGAATTGATCGATAGTTTCACCGGATATGTTTTTGAAATAACCTCTGGCTTTGTTGGGATTGCCGTCAACGTTAAAAGTAATAAAAAGGGCGCCGTATTTACCTCCTTGGTCTGATGTATAAGCTTTGGCCCAGATGTAGTTGCAACCCACGCCTCCTCCGTAAGGGTAAGTAGTGGGTAGGCAGCGATCCTGGTTTCTTATTCCGTTTCCTCCCACACCCGAAACAAAAACAAAAGTTTTTCCGGGAGCAACGAGCAGGCTATTCGGGTTTCCCGGTACTCCACCTTGCACCGGGTGTTGGTTGGTATCAACAATTAGGTTTTGCGTGCTTAATAAGGTTTTGGTGCGCTCATAAGTATGTTCGTGACCGGTGGATATAATAGCTCCATATTGCCGGCAGGTTTCGTAATCCGGCCAGCCCTGCTCATTTCCTTTTGAACCCAGCTGCATATAATTTTGATTTTTGTGCCAGGAACAAATCTTCCAAGTATGGGAATCGCTGACTAGTTCATTCCCTATAAATGTGGGATCTCCGCCCTCTTTGGAAAAGACCATTTTTAGGCCTTTGTAGGTGGCGGCATAACTTGGAGGGAGATTACCGGCAGGAGGAGTAAGTCCCATCTTGACCAAGCGGTCTTTGAAGAAGGTGGCGTAGCCGTCACTATCCCAATTATCATGGTTTCCATCCGAGCCTAAGTAGGGGAAAGTGGATCCTAGGGTATTATTTATCATATCCATCCACTTTTGTGGTCCGTCGGAGTAGTCGAAATCCCCTTGGTGAAGCACCATCTGGGCCCCCTCATTTTTAATGAGATTCAAAACCGATTGGAAACTGCTACCTGCTGCCGAATCTCCGATAAATGCTACTTTGAAATTGGCGTCGGTAGGGGTTTGGGCGTAGACTATGTCTGGATTTTTTAACCGTGAACTTCTAAACCATAAGACACTCAAAAACAGGAAGAAAATCGAGAACAGGGCAAATGTTTTCCTCTTTTTTAATGGTAATTTTTTTATGTATTTAAGCATTTGGAATCAGTTTTTGAGTGAAGACGCTAACTTTTAACTTAAGGATGCCTTAGATTACTTCACCTTAAAGGAAATTCTGCATGAATTTCAGTTATTTCTCCATCTTCATTTTCTACGATTAGATTTAAAAGTAACTCTTCTTTTTCCAAAACTGCAAATTGTGTAGCATCAGACTCCGGATTTTCGGGAGGGGTGGTTATACTCCAACCTTGTTTTGTAAGTTCCGTCAGATACCATTTCATTACTACATCAACAGGTTCTGATGTAGTCCAGTTACCCTCATAACCAACTTTGCCGTCTTCTTCTTTCTTATAAGTATTAACGACTTGCGATTCGGGATATTTTGGTAATTCGGGGAATTCCTTAATTATTACTCCTTGTTCTTCTATTTTCGTAAATGATCTTGGGGTTGTGATCTCATTCTTCTTTTTTATGTTGCCGATGATGAGGAAATTGGCGATTATAATAATGAGCAAGAGAATCGACAATTTTTGCAATTTTGACACGGCAGTTTATTAATTATTAACAATTGGAATAATATAGTCAATAGTTGTAATAATTACAGCGAGTGTATTTTATAGTTATGAAAATGGTTTTAAATGAACGTAAACTGATTTTAGCAGTTCTCTTTATAGTTTTAATAGCGCACGCAAGTTATATTTTTAATGATTTTTCATGGCTTGATCACAGAGATATTGAAGCGGGTAGAAGTATAGTTCGACTCGAGCATTTTTTGGGCGCATTTTTGACAAATTTTGCAGATACAAGTTTTTACAGACCCGTTGTTACTATAGTAAATAGTATAGATAAGATTCTTTACGGCAGTTTGGCGTGGGGATTTCATTTGACTAATATAATCCTGCATACTGCTGTTTCCTATTCGTCATTTCTATTTACTAAAAAATATTTTAAGGTGAGTCGGAAGACTGCGCTTTTAGCGAGCTTAATATTTGGAGTACATACACTGTCTTGGCTTCCTGCCGGCGCCATATCTTACAGATCTGAGCTTTTGGCTTCCTTATTTACTCTACTGACAATCTCTTTTCATATCAAAGCAAAAACCTCGACAAAATTCAGATTGCACACATTAATTTTTTTATTTTTGGCACTAGCTTCTAAAGAAACAACACTCTTTTGGACTTTTGCATTAATTGTGTTTTGGGAAATAACTAATAAAAAGATCAAATCAGTCGGACTTTGGGTGCGTGAAGCATTTGTTTTCCTTTTTCATATAATATTACGTTTTATTGCTCTTCCGGACGTCTGGCATATTTCCGGTACAAAACTTTCTTTAGGGTACGTAATTTCATCTCGGGCATGGGTTTTGGGCAAACAATTAATTTATCTAATATCTCCGTTCAAACCGCCGTTGTCAGATGCAGTAGCTTTAACTTCGTTTGTAAATATTAATAGCGTGGTTGTTTTGCTATTTTTCTTAGCTATCACCTTTATTGTTTTGAAACTTGGTCTTAAATCGGTGTGGTCCCAAGTATTACTATTTATAGGAATTACACTATTGCCGTCATTAAATATAATTCCTCTTCCACGGTTTACTTCACCACACTATTCCTATTTTGCCTCAGTTGGCATTGGGCTTATTGGCAGTCTGATTTATGAGTATGTATCAAGAGAAAAAACGCTTATTAATAGATTAATTTTGGCTTGTTTGATTACCTGGGTTTTCCTTTCGACGCTTTCGACGTTTGTGGGTGGATTTCACTATAAAAATGATTTAACTCTTTTTGGACCGGAGGTAGAAAATGACAAGAATTTTAAAGAGGGCCTTTTTTATCTTGGGGATTATTATTTAAAAAGGGGAGATTTTGAAAAGGCCGAGGGATATTATGCGAGAGCTTTAGATGTAACCGAAGATGTTATCGCGTATGTTGATAAAAATGCCCTGAGAACAAATTTAGCCATGGTTAAGCTTGCTAAAGGCGAGCTTGGGGAGGCTGAAGAACTTCTTAATAAAGTATATGATAGTGTTCCCAAAAAAGAACGTGCAAATGTGTCTTACAATCTTGCATTAATTTCTTTCCAAAAGAAGGATTACAAAAAAGTTATAGGTTTTCTTGAACCATACAAAAATATGTGGAGTGTTCCTGAGCCACTGTTTTTGCTTTCAAAAGCATATATTGGGGAAAACGAACCAAGAAAAGCGGCTGAATCTCTACGAATTGCACTTACGATGTTAAGTGATACACAAAAAAAGGAAACAGAAAGAATAATAATGGAATTGGAAAGATGAGAATCTCTTCGAAGAAAATAAGTTAAATTTTACTAATTTCGCACCGATTCGTAGTTCATAGGATTATCATCTACGCCGGGCCCTTCAATGGTTTGAGAAGCGTTGGTACCTTCCGGTAATATTTCAAGAACGATAGTTGTGGGTTCATCAATGTTTTCATTTATAATCGATACATTTAAAATTAAACCATTTTTATTTGCTTTCAAGTAAGTGTCGGTTTTTAAATTTGGATTTGTAGTTGAGTCTAGCGTCCAGCCGTTTTTGCTGATCTCGTTTAAGTACCACTCGTACATTTCATTGATGCTGCGTTTAGTATTGAAAGATAAAACCACCCCACCGGTTTCCAGATTTTCTTCGCCAGTCAAAGTTAAATCAGGGTGGGCAGATATGTTGGCTAATTCTTTGTCCAACACCTCATTTACGACTAGATCTTCTTTGACATCTACTCTTTTACCTGTGAGATTGGCCAAAAGCAATAAACCCAGTGCTAAAACTGCGAGAAATAAAAATATAACTACTCTTTTTAAATTTTTACTCATGGGACGATGTAAAACCAGAACTTAGCAACACCGGTTTCAAAATTCGGGTTTGTTACAGAATAGAAACAACCACCTGCGCAACTTGAATTAAGACTTGACTGAGATACCGATCTTGTCGCAAAAGAGTGCCAACCCAGACTTAAATTTGAGGTATCTATCGTTACATCATATTCACTTTTTATCGGCTTTGAAAGATCAGGACCCGTGATGGGATTTTCCTGGGGCCACGGACCTACGGCTGGAATAAAGTGACTTCTATCCAAAAAGGCTTGAAGTAACTGTGCCGCACCTTTTGAAGCCCTGATATGGAAAGTTAAGGGATTGCCTTTCTTTACAGGAGTAAGAGGTATGTTTTTAAGCTCCACATTTTGATATCCTAAGTTGGTGTACCAACTTTTACCAATAAAGCACGCCTTTCCGTTTGAGGGATCCCCTATGCAATTCGGAAATTCTCCTCCTGAGCTTGAACCGTCAATTAACATTGGTATTTCACTTGAAGTAGTCCAGGTATTATTATCAGGCGTTGATTGAACTGCTCTAACTCGTAAATGCCTCCAACCCGAAGGCCACCCGTTTGTATCAAGTGTTACAGGAACATTCCAAGAACAATTTAATGGGTTGACCCCATCGTAGACGTTATTTGTACCGGGATAAGTGCATCTTAATCCCAAGTTAATCGTTTTTATTACGTTCCCGGGTGCGAGGTGGAAAGCTAATTTTGAAGCAGTACTCGGATTATTATGTAATGTTATTCTGCAGTCTGTTTTTATGACGCCATTGGGGAATACATCTTTAACCCTACGACCTAAAGGCCACCAACAAAGTACGTGTTCGTGTCCGAACCCCTTCTCGTCGTCGGGAACCGGTGTCCACCACGCCTGAATTTCTATAAGTGTTAAACCCGGCCTAAATGGACCCCAGTTATAAGCCCCTCCTTCAATTGGAGTAGGAGTAATTGTGGGAGAGAGGATGGTGGTAGGGGTTGGCGTAACACTAGGCGTGGGTGTTATTGTCCTGGTTGGCACAGGTGTTGGACTTACGTTTGGTGGACGCGTAGGTGTTGGAGTAACTCTCCCGGTTATGGTTGGATTTGTGGGATTAAT
>MGGJ01000011.1 GCA_001792345.1 Candidatus Woesebacteria bacterium RIFCSPHIGHO2_01_FULL_39_32
AATGAAAGGCAGAACACCACAAAAGGCAGTTGAGGACTGGATACTATCAAACAACCACAACCAATTATCTGATGTCAACGAAACTCTGATACTGTACACAATTGGAATAAATCGCTCCTATCTGCTAAGCTAATCGCACTAATCTGAATTTGTATTTTTTCCTTTACCTAAGCCTGCGAGTGCTTGCTCTAAAGAAAGTTAGATAACGATATGGGTGCCGCCTATGACACATATGACTATCCCTCATACTGGGAGAGTAGAGAATACGAACACAAAGCAGAACTGATTGCAATCCAATCCTTTCTCGAAAGGACCTCAAAAATTAAAACTATTCTGGAAGTTGGTGCAGGTTATGGAAGACTCACCCCCAGCTACTTATCATATGCTCCAAGAATAGTCTTAACCGATCCTTCATCAAAACTTCTTAAAATCGCTCGTAGCAATTTCAAATCAAAAAAAGTGCGCTTTATCCAATCTTCTGTTGAAAACATTCCTAAAAAAATCAGACAAAGTTCGATTGATTTAGTAATAATGGTTCGTGTTTTACACCATATTGAAGATTTACATAAAACTTTCCATGCAATTTCCAAAATTATACAAAAAAACGGCTATCTTATACTTGAATTTGCCAATAAGCGACACCTCAAAGCCACCCTGTCCGAATTTTTTAAAGGAAATTTTACTTTCCCTTTAGATATTTTTACTATAGAAATTAGAACTAAAAAAAGAAAAAGGTCTTTACCATTTAAAAATTATCACCCCGATACAATACTGGATATATTAAAGGGGCATGGTTATAAAATTATTGAAATTCGCTCTGTTTCAAATGTCCGAAACTCTTTTTTAAAAAGAATTCTTCCCAAAAATGTACTTCTTTCAATAGAAAACCTATTGCAAAGACCTTTTGCCCGCTTCAGCTTTGGTCCTTCAATATTTATCTTGGCTAAAAAAGTGAATTAATAAAAAATACATAGTATATATAATTTATTACACTTTATGTTTATTTGACAACCCTATAATGATATGCTATAGTACTCGCACGTTCTGAGGCGAAACGGGTTTTACTCGTACTTGAGCGTCAGAATTTTCCTGGGAGGTACCCAAAGGTTCCTCCCTTCCTAAAAAACCTTACTTAAAACGTAAGGTTTTTTTGTGACTCTGATCCTGTTCAATTCGATCTAAAAGGTTGATATAATATGTGTGTAAGCCCTCGTGGCGGAATTGGTAGACGCGTACGGTTTAGGACCGTATGGATTTAAATCCTTAGAGGTTCGAGTCCTCTCGAGGGCACTTCATGAATAAATCATTAATTGCATTTTTAATTATTGTGCTATTTCCTCTTATTATTCTTTCTATTTTTTACTTCTCTAAACACTCGTCCGACAATAACTCGCAGCCCTCCGATAACGAAACCCAAAGATTCGATATTCTAGTAAACGATAAAGGACAACCGCAAATGGCAACTGGAAACTGTAATCAAAATTCCGACTGCTTTCCAACTGGATGTTCTTCACAAGTTTGTGCAAATCATGAAGTTTTTACGACCTGTGAAGTTGTTGATTTTCCTGAGAAAGAAACTTATTCTTGTGGCTGCATTGAAAACCGTTGTGTTTGGTACAGACAAGGTAGTAAAATTTAGTTATGAAGCCTGTCCATCTGCACAAAAGTAGCCTTTACAACAATTCAACCATTTTTCTACTTCTTATTCCGCCCATAATTTTTATAGCTGTGATAGTGGTTTATTTAGTAACAGTACAAAATTCCAACAGCAAGGTTGTCTCGCAATTTATACCTACAATTCTGGGTAATGATAACGTTAATCTTGACAAAACAGGTAATTAAATTCAAAATAATTATGATGAAGGGTTTTGCAATAACTATTATTTTTATCCTCTTCCTTTTTGTTTCGACTTCTTTAAGTTTCGCTCAGACTTCGACTCCAACCAAAACCCCACAAGAAAAACGTTTAGAAAATAAGCAGAAAGTTGAGGTCAAGAAGCAGTCTTTAGAGGAAAGACACGAAGACCTAAAACAAAATTTGGAGGAAAAAAGGGCAACTAGAGAAGCAAAGCTTACCGAAATTCGCAAGAAAAGAATTCGCTCTTATTGGGAAAGATTAGGAAGAAGACTTCTAGCTGTAATGAATAGACTCGAGACACTTATTGAAAGAATTGAATCAAGACTTGCAAAGATAGAGGAAGCAAATCCCAATACCGATACAGGTAAAATTCACGATCAACTTGATGAAGCTAGTCAGAAGTTGATGGAATTGAAAGCTAAACTCGACGAGGCTAATGCTTCTTTTGAAGAAGTTATTGCATCAGATGAACCTAAGGGCGCTTTTGAAGAAGTAAGAGGGAAAATTACAGAAATCAAAAAAGGGTTGGTCGAAGTCCATAGAATTCTTGTGCAAGTGATTGGGGGTATAAAGGGATTAAGAGTCGGCCAGGGGGTTAAACCCACTAGAAATGTTACTGTTACAGTAACTCTGACACCAACGGCCAGCATTGTCCCGACATCAACACCTACTCCAACTCCATGAAGGTTTTGTGGTAGGATATTATTATGCAACTTGTATCAAGAAAGAATTTTTTACTAGCACTCGCTGCAATTTTGGTTGTGGCAATGGGCTACATGGCTTTAACACTTTCAAAACAAAATAAAAAATCTGAGCCTTCTACCTTTGAACGAGAGATTCGCCAAGTAGAAACACAATCTCGGTCGGATGAGGTAGAAGATATTGATAAAGACCTTAGTGAAACAGAGTTAAATGATCTTGACAAAGAACTTCAGAATATCGATGCCGAATTAAATGCAACATATTAACTTCCTTAATTGAAAATTATATTTTTCTTCGTACTTATCTTACTTTCCGCATTGATATTTTTAAAAATTACTAATCAAAACCAAGCTGAGCTTGATCAAAAAATTACGCCTACGGTGAATGAAAAACCGAAAGTTGTAATAGGAAACGCAACAATATTTGTCGACGTCGCAAAAACTACAGAAGACCAACAAAAAGGCTTGTCGGGGCGCGAGAGTTTGCAGCAAAATGAGGGCATGCTTTTCTTATTTGAAGACGATACCTATCAAGGTTTTTGGATGAAAGACATGCTAATACCCATTGATATTATCTGGATCAAAGACGGCAGAATTATTTATATCCACAATAACGTTAATCCACAGCCCGGCGTTCCCGATGAGAAATTAACTCTTTACGCTCCTCCGGTTGCAATCGACAGGGTGTTGGAAGTAAATGCAGGATTTAGCGAAAGAAATGGGATTGAGGTTGGCGATAGTGTTGACATTTCTGCTCTTAATTAATTATTCGTAACTATTCGTAGCATTCGCACGAATTCGTAGATTAGTATTACGTTAAAGTAAATTCCTCCAGTTCCTTTACTCCTCCAAATGCGATTCTATCCGGAATCGCATTTGAAGTTCCAAGCATCCGTGCAGGAGTAATTACAAACTCACCCCAACGTTCGTTGACTTTATCTACCGATTCAACCACTTTTTTTCTTTTTTCAACATCATCGAAAAGTTCGAGTTGGGCTGTTTTAGAATCTATAAGATTAAAAGAAGAAACTGCTAATTCACGAGCCGGCTTTCTGTATGGACAAAGGCAAAGAATTCTAAACGCCTTTTTGTATATATCCCGAGAATCAAAAAGGTTCCTTTCAAAAGTCATTCCTTTATGCCAAAACCCGCCATCGCGAAACGAAATTGCGACATGTACTCCGCGAGCTTTGTATCCGGCGCGCCTAAGCCGTGCTCCCATTTTTGTAACCAATTTTGCCAAAATATGAGAGAGCTCTTCTGGTTTGGTAAGAGGTTTAGGGAGTGCATAGGAATTACCGTAACTTCTTCTTCCGAAAATAACGTCATCAATTTCCCAACCACGAAGGCGTAAATACCAATAATATCCGTTAATCGATTCAAAAGCGGCTTTCAACTTCCAAAGTGGAGCATTATAAAAATCGGTAACCTTATATACTCCAACGCTATTCAACCTAACGGCATTTCGTAATTTAATATAAGGAAGATCTGTCAAGGAAAGCTTCGAGTAAATCTTTAAATAATTATCTTTGTTGATTTCATCCAACCCATCCGGTTTATGGATTCCTGATGCCAATTTTGCCAAAAATCTGTTCGGTGCAATTCCGATTGATACCGTCAACCAATCT
Organism: Candidatus Woesebacteria bacterium RIFCSPHIGHO2_01_FULL_39_32; assembly: GCA_001792345.1. GTDB lineage: Bacteria > Patescibacteriota > Microgenomatia > UBA8517 > UBA8517 > WO2-FULL-39-10. The sequence goes on from MGGJ01000011.1 coordinate 4,188, forward strand.
CCAATTTCTTTTTTAATTCTTATCTTTATCTCCCTTGCTACTTGCTGCATGCTACTTGCTACCAAACATGGGTATCCTTCTAAGTTCAAAACAAATTCGTCAATTGACTTTGGGTTAAAATCGGCCGTGTAGTCGGAAATTAATTTCCTCAACTTAAGGTGAACGTTTCTATATTTCCAGGGATCGGGGGACAAAATTATTAAATCATGGTAAATAAGTTTCCCGTCTTTTACTCTCATTCCGGTTTTAATTCCATAGCGTTTTGCTTCAATCGAAGGAGCCAAAATACAACCGTTTGGCGTTGCATATGCGGCAACCGCAATTGGCTTTCCCCTAAGTAAAGGGTTTGCCTGCTGCTCGATAGCTGCAAAGCAAGAATTCAGATCAACATGAATAATGGTTGATTGTTTAGGATTAAAACCTAAATTACTCATTACAATAAAGCTAAAGCAACTAATCCCCACGAAATTAATAGTGATATGCCAATAATTTGAGTCATCTTTAGCATAGATCTATTCATCCGGGCAACCCGTCGGAAATTTCCTCCAATCTCCAATGTAAATTTTCGGTATTTAGGGTAAGTCTAAAAAAAAGACTTTTGCTTGCTACAGAAAAAACGTGGAAAAGTATTCGACCTTGCCTAAAGGTATGATGAAGTCCAATTTTTGCGATAGGGTAGAGACGTCCATTCCAAATAACCCATTTAGGGTACACCTTACGCTTTGTGTGATCAAAAGCTAAGCTGACTGAGACCGGAACAGAAACTTTTTCAATCATTATCTATTTGTAGTCCGAACAAAACCCGAAGTCAAGTAGCAAGTTTTGTCGGATTTTAAGAAAAACCTATAGTTATTGTAAACTTTGCACTTAAGTGTATAATTGCTACTATAAGTCGACAACCAATAGCTTAATGACTGCAGAGGCAAAACCTGTACTTGATGATGAATCCGTAATTAATCATGAGAATATAGTTTTTCCAATTTTTAAACCTCTTGTTATAAACCCTGAAATCAGTACCGTTCCTCAACCTGTCTGGACAAGGACCGAAAAACCACTAGGTATCAGTGGTTACTCAGACCGTGTTTTCATCACTCTTAATAAAATACCGCGGGGAAACCAGCCCTCAGCAATCGACGCAAGCATCAGGCTGCGTTTTGGAAACGCCAGCTACATCCTTCGTTACGACGAAGATGATGGCGGTTATTATAAGGATTGGGAATTAATTCAAACAGTTCCTGTAAATGGCTCACCAGGAGGTAAAGATGCTGAACAAGTGGTTTTTAGACAGATTCAAACTGTACCGGAAATAGTACTCGATGATACTCTGGCTCCGGAATGGCAGTGGGTTTTACAACACGTTACTACTCTAATAACTACCATGCCTTCTGAGTATCCGGAGAAGAAGATTTTACAAGATGCATGGAATCGGGTTAGGATTTTAGACAAAACATCGCATGATAAATTAGTAAAGGAGAAGGACGCCCTTGCAAGACAAAATATCCTCAAAGAAAAAGAAAGATGGAGAAAATCATTGCATACCCCGCTAAAGCCACCAAGTCCTTTGCGGATGGCCCTCGATCGTATAACTTCTCGATTCAGAAAATAGAAAGCGCGTACCAGAACCAGCATCTCTTTGATTACTTAATCTGGCTAAAAAAGGATCTCTTCGAAGGATGATAGGTTTAGACTCAGAAAACCTCTTTAAGCGACATTAAGATGCAGTTGACAGAGTTGTTTAATAAATTTTACTATGTTTTTGATTATGTCCTTTATCAAACCTAGAAGGTACATTATTCTTCCAATTCTTCCATTGCTTTTCTCTCTCATAGTCTTTTCATTATTTAAAGCCAAAAATACATATTCATTGGCCAATCATATCGTAATCTCAGAGGTGCAAGTGGGGGGATCTGTTGCTGGAGATGAATTTGTGGAACTTTATAATCCAACGAATGTTTATGTAAATATTAGTGGTTGGAGGTTAACAAGAAAAACGAGTTCGGGTATTCAGTATCCACTTGTTTCAAACTTAAGCGGATTAATTGCTCCGTATGGATACATACTTATTACCCCGCCGTCTGAGTACGACGGAGGTGTTTCAGCAGACATCACGTACTCAATCTCAGATGAACGAATCACAGCAGATAACACCGTGCTTTTATATAGCGATGCAGGCAAAACAATTGTAGATAAAGTGGGAATGGGAATTGCTACTGATTTTGAAACAGCAGCAACAAGTAGTCCTTCTAACAATAGCAGCATCGAAAGAAAAGCTAAAGTTAGTTCAGATGCTACATCAATGGGAGTAGGAGGATCGGATGAACTCGAAGGAAATGGACAGGATTCATTTAATAACCTAAATGATTTTATAATCAGGACGACTTCCAACCCCCAAAATTCTTCCTCAGCAACCGAAACACCCTCACTATTACCCGCAACTGCACCCATAACGCTTTACGCAGTCTTGGAAGGTAATAACGAGATTCCAGGTGTTGATACTACTAATGATGGCTACGCAAGTCTCGTATTTAATTTCTCGGAAAACACCTTTGATCTAAACTTATCCGCAAAGGAATTTGTACAGTCAGATGTTACAGGAAGTCATATTCATATAGGGGCAACAGGAGTAGAAGGATCGCCTATTGTTGATCTCGGATCAGGTAGTGCGTGGACAGAGGAACCGGGAAATATTATAAGAAGAGTTATAACAGATATGGAATTCCCAGAGGAGTATATAGATGATCTTTTGGCAGGAAATACCTACATAAGTATTCATTCAAGCACTTACCCTGACGGTGAGATAAGGGGACAGCTTTCAACAGAGTGGCCTCCTCCCGATTACGGAACACCAACACCCACACCAACCGAAACGGCTACTCCTACACCCACCGAGGAGCCAACTCCAACTGAATCACCTACACCGACAGATACTCTTACACCTACTCCTACAGAGGAACTTACACCTACACCGACTGAGGAACCTTCTCCGACTTTAACGCCAACCATTGAGCCGTCACCTACTTTAAGCCCAACACCGACACCAATTCGAAAAACAATCGGCTCATTCCTTTTCCCAGGATCAAGAACTAATTGCTATTTAGTTTTTGTACCCGTTAAATTCGGATTCACGCACTTATTCTTCCCAACGATCTCCTGCACACGAGTTTAAATTAGAGAATTTATATTGTAATTTATCGTTCTCTTACCTTAAACTTAAACATATGAATAAATTAGCACCCCTTGGAAAGGCAAAACTTCCCAAGCCGTGGGCATTGAAAAACCTCATTGGTCCAAGTTTTATTATCCTGGGTGTAGGACTCGGAAGTGGGGAACTTATCCTCTGGCCCTATCTTTCTTCAAACTTTGGGCTTGGGATAATTTGGGCAGCAGTCTTGGGAATAACTTTTCAATTTTTTATTAACATGGAAATCGAACGATATACGCTGGCTACAGGGGAAAGTATTTTTGTAGGATTAACCCGAAAGTTTGGAAGATTTGCTCCTATTTGGTTTATCATTACAACATTAGTTCCGTGGATGTGGCCTGGGATAATTGCCGCTAGCAGCAAGGTTTTATCATCAGCGTTTGGAATCAGCTATTCAGGTTATATAGGAATAATATTGCTTTTTTTTATAGGAATTCTTTACAGCTTAGGACAAGTTGTTTACAAAACTCAAGAGTCTATACAAAAGGCAATAATTCTAATTGGTGTTCCTTTTGTATTTCTAGTTACGTTATTCCTTGCCAGATCTGGCGACTGGCAGGCCTTGGCTGGTGGCCTGGTCGGCAAGGGGGCAGGTTTTTGGTTTTTACCGAAAGGTTTGCCATTTGCAACCTTCTTGGCGGCTCTTGCCTACGCAGGCGCAGGAGGAAACTTGAACTTGGCTCAATCTCTTTATGCCAAAGAAAAGGGCTACGGTATGGGAAAATATTCAGGTCGGATTACAAATATTTTCGCAGGCAAACGAGAAGAAATTAAATTAGAAGGCAAAACTTTTGATATGACGCCCGAAAACATTTCATCTTTCAAAACGTGGTGGAAACGGATAAACATAGAACATGCCTTAGTATTTTGGTTAACAGGCGCATTTACTATGATCTTACTTTCACTTCTTGCTTATTCAACCGTTTATGGAAATCCCGGGGTTGAAACAAGTATCAACTTTGTAATTCACGAAGGAAACGTAATTGCCCAAAAAACCTTTCCCTTTCTAGGAACTTTTTTCCTTATCATGGCGGCTATCATGCTTTTCGGAACGCAGTTTTCGGTTTATGGAAGTAATAGCAGAATCTCCGGAGAAAATCTTGTAATTGTAAACCCGGAAAAATTTAAGATCGAGAAGCTACCAAAATATTTTTATTTATTTTTGTGGCTTCAACTTGCAGCAGGAATCACAATTTTTGCTTTAGGATTTACAGAGCCTTTGGCTCTGGTTGTTACTGGAGCAGTTTTAAATGCCATCGGCATGTTTATTTACACAGGCATGATTCTTTGGTTAAATCTAACTCTTCTTGAAAAACCCCTAAGACCATCTTTAATAAGAATTGTTGCAGTAGGATCGGCATTTCTCTTTTATGGAGGATTTAGCATTTTTACAATATATCTTAATCTTCGGAAATTTCTTTCCTAAATAATGTAGAATTCCCGTATGAACAAGTTGATTTTACTCTTACTGCCAATTTTGGGGTTTGCTTTAGGGTGGGGGATACATGCAAAGTTTTTTACTCGCATCGACAACGCTTCCCCCATACAAAACATCAAAGAGGAAATACAACGGCCGCTAGATAGATATACAATAGAAAATTTATCAAATGCGGAAGTTCCAGAAGGAAAGTTAAATTTAGTTAGGGAGATTGCAGATGAAGAAAAATATGTTTCCTATGCATTTAGTTTTGACTTCAACCCAACACTTGATAAAAATATAGTTAAATCAACCTCCGGCCAAATTAATATTCCCAAGGAAGGAAATTCACTTCCATTAGTCCTGATGCTGCGCGGATATATTGACCAGGAAGCTTTTATAACCGGAGATGGGACAAGGAAAGCAGCTGAATTTTTTGCCCAAAATGGTTTTTTAACAGTTGCGCCCGATTTTTTGGGTTACGGGCAATCGGATGAGGAAGCGGGAAATATTTTTGAGACTCGTTTTCAAACTTATACAACTGTACTTTCATTAATTAAATCGCTAAACCAAATTGAGAAATGGAACGGAGAAGATATTTTTATTTGGGGACATTCAAATGGAGGGCAAATTGCCTTAACAACTCTAGAAATTACTTATGCAAGTTATCCAACAGCACTTTGGGCACCCGTATCCAAAGCTTTCCCTTATTCTGTACTATTTTTTACCGACGACTCGGTCGATGTCGGTAAGTTGATAAGAAACGAGTTAGCTAAATTTGAGGAGACCTATGACGTCGAAAAATATTCTTTGACAAATTACTTTGACCGAATTAGCGCACCTCTCTTAATTCAACAAGGAGAACAAGATGAGGCGTTTCCAAAAACTTGGAGTGATGAATTAGTTTTAAAACTCAAAGATATTGACAAGGATGTTACTTATTACACTTATCCGGCAACTGACCACAATATGCGCCCATCTTGGAATGAAGCTATCTTGAAAGATTTGGAATTCTTCAGTAAGCATCTTAAATAATTGACAAATTAATAACTATTCCTCATTATTATATTATTAGTATGAAATTACTAATCACTCTTATCCTCAATTTTATCGCCTTATTGGTTGTTTCTTACTTAATTCCTGGATTCAAGTTTGAAAGCTTGTGGTCAACTATTGTCACGGCCATCGTTATAGGAGTTGTAAATACCTTTATCAAACCTGTTCTTCAAATCATTTTTATCCCTTTATCTATTGTGACCTTCGGAATTACAGCAATTCTGATAAATGTTGTACTTTTGTGGGGTGTGAGTTTTATGGTTCCTGGATTTGAAATTGATAACTTCTGGACAGCCGTAATCGCTTCAATTGTACTTTGGCTCGTCTCCATGTTTCTTCACAAACTTGCCGACGATAAGGAAAGATAATTTTACTTCTTACTGTATAATAAACGCGTATGGCAAAAACATTTATAAAAAGTAAATCGCAGCCAAATGCCACGGGCCCGGGATTTAGAACTCCTGATCATTTCAAGGGGAGTATTTTCAGTGGAGGAAAAAGTAGATTTTCTTCTCCTCAACCAAAGTTCAACCCTGCACAGTTTAAAACCCAGCACAAAGGATAGCTACAAATTTCTAATTACCTAATTGTTCTAATTTCTAAACAAACCCTAAGCACCAATGACCCAATTGGGATTTAGGAATTAGGTCAATTCAGGATATAATACTACATATGTCAGCGAAAAAAGTCGATTCTAAAGCTAAGACGACAGACTCTGTTATAGCCCGTTCTGATGATGGAACTATTCAAATTACCTTTACAATTCCGTATTCGGATATTAATAAAGTCCAAGAAGAAGTAGCCCAAGAAATCGGAAAAGATATCGAAGTTCCGGGATTTCGTAAGGGTATGGCACCCATCTCTAAAATTATTGACCATGTTTCAAAACAAAGCCTTCTTGAAAAGACATTGTCTAAAATCCTCCCAAGGCTAGTTACAGATGCTATAAATGAACACAAAATAACTCCCGCTATCTATCCAAAATTCGAGCTTGTAAAAACAGTCGAAGGTGAAGATTGGCAGATACGTGCAATAACTTGTGAGTTACCTGAAGTTACCTTAGGGGATTACAAGAAAGAAATCTCGGGCTTAGCAAGGGCAAAAGCACTTTGGACACCCGGCAAGGGCTCGGAAAAAGATAAAAAGGAGGTCACGAGAGAAGAAAAGGAACAGGAAATTATCAAAATCCTTCTTGAAAAAGTTAACCTAAAAGTTCCTCATATACTAATAGATGAAGAGGCAAATTCAAGACTATCTAAACTTTTAGAAAGAATTGAAAAACTTGGTCTTTCTCTGGAAAGCTACCTTACCTCAATTGGAAAAACAGCCGACATACTTAGAAATGAATATGAATCGCAAGCTAAAAGTGCAATTGCTCTTGATTTAATTCTAACCGAGATTGCAAAAGTCGAAAATATAACAGTGGATCCCAAAGAAATTAATTCCGCCGTTGGAGCCGCAAAAGCGGATCCCAAACTCGCAAGTGAACTTGATACACCCGAGCGAAGGCGCTTTATTGAGGCTATTCTGAAACGCCGCAAAGCACTAGACTCATTGATAGCCCTCATTTAAATTAAGTTCCAGATGGAAAAACTTGCATTCAAGTGGTAAAATTTGAGCCAAATGAATAACAATAATAAGAAAGGTCAAAAATTCACTAGGCAACCGAATCCTCTTGAAGCTTTGAAAGACATCGGAACCTCAACTGCTGATCAAATGAAAAGGGAAGCGAGTAAGCTGCCTGGTGATTTTATGGAACAACTTCTTGGTATCCGCCCACAGCCTCGAAATTTTTCTGGCGAACTTATTCCCGGTGAAGCTATAGAAATAAATGAAGTTTTTTCCGGTCGATATGAAGAAATACAAAGATCAAAAAAACAAGTCGCTTTAGAGCGAAAACTTCTTGAAGAAGAGAGAGTACAGGTCGAGAAAAAGACAAACGAACTAAGGATGAATCTTCACGCAATTAGGGAGGAAATACTGATTCTGGCCCAGAAAACAGAAAATCTTGCGGAAGAAACCCAGATTGCAGCAATGCAGGGAGCAGTTGAACCTGGAATATATCACGTCATATTTTTTGAAAAGTTACTTGACTTCTTAAAGAGTTTTAGTAAAAAGATTGAGGAGGCGTCGGTATGGCTACACGCAGTAAATAAAAGAGCTGCCAAGAAAAACGTTTGGGGAGCTCACTACAAAAGTCATGGAGCCAAATATCTTCTATCCAGTGAACATTACCTGCAAAGATCAGCAGGCTGACCTCAAATCCAAAATCCCAATTTCAAAATTCCAATTAATTTGATATTTGTCATTTGGAATTTGGATTTAATTAGATTACAATATCCCCATGCTATCTGATAAAGCGCTGCTTAATCCACTCTTACAACTACTAAAGATTCCTAGTGTTTCGACTCAAGAAGAACACACGTCCGACATGGAAAAGGCTAGAAAATATTTGGTCCACTTATTTAATTCTTTAGGCTTCAAGACAAAAATCCTCAAAGGCAAAAAACACGACGCGGTCTTTGCAAATCTGACAACCGATAACCGACTACCTACAACTCTTATATACGGCCACTACGACGTACAACCACCCGATCCGCTTGAAGAATGGAAAACACCTCCATTCGAACCAAGCGTAAAGGACGATGATATCTATGCTCGTGGTTCGGCTGATAATAAAGGCCAGCACATGATTCATATAATGGCAGTCAAGAAACTTCTGGAAAAGGGGAAGCCTCCTGTTAATTTCAAATTCATAATTGAGGGAGAAGAAGAAATAGGCTCTATAAGCATCGAGTCTTTGGCTAAAAAGTATTCTAAAAATCTTTTGCTATGTGATTATTTAATGGTATCAGATACAGAAATGAAAAAGAACCACCCAAGCATTGATATAGGTCTAAGAGGACTTCTCTATACCGAGATACGATTGCAAACGGCTGATCATGATCTGCATTCTGGTGTATACGGAGGAGTGGCAGAAAATCCAGTAAATATTTTGGCATACCTCATATCGAACCTTAAAGACAATAAAGGAAGGGTATTAATACCTAACTTTTACAAAGATGTTGCCAGTTTGTAAAAAAAAGAATTACAGAATATAAAATGGGTTCAAAAATCTGAAGATGAGGTAATCAAAGAAGGATCACTTTATGGTTTGGGAGGAGGAGAAAAAAAGTATTCAATAGGAGAGAGAAAGTGGACTCAACCAACACTTGATGTTAATGGAATATGGGGGGGATACCTAGGAGAGGGAAGCAAAACGATAATTCCAGCAAAGGCTTCAGCAAAAATTAGTATGAGGTTAGTACCAAACCAGGATAACGATAAAATATTTTCTTTATTTGAAAGGTATGTAAAAACTCTAGTGCCAAAGTGGGTCAAGTTGGAGATTATACGTCACGCGGATTGTTTACCCTACGTCGCACCGGCAAATCATCCAGTTTTTGATTTAATGAAACGAAGTCTTAAAAAAATTTATGGAAGGCAACCTATTTTAAAAAGAGTTAGTGGTTCCATTGGATTTGTTCCAATTACGGCAAGGATATTAAAGGTGCCGATAATTATGGTTGGATTTGCCTATTCAGGTTCCAACGTCCACGGACCAAATGAGCACTTCAGTCTATCAAATTACTATAAAGGAATCGATGTCATGGAAGATTTTTACAACGCTTTAGCGGTGCCAAGCTCTGCTTATTCAAACCTTTCAACTTTATTCGAGAGCCAGAACTCCTAAAGTTAATTCTGACCTCGACAGGTTAAACTGGATTCTTCAGGATTAAAAGTGCCACCAACAAGCAGTCCATCACAGTCTCTGCAGAAGTGGAAAATTAGTGCTATAATGTACTTCCAAGATGTCAAATTTTACTGGTCTTGGAACTAGAAAAACATTAATCCTTTTATTTACCAAGCTTTTTAACAAAGCTTAGAAGTTTTAACCCTCCAAATCGGAGGGTTTTTTCTAGGTTAAAAATATGTCCGAAAGAGATATTGAGGAAGGCCTTCTTAGTAACGAGAGTTTTATAGAACCTCGTCCAGAACTTACCTTTGTTGTAAGACCTCACCTTACTGAAAATGATCACAGGAGAGTTAGGGTAGTAGACGAGCCAGGCTTTGTAGAAGCGATTCAAGGGAGAATAGGATTAGCACGTAATCTTAGAACAGGAAGGGTATTTCCTATTTTACTTCCCTCGGAAAATCCACTAGGGCTACAAATTGAGACAGGTAGGGTAAGGGGAAGAGAAGGATTGGATCCTGCAGATGAAAAACGGGACATCGAAGGAGCGAGAGTATTTGTTAGGGCAAGGCCGGATATTGTAACTAGAGTCGCAGCATTAGAAGAAATTCTGGAGCGATCAGAGACAGACGATAGATTTAAGTTGAGTCCATTCAACTTAGCAAGGGCAAAAGCAAATTTAGCGTTTTGGACAACTGTTAAAGGGGTAAATAGTGCCGGTATCGATCTTAATCTCCTGGAGCTCGATCCTCACGAGGGTGCGGTTGATTTTAAAGAGACGCCTGGACTCAATCCTAAATCACCACCTACATTTTATGACAAAGTCGTGGATAGTGTAGCAGGAATTTGGCCAACTTCTTCTGTTATGCACGCTGCCACAGGGAGTCCCTTGCCGACAGACGCGACATCAACAGATTTTAAGGAAGCCAGTGAGGACACATTTGTTTATGAGTTGCCTAACGCCAGACAACGCGCGGTTCGTTATGGAATTGGTGCCTTGAAAGTTGTAGGAGTTACTGCTGGCGCAGTTTATCTTGCCTCAGAACTTAGTGCTTGTTCTCCTGTTCCCATTGATGCGATAACTGGGAAACCATTAGTTACTGAAGATATTGAAATAATTGAACTCCCCCAAAGTCTTACTGAAGAGATTGCAGGAGACGAAGCTAAGGCGTGGAAAAACTTTACCCATAGAGGGATTAACGTCGAACTTACAAGCAAGGTTGATTTTTTCCCACCTGGTGGAGAGATAATGAGATTTAATCGCTTGGTGGTAGATGAGCTTGATACTTCAGAGGAATGGGCAGTCGGAACCGCGGATAACAACTTGGGAGGACAATGGGGAATATTGGCAAAGTTAGATAAAAATACAGGTGAAGCAACCACTTACGGAATAGATTTCGACACAAAAGAAGAGATTGAAGACCGTATTGTATGGGATTTAGTCGGATTAAATGAAGGAAACGAAACCGCTGACGTAGGATTAAAATTAATATCCGGTAGTGCACAAATGCCGGACGGAAGTGTTAAAAAGTCTCTTTATATTCAAGTTGAATCCGAGGATGGAATTGAAATATTTCCCCTTGTCCCAACAATAGATACAGATACTGGATTTTTAGATCGTTTAATTGGATTAACAGTACAAGGAGGAGCCGAAGCGGCAGAGAATCCTACCGAGGCAGCTGCCGCAACCCAGACAGGCGAGGCCAAAGCATCTGAAGTCAATCCAGAGGAAAGTACTGAAGCAAATAATCAAGAATCAATGAAGGTATCAATTTCGGATCAGGTCGATATAACAGATGAAGTTTCTCAACTTAGACAGGCTCTTGAAGAAGAGAGAATTACGATAAAAGTTCCGGTGGCGCACTTAGCCACAAAGTCCAAAATTAATAATATTGTTATCGACAATCAAATAGTTGATGAAGAAAGTATAGTTCTTGTTAAAGATGCCGAAAACGGTTCGATTCTTGCCCCTGCTTATGGTTGGGGGGAAACAGAGGGTCAAATCATTCATTTTTGGGAATTACCCAAAATAGAAGGTCTTAATCAAGTTATTGTTATTGATACGGACGAAGGGAATCAATTTTTAGAGGGACTTGAATTATTGTCGGAAAAAGTGAATAAATGGCACGTTGCCTACGAGGATCCAAATACAGGCGAGATTGCGTATGAGGTCTTTGTTTTTAGAGAAGGTAACCCGTTAATTCTTACACCCTGGAGTTACGATGGCGCCTACGCAGCAACCAGGGTTTGGCAGGGCCCGCATTTCAAATCAATAATTTGGGCAAATCCTCCGGAAGTAGATACTACCGACGAAGCAGTTGATGAATGGGTAGACAGAATGTTTTCCGAGGGTAAATTCTATTCTAATGATCCGAATTTCAAAATAAATGAATCTGATTTGCGAGAAAGATTAAATTTGATAAAGAAAATGCCCCTTGAAATGAGGGCTTATATTTTAGGCTACGATAGAAAAATCGATTTTTGGGGAAGGAAGGGAAGTTTATCCGTCGGGCCGGAAGTAAAAATAGACACCGGATACCTTACGGTATGGAATGACTACGATTTAATTGCGGTACTTATTCATGAACTAACTCACCAAGCGGGAGGATATAGGTCTTGTACTATTGATACTAACGGTGAATATCAAGGTTGGATGCTGGAATTGATGTGGTATAGAATTATGGGTATATCTCAGCCTGAGAAATCTGATGAAATAAGTATAGGCAGGTACCAGGGAAGTTATAGTTTACCCTGCCCCAATCCTACTCCTAAACCTTAGCCGTAATAATAATCTCCAAGCATACAATTTCGGAAGTAATTTAGTACTTACACTTCTTAACTATTGAAAAAATATACTTTATACGTTAACAATATAAATAGCTAGAATTGAAACAGCTTCCAACTTACATTAAATAATCTTTAAATCCAGGATACATCGGGATTTACAGTAAGACTATTTTGTGTATAAAATAGCTCAATGCCCCTAAAATTAAATCAAAGCGAGAACACCGTAGTCAATAAAGTCAACGTTGAAGCTATATATAGTTCAAAACGCAGATTTTTCCTAAAATCTCCCCTTTTTTATTTAATGCTAACTTTAGCTTTATTTTTTGGTTTTGGTATTTCTTACATATTTAAAAACCTACAACTAACGAATGGAATTTTTACAAAAGAAATAGGAAATGCTTCTCAAAATACTGCTACACAAAGACCTATTTACTCGTTAGATAAATTACAATTTAGGGATATTTCCGGTTTGTTTAAAAACTCGCTTAATAATGGTGATAAGGCGTTAGTTGTCTATGCAACAGCTGCACAAAATCCTCCACCTCTTTTATATATTTTCACTTATTCTAGTGAGATTTACGAGCTTGAAGTCGAGCCAGGCAAAATAGATAGGATCGATGATTCAAAAATATATTTTTTACACATCAACAAAGCTGATCGTGTGTACAATGTCACCTCACGAGCCATTTTCTTCATACTCGACGGGAACAAGAGTGCTATTCCTGTAGAAACTGATTATGCGAAAGTTGTCACTTCGGGAAACAAATTGAGCCTACTTTTTAACTTAAAGGAAAAGGTTGGCGGTAAGCAACAAGTCATTGCAGTTTTTTCGACTTTACCTCCTAATTTTGTCCAAGACGTTGGTTATTTTGACGGACTTGTCCAAGATTACGATAAAGCGAGCACAAAATTTGGGCTTGTTACGGGACTGAGAGACGGTTCTCAAAAAATCTTTGATCTTAATATAGGAGAACGAACAAAGATTATTAGCGTTGCTGACTTGCTTTAATTATAAAGCTTAATAGGTAGTATGTTAAGGTTATATTACGTACAAATTGCAATAGTAATTATTGTTAGCGTTGTCAGTGTTTCTTTATTAGTTAAACCTACTACAGTTCAAGCACAAAACCCCTGCTCTGGTTTGGCCGAATGTGTAGGTGGAGCTGATTGTTCGCCTTTATCGTGCTGCGTTACTGCAGATCCAGAAGCTTGTTACTGTGCCGAGACTTGCGGGGGTGGAGGAGGACCGACACCGACACCCGGAGGGGGTGGTCCGACACCTACCGGAGGGGGTGGAGGAGGACCGACACCGACACCCGGAGGGGGTGGTCCGACACCTACCGGAGGCGGTGGGGGTGGAGTGCCGAATCCTTGTGATGATATCAAAGGTCAGAAGGTATCAAACCTAGCTCCTTTACCCCCTGAAGTTAATAGTGCAACCGTACATGGCTGTTGGGCTTCGAACAGTGAACCGGAGGATTATTGTGCATATGGTTTTGACATTTCCAATAACCCATATTCCAGCGGCCCTATCAGAAACGGCCGCTGGGACGTATGGGTTGACGTACCAGCAGGATGCACTGTGGGCTATACGACTTGTGAAAATTCAACGGGTTGTGAATCTAATCCACCCACACCGGGAAATTCTGTGACATTTCGTTGTGGTTCCGGCGATGTTTGGGATGTATGGTGGCATTTTAACTGTGGGCCACCCCCTCCACCCCTTCCATGCCCTTCAGGAATATCAAGAACTTGCGCTCCCGAAGGCGATTCTGTGAACTTTAGTTGGAACCCATTAGCAGGAGCAGTACGATATATGTTGAGATTGAATAAAGATCCGGGATGGGACTGGTTTAACGCCGGAGGTGGAGATCAGGCAAGGGAAAATACGGCAACTTCAATGTCTTTCAATATAACCCCTGATTCGAATTATACCTGGGACGTGCAGGGAATAAGGGCCGGTGAAGCTTATCCTTATTCAGGTGCACGCTGTCCTTTCGAAGCCTTTAGTTGTCTAGCCTCTTCTATACCTTCCTGTGCTGTTTCTTTAAATCCTTTACCTGCAATGAGTGTCGGACAAAGTATCAAG
>MGGJ01000012.1 GCA_001792345.1 Candidatus Woesebacteria bacterium RIFCSPHIGHO2_01_FULL_39_32
TTCTTTCATTCCTCCTTCTGATTGGACAACTACCCAAATCAATGGAGAAGGAACAGCTTATTATTATGTCAGAGCCAGAGTAACCACAGCCTATTCTACTTCACCGGTTGGAGTTCAGATGGCTGCGATTCCCCAGATAAACTGGGGAAGTTTAGCTGCCTCAACTGCCGGAGTCTATGCCGTTTGGACAGAAAATGCTTCCGCACCAACCAGAGTCAGATATTCAACTGTTTTAGTCCACAATACAGAGCCGAGTGCACCATCATCTCTTGGTTCTTCTTCATTAATCGACGGAAGCTTCGGAAGTGATAATACTCCTTCCTTAACCTTTACCCTTTCTGATCCGGACGCTTCTGACACGGTCAAATATCAGATCCAGATTGACGATTCATCTGACTTTGGTTCAGCAGTAGTTGACTATACTTCTGCTTTGGCTGCTCAAGGTTCAACCTCATTTACAGTTGGCCAGGCGGCTGGCAGCGGAACTTACACTACCGGATCTGCCGAGCAGACTTTATCCGATGGAAGTTATTACTGGAGAGTCAAAGCGATTGATGACGATAGTGCAGAAAGTTCTTATTCTACTGCTAACTCCGGAAATATTGCTTTTAAAATTGACACAACAGCTCCATCTACTCCAGGTACTCCTTCAACTACTTCACCAACCAATGACTCAACTCCGACCTGGAGTTGGACTGCCTCAAGCGACAGTGGATCGGGACTTGCAACTAATGCTTACAGTGTTCAATGGTGCACCAATTCATCTTTCACTGGATGTGGAAGCAATACCAGCACTTCCACGACTAATAGCTTTACCCACGCTGCCGGACTGGCTGACGGAACCTGGTATTTTAAAGTTAAAGCTATTGATGCTGTAGCTAATGAATCAAGCTATTCAGGTAACGGATCTGTTGTTATTGACGCAACAAATCCATCTGTTTCTTTAACAGTAATCTCGCCTGATCCGACAACTGACAGTACACCGGTAGTTTCAGGAACTACAACAGATACAGGAGGGACAATATCCACTGTCCAACACCAAGTTGACTCTACCAGCGGTTCTTGGACAACATGCACTGCAACAGACGAAACATTCGATGAGGCGAGTGAAACATTCAATTGTCAAATGACTACATTGTTAGACGGCTCTCATACGGTTTATGTCAGAACAACTGATAATGCAAGTAACACATCATCTAACGCCAGCGATACTTTTACTATTGATACAACAGCACCGGCATCTATTGAACTTCTTGCACCAGGAGACAATTCCTACACAAATGAAATACGGCCCTTTTTCTCTTGGAAAAAGACAACCGACGCAACAGCAGGAATTGCCGATTATGATTTGGATGTTGATGATGGAAAAGTTACACAATTTAGTATTGTCGATATTCCTCCCGACTATGCGTCAAGCGGATGTACCGGCGATACAGATTCTACAAGAACTTGTGTAAAGGATAAATACACTGTTATTTATGAGAGTGAGCAAGACTCTGATTCAACAAATGATCTAATCAAAGTTCAACTAACTTCATCTTCAAACTGGGCCTATGAAGATAATGACGGGAAACTAAAAGAAGGTATACGAACTTGGAAAGTTAATGCTAACGATACAGCTGGAAATCAGATACAGGCTAGACGTACGCTAAATGTTGATTTGAGCTCACCCCAGTTTGAATATATAAGGATTAATGATGTTTCGGCAGATTCTCTTTCGACATCGGATAAAACACCGAGGATCGAGGGAAAAGTAATTGATAACGAAGCAGGGGATCCAAAGGTAACTTCGAAGGTAAGTAAAGCAGAGGTAAAAATTGAAAAGGAAAATATATTTGGTTTATTTGAGGTTTTGACAATTTATAATGTGACCCTTAGCGAAGGAATCTTTAGCCTTGATCTTAAAGAGCTTGAAGAGGGAGTATATCGGGTAAGTTCAAGTTCAAGCGATGGAGCAGGCAACACTGTATCAAAGGCAATCTCTCTATTGGTTACTATAACATCTAAGTTATTAACGCCGGATGAAATTGAAGAACTTCAAAAATCTGGGGAAGAAGTGGATTTGGAAATTACCAAACCTGAGCAAGGATTTAGACAAACGCGGTTTCCTAATTTTCTGGCAAGAACCTTTCCGAGAATCGCCAAGATATTTTCAGATATATATTGGAAGGGAGTTGATGGCATAAAGTATCTTGCTCATGCCGGAGGACAACTCTTGGCTGGTCTTTGGAGGGAAGCATTTGAAGCCGGAAAGTTTGCATATGATCTACAGATAAAATCGTACTGGTGGATGTATCAAAGTTTGGCATACGTCGGAGGAAAGATCTATAACGCAGAAATGCTCATCGCCCGAAAGAGCGGGGAGACGGTGGCCTTTATCGTTCGAACGGCAATGAGAACTACGACAAATGTAATAGCTTTTGTAAACCAAAAGACTGGACAAGGCCTGGCCTTTCTCTCCTCAGTTGCTGCGAACGGTAGCGACCGCGTGTCGCAAGCAAGCTTAGTGCTGGCGCAAGCAATCTCTAAACCAGTAAAGAATGCCACCCTTCGACTCACTAGCTCGCTCAGGGTAAACTTCATCGCAATGACCAGTAGTCTTAGCCAAGGCTACCACTTAGCTAGTTCTATCCAAGGTGTTATTGGAGACGGCCTGACCGCATTAGGTAGAGGAATTTCTTCCACCACCAAAAGAGTCCAGCTTGCCCTGAACATAATTGAAAGGATCACCTCTGTCATCTCCGACTCGATCGGGGATCTATATGAGCAGAGTTTGGCCACGGCCCAGCGTGGTAAGCAGAGCTTGGCCGAGTCAATATTCGGCAGATTCCGGGTCAAGCCCGGAATGACAATGGTGGTAGATAAGACTTCTCGTTTCACTCGAAGAATAACGGACGGTGTTTCAAATACTGTTGGTGCCCTAGTAAGAACTGCGATTTCGACCATTGCCAGTGCGACGAATCAGACTTCTCGCACTACCCAAAGGGTAAAAGATGGAGCCGTAAGTACTGTTCGAGATTTGGCGAGAACTACAGAAGAGGGTATTGCAAATAAGGTTAATCCAATAGCAAATTCAATTAGTAGATTTTCAGTTAGACAAAAGGCGAAGCTTTTAGCAACAACCGAGATTTGGTTTGACAGAGAACAGACAAAGATTGTTGAAGTAAAAGTGGTTGAGGTAGGGAGGGACTATGCGGTAATTTATTGGAGGACTAATCATCATACAAAAAATAACAAGGTGAATTACGGCGAAGATAGGTCGTATGACTATAATAAGTTTTCGGAAGACCTATCTCGCGAGCACATGGTCAAATTAACCGATTTAAAGCCCGATACAACTTACTATTTTGAAGTCATGTCCCAAAATAAAAATTATGTATACGATGCCTACTATGAATTTAAAACTAGGAATAGTGATTAGCTGCGGAGGTGTTGACAAAGTTGAGTCGAAGAATATAAAATATACCTGTCCTCGGAAAGATGTACTTCCGGAATTTCGCAAAATAATGTCCTGATAAGGCATGTCGATATTTATTTAATGAAATATTAGATCACAAAGATTAGACTTCCCACTTACTATGGCTGCAAAACGAATAACAAAAAGCAAAACCACTAAAGTTAAAAAAGACGAAGCAACTCAAGAAGCTGCTCCTGAACCAGTAGATTTGAAAGTAACACCCGAAGAACCAAAATCATCCGAACCGGTTAGCGAAGAGAAAGGCAAGGGTCCTGAGCCCGCCGAAAGGATTGTGGAAACCGTAAAGGATGTTTATATGAGTCCGGCTCCTTCCCAATCTTTGGTTGTCGATGACAGGGTTTTACCCGACTCAGGTCTTCCAACAGAGACAGTTGCCGGAGTTTTGGATATCGCAACCGAAGGATCCGGTCTTCTTCGTCCCACATTCCACCCTTCAGAGCGCGACGTTTACATATCGGCAAGTCAAATCAGAAGGTTTAATTTACGCGTAGGAGACATGATTGGTGGTCAAGCTCGTCGTCCTAAAGAAAACGAGAGGTATTGGGGACTTTTAAAAGTGGAAACAGTAAACGCGGACCCTATTGAAGAAGTAAAGGACAGAAACTTTTTTGATGACCTTCTGGCAGTCTACCCGAATGAACATATTGTTCTTTCAACAGAAAAGGACATTTTAACTACAAGGGTAATAGATTTAATTGCGCCTATTGGCTTTGGACAAAGAGGTCTAGTCGTTTCTCCTCCAAAAGCAGGTAAAACCTGGCTAATTAAAGACATTATTTCGGGTATTGCAAAAAATTACGTGATAGCTACGAAAAAGAAAAATAGACAAGCTCACTTAATGGCGGTACTTATTGGTGAGCGTCCCGAAGAAGTAACCGACATTGTTAGACATATGAGAGATGTAACGGGTGGTACTGGTGAAGTAGCTGCAAGCAATTTTGATGAACCACCTGATGCACAAACTTCAGTTGGAGAGTTGGCTCTTGAGCGTGCAAAGAGATTGGTTGAGAAGGGAATGGATGTCGTAATTTTACTTGACTCTATAACCAGAATGGCAAGGGCTTACAATCTAGCTCTGCCTACGTCCGGTCGTACTTTGACCGGTGGGTTTGACCCTGCTGCACTTTTTCCTGCTAAGAAATTCTTTGGTGCAGCAAGAAAGATTGAAGACGATGGTTCACTGACGATCATCGGTACGTGTCTAGTAGAAACAGGTAGCAGAATGGATGATTTGATTTATGAAGAGTTTAAAGGAACAGGAAATATGGAACTTCACTTAACCAGAAAACTCGCAGAAAAAAGAATTTTTCCAGCAATTGACGTTACACGATCAAGTACCCGCCAGGAAGAGCTTTTATATGGTAAAGATGACTTGCAACAAATTTATACTTTAAGACGCATGCTTGACATGGTATCGGAGGATGAGAGAACAGAAACTTTACTTGAAAGACTTAAGAAAGCTGAATCTAACAAGGACTTCTTAGATAGCTTGAAAACTGTCTGATATTAATAGAAAATTTTGAAAGTAAAGCAAATTTCAGGTACGAGCGGACCAGATAAATCAGTAGAAAAGAGTCGCAAAAAGACAAAAGAAATCAAATATATTGCAAAGATTAAAGGTAGGGGAGCTAGTCAAAATACAAACAAACTGGCGTGACGCAGGCCATACGTGGACCATATCTGTTTTGGAAATTAACGAGCAGAAATAATTTACTTCAATTTGAGTAATTTTTTAGAACCCCTAATTTATTTGACCAAAGAGCCTATCTTATGTTATCTTCTTGGTTACCCTTAAAGCCACACGCAACTCATGATTAACTTTCCATTCAGGAAAAAAAATCCAAATTTGCCTTTGAATGGGCTAAACAAACCCCAAGCTCTCCGGGTCGGAGACTCTCCTGGTCGGAGACAACCCGAGTACGAGTTCATGCAAAACTTTTGGAGTAACAAAAAAAGACCTTTATTTACCAAAGTACTCTTTAGCAAAGCCCCGCTTATCATTGAGTTAAAGGAATTTTTTAAAGAATTTTTTTCTTATTTAGGAGTAATACTTCACCTTTCTTTCATACGTTTTGAGACCAGTAAAAATATTTTTGTTACCGTTCTGTACCGACAAAGGGGAAAAAACGCAAAGCGATTTGTTCACTCCGGTATGGCGGGACTTGCTTTTGTTGGAGTAATGATAGCCCCAGTTATTGCGCAGGAGTTTCCTGGAACTAGAGTTGATCCATGGGAAATTGAAACAGCTTCGTCTGTACTTTCCACATCAGTGGAAGAGGGAGGTATAGAAACCGACTTTTCCGACAAACCAAGAGGCAAGATTATTGAATATAGTGTCTCTGAAGGTGATACTGTAAGTTCAATTGCACAAAAATTTGGTGTATCAACGGACACTATTCTTTGGCAAAACGATATCGATGAAAAAGATAGAATTAAGCCTGGCCAAACTATAGAGATCCTTCCGGTTACTGGAGTTTCGCATAAGGTGGCAAAGGGAGAAACTGTTTTTTCTATTGCCAAAAAGTACGATGCTCCAGAGCAAGCGATAGTTGATTTTCCCTACAACACCTTCGTAAATGATGAAACGTTCGAGCTTGCTATAGGGCAAATAATTATTGTTCCCGAGGGTATTAAGCCCGTAGAGCGCGCTCCAACTGCAAGACCTAGAATCCGTCAACTTACGCCTGATGCTGGTACAGTGGTTGCTTCAGGGGCTTTTGTCTGGCCTACAAGCGGGCAAATTTCTCAAGGATTTGCTTGGTATCACAAAGGAGTAGATATCGCTAATAGATCGGCCCCTGATATTTTAGCTGCAGATTCCGGAACGGTTGTGGTTGCAGGTTGGCCAGATAACTATGGATACGGCAATAGGGTTATCATAGATCATGGAAACGGTTACAAAACCTTGTACGGACATTTATCAAAGATTTATGTAGTTTCAGGACAAACCGTATCTCGTGGTTCGGCTATCGGTAAGATGGGTTCAACTGGTCGTTCAACTGGAAATCACCTTCACTTTGAAGTTGTTAAAAATGGAACCTACATTAGTCCTCTAACAGTCCTTCGATAAATTCTACTTAAAACTTTTCTTTGAAATTTAGATATCATTCGACATATACGATATACTTCATACTAAATACAAATTTCGGGCCGTTAGTACAGTGGTAATATACACCCTTCGCATGGGTGAGACATCGGTTCGATTCCGATACGGTCCACACGTCAGAAATCGACTTTTCCGCTTCATTCCGATTTTCATCGGAATTTCGCTCATCAGTCGTTTCTTCCTCTCAAAATTGCAAAGCGATTTTGTAATAATACGTAATTCATAATATTTAATGATATATAAAGATATAATTTGTAATTCTTATTGATATTTAGGTAGTATTCAGGGAACTGGGGAAAGAATTGTTTGAGAGGATCTCCAAAATAAAAAGATAATAATACTTAAAATTGCTACAACAATTATTGTAATGATTATCAGCTTCGTTTTTTTGTCAATTTCTAATTTTTGAGCTTCTCTAACTGGAGGAACTTGAGTTGGTTGATTTGCTGGTTGTAATATACTTGTTTCTAAAGCCATACTATCTCTCGCGACTCTTACCACAGGTGTTTCAGGAATATTTATTTCGCGAACCGGTCTATCTATTATTTTAAAATTCTCTTTTCTATCAATGAGTGAAATTTCTGATGGTTCTTGGAGTATCTTTTCTTCTATCTTTCTAATTCTAGGATGTGTTTCGGAAGCTCGTTCATATTTTCTTCCAAAAACAGAATCCAGATCATTCTTCTTAAAATATCTATGACCTCCCGGAGAGCGATAGGATTCAAGTTTTCTTTTTTTCTCCCATCGCCTCAAAGTATCTATTGAAACTCCTAGATATTCAGATGCTTGACCTATTGTCATTAAGTCGAGTTTGTCTGGCATATAAATATGGCAAGAATACCTTATTTTGCATATATTTGTAAAGATTTAGCGAACGAAATTTGGTACAATTAAATAAATTTATGAGAGGAAATAAACACACAATCCTTCACAGGGTGGTTATGATTTCCTACACTGTGTTATTTAATGTCATCGAAATGATTATCTGTTTATTTATAACTTTCTTAGGATTTTATTTTTACAAATCAACTAATTATCCTTTTAGACTAATATTTGCAATTCCCTTTATCTTTTTAGGATTAGGAATTGCAATTCACAGCATTATAAATGTTTACCTTGTCATCTTTTCACAAAAGTATAATAGTGGAATTTGTATTTTCTGCCGAGATTAAGGTATAATTCTTCACTTTTAAAATTGATCTATTTTGTGCTATTGACTACTTTATTTTCATCGATTAAAAAGTAGTTGACTCCTTGCGACTGCCCCGTAAGAGAATGAGTTGATACTGCCCAAATTACTGATATGTTATTGTGGGCAATATTTACATTAGGATTCCTCTTTGGGGTTTTTCTGGCACTTTCCGTTTTTCTAAAAAAGGACATAGTTGAAGGAAGCTATAATGAGAAGTTTGTATCATTGAAATCCGAATCGACCGATCCCTGGTTTATCCATAAGAATTTGATTAGAGTAAATACCATCGCAAGAAAAGTCTCGAGAACTGACAGACCGGGTACATTAATTGCGGAAACTCCGGATATCAAACCCGCTCTTGGTGTTTCTACATAAATTGAGATACAATTTTTAGAATGTATCCGAGTCAAACTTCGTTGATTCCTGTTATAGTTTCTTTATCTAAATTCTTTATAGAAAATGGTTTTACATCAATACATAGGTGGTATCCATATTGGTATTTAGGCGTACCTTTTAGGTATTTAACCGGACCTGTTGTACCGCTATCAGTTTATCTATTAGATAGTGTTTTTACTCATACCTCACTATTTACAATAATTATTTATCTAACTCTTGCTAGTTTGTTAACCGGAATTGTAGGTTGGGCGATTTTAATTAACAAAATAAATAAAGGAAGGATGTTAGGTTTTGTTTTTGCTTTAATTTATGCAATAATGCCGTGGAAATATTTTCAGGCATTTTACCTGGACGAGGCTTCATTTGTAATCGCAAGAAATTTTCTTCCCTTTTGTTTAATTTTAGTGTGGAATTTGTTGGGACGGAATAAAGCTAAAGAATTTATTTTTGCTTCCTTTAGTATTTCATTTTTGTTTCTAATTAACACAAGCATACTACCAATATTGATTGTCGGTTTAGTAACCGTCACTCTCGCAAAAAGTTTTGAAAAAAGTAGGATAAAGGGTTTGTTAGTTCAGCTTAAACTTCTGTCTTTTCTGGTCGTATCAAGCTTATTATTAGTTACTTTCGTTTGGTATACGCCGAATTATTGGTGGACGATTTTAACCAACCCATCATTGGGTGGAAACCCGGTATATAGAGTAATCTATCAGCTTTTCAACTCACTCAGATTCGCTTTACCAATTTTTGTTGCTGTTTTTGTAGTCTACTTCAATTATAAATTTAAAGAAAAATTGAAAATATTTACATTAGTTTGGCTGGCTGTTTTTATCTTTTTGACAGTTTATAGAATGCTTCAGGATATTGATTTTTGGATGGATTGGACTAGCTGGTTTTTTGAAATAGAAATCGGTGTTACATTAATTTTATCAATTTCGATTTATCCCATATTGAAAAGATTTATTTATAGGAATTTCAAATTAATTAAGGAGTCACAAATAGCAGATGATAAGACTAGCAATTTATCAATGAGACTTAATAAGTACTACCTACTTCTTATTTTAATTTTTTTACTTCCCTTTTACTTTGTTTGGCGGATTCACAAACTAGTGGGGACACAAGAAGTATTTACAAATAAACCTCCTGAAATTATCAAAAGCGTCGAAAAGCTTTCCGAACTTGCGGGCGGTGAAAGAGTATTTATTTCGGGGTCAGGAGTTTTTTGGGCGAACTCTCTATATAATTTGAATCAGGTGCGGGGTGGGGTGGATAAGGTAAGCATCCACCCACTTTGGCAGCATGGTGCATATCAAATAAGAGAAGGAAATGACTCAGAACTTACCCGCTTATGGTTAAAAAGTTTGGGAGTAGAGTGGGTTTTGGTACACGGTGGAAGGTCTTCCGACTATTTTAAAGATTTTAGTAATTTAGACAAATGGGATAAAGTGGGAGAGATGGCATGGGAAGGAAACGGGGATAGAATTTATAAAATAGTGGATTCAGGTTTGGTTTGGGGAGGTAATATTACTTTGAATCAATTACCTATAGCCCCACAGAGAGGGGATGATCTTAATGGACTTCAGCAATATATTCGTTTATTGGAGGAGAAATTACCTTATGAATACAGTAATGCAAGAATTGAAATAGCAGATGTTTCAGATTTTGAGTTTATAATTGTACTTATCACCTTTGACAAAGGTTGGGAAGCATTTAACGAAAAAGGAAATAAATTGAATGTATTAAGAGATTCCTTCGGACACATGATAGTTGAAACGCTTAATTCTCAGAAGATATTCCTTCACTATTAACTTCTACCTTTTTTCAGAACGTTTGCTGAACGATTTAGCCTTCAATAAGATATCAATAAAAAGTCTGAGTAACTTATAATATAGGACGTACTCCGAAAAAATATAAAGACAATTCCATTAAATTAGAACAATTATTTTATCCTAAATTAATCTCTATTATTCGGACACATATTCAAAGTATAGAACATTAGTCACATTATAAAGGATGCAATAATCCTCTTACTATGTAATCATTTATAAAGTTATCAAAATACACTTCGATAGCTAGCGAGGGGGGTGGAAGAATTATAAATTTTTATTTTTTCTTATCGTCTTTTTTAGATTAAGGCTAAGATAATACAAAACACCATTGACAAACGTTACCCATTTAATGTTAACATTAATAGCTGAAGCTATTTTTAAGCACATGAGTAAATAATTATGTAAACAGCTGTTTAAATCTATTTTTAATTAAACCTGCCCATGAAGACAAAGTTAACTTCGGATAAAAGGTATGAATTAATTCAAAAAGCACTAAAGGGTGAACCTCTAAAATTGCTTTGCCAGGAATACGGTATTTCCACAGCTTTATTTAACAGATTGCTTCGGCGTTACGAACAATATGGTAAGAAAGGTTTGATTGCAGGGAAACCCGGAAGAAAAAGAAAATCAAGAGTTCCGAAGAAGATAGAATTCAGACCGCTTTCTCCGCATGAACGCTTACGAATTGTCGAAAACATTATAAATGAAGGCGAATCAGTTTCGGATGTTGCACGACAATATCAAACTTCAAGAAATACTATCTATAAATGGTTGAAAAGATACCGAGAAAGCAATAAAGAGAAAATATCGGCATTTGAGGACAAAATCCCCGAAGTTAGAAGATATTACCGCCAGTCTCCCGCCCTTTATCAGGATGCTGTTCTTTCTTTAGTCGCCAAACATCCCGAATTCGGCGTCAGAAAAATTGTATCTAATTTACCTCAAATAGGAGCTAAGCCGATTCTGGGTCACCATGGAGTTCAAAATATTTTAAGAAGACAAGACCTTTCGACATATGAGCAAAGACTGGTTTACTCCCAAGCTAAAGAAACACCCGTAATCCGTGGAATTTCAGATTTGCTTACTTATGTTGCGAGATTCTTTGCACTTCCATACGAGAGCAGAAGAAAAGTAATTCAAATCTTTTACACTTTTGCTTTTTCGGCGATTACAACAATTTTTATTTTAGGTTTAGGGAATTATATAGCCACTTCTTTTTCGAAGATTCCAGACGTAAATCCGATCGGTTACTTCTTTGCCACAATAGCTCTAGTCATGGGAGGATTATTCTTCCTTTACTCAATGAAGTATTTTCTGACTCTTGCTCTTGTTCTTTCGTATTCACAGACAGAGGCAAAAGGTGAAAGACAAGATCTAGGAGGTAAAAGAAATGGTTTTCTCTCCTGGATATTAGGATTAGGTAATGGAAACAATAATGGGATTTATCCAAACGCAAGATTGAGTCTGGAGAATGGAAAATCAGGTGTCAGCGGTCTTGAACCCAATCTTTCCCACATTAAACTAGATAGATACCCCTTCATATCAGTCCACATACCCTTATACAACGAAAAATATGTAGCCGAGCGTGTAGCCAAAGCAGTAACCAACTTTGAGTACGGATCAACCCACTCACCGCAAGACTATGAAGTAATCCTCTGTGACGATTCTACCGATGAAACAACGGCAATTATCAGAAACTATATGGCAAAGCATCTTGCCAAAGGAGAACACTTACATACTATTGTTAACAAAGAAGAAGGTTGGGAACTAAGTAAAGTAGAGGTAAGAGCTGGAGTAACATTAAAACATTTACACCGTACTACAAGACAAGGTTTCAAGGGTGGCGCATTAAAACTGGCTCTTACCCTCTGTGACCCCCGTACAGAATTTGTAAGTATCTTTGACGCAGACTTTGTTCCATATCCGGATACCTTGGAGCTATTCCTAAAGTATTTCAAAGCAACAGCAGGAACCCTCGACTTCGCTCAGGACAAGGTGGCACTGAGGCAATCTAACATAGCGGCAGTCCAGGGATACCAATGGCACGTATTAAATAAATCCGAAAACTGGATCACAAGGGGAGTAAGAAGTGAATATGCAGGAAGCTATGTAATTGAGAGGAGTGGTCAGGAAATATACGGAGGTTTAAAACATATTTCAGGTGCAGTCTACCTTATCAGAAAAGACGTTTTAGATGAAGTAGGCTGGGAAACATCAATAACCGAAGATTATGAATTAACACTAAAACTATACGAGAAAGGTTACAAAGTAGTCTACACTCCTTATATCCAAGCACCGGCTGAGTGTGTCTCAACCCTTAAAAGACTCATCAGACAAAGAATGAGATGGGCAGAAGGCCACAGCCATAATGTGAGGAAGATGTTTGGTAGGTTAATGTTTGGACGTTGGGAAGAGATTGGTACTAATAATCCGGCCTTTGCAAATGATCGAATTACTAATTACTCTAATTATTCTAAACAAGCACCAAGCACCAATGACAAAATTGGAAAATTGGGTATTGGGAATTCTTTAGATCAATTAGAAATTAGAAATTTACAAAAGAAGTTCATTCCCTCTCCTCTTACTCTTTCTGAAAAACTAGAATTTGCCTACAATGCTCCTTACTACCTCCAAGCCTTCTTCTTCCTTATTGGTACCATCTCTTGGTTAATATCAGAAACTATATTCAAAACATCTCTACCATTCTGGAGTCAGCTTTGGGGATGGAGCCTAGTATTAACTAACATGCTAGCTTTACCTTTAATGAACTCAGTGGGCTTATTTTTGGAAGAGAGCGAGGAAAAAGACTATGGAGGCATATTATCATTTATTGTCCTATCCTACATTGTCGTACCCTTCCAAGCCTATGCATCAGTAAAAGGTTTTCTTGAACACGAAGAAGGAACATGGTTTAGAACTCCTAAAACAGGAAGGATTACAGACATCTTCACAAGAGGACGCTTCTACAGATTCATTTCTGGAATACTTCCAAGGCGTGCAGAACAAGTTGTCAACAGCCAGTTGTCAGTAGCCACTAACTATATTTCTTTAGCTACAGCAAATAACAGATTTGATAAAGGCGACATGATAAGTAGTAATAAAACTAAGATCAGATGGGTTGGAAAAGTAACATTTGTTTTTTCTTTAATAGCAACCCTAATTACATATCAGACTGTGATTCTTGATTACCAAGGAAGGTTGGAAGGACCTGCCAATATTTTAAATGGTAGACAAGCTAGTTTGTCAAGCAGCAAGAAAGTTTTTTCAAGTGCGGAAAATCCAAGATTCACTCTGAGCTTAAAGAATAAAAAAGTGAAGAGTACATCAATATTTAGGAGATCTACAATCTATGCTGCACAGAAAGACAGCATAGATGTCGATGTATATTATTTGGATCGAAGGGCTGATCTGCCGGTTGAAATTAAACGCAAAGATGACAATATTTATGATATTGAGATAGGAAATAAAGACAATCTTTCCCCTGGTGTTTACAACCTTGTTGTAAAAGGTACAACATTGGGTGATGAATTTGAAGTCGAAAAGAAATTTAGTTGGGGTGTTCTGGCATTTAACACTACTAAAAGTGTATATGAACCGGGTGAACGGATAAAAATGGGTGTTGGTGTTGTTGATGACGCAGGAAGAACTATATGTGATGCGAAGGTCAACCTGTTTATTACGGTTCCTTCGGAGGGAAAGACTTATGAACTTTCAACCAATAACGGATTGCTGCGTCAAAGCGGGGAATGTTTGCGGGATAGCATTACAAATAAGGCTGATTATGAGGCAGAGTTTACGGCCAGGAGTGTTGAGGAAACTTATTCAGTACTACTGGAAGCAGAAAGCTATAATGGTAAAAAATCGGTAGAAGAAAGCATAGTTATTCGTGACAACTTACCCTTTATTGTTGAGAGGGTTTCTTATCCGACCAGAATTTACCCACCGGTAAGCTATCCTGTTAAATTAAAAATAGTAGCAAATCAAGATTTTGAAGGGAGTATTATCGAGAGTTTTCCGAATAGCGAGTTTGTGGTTTATGAAGTAGGGGAAGGCGGAGAAAGAAAAGAAAATAAAATTGTCTGGAAAGTCAATCTAAGAAAAGGCGAGACTTACGAGTTAGATTACACGCTTGGCTTTCCTATGATATCTCCCGCCTTTTATTTAATCGGGCCTCTAACTTTTGTCGAGAGCGAAAAGATGATTTTTAGGGAGGAAAAACCTTGGCAAGTGGCGGCTGATTCCATAACGTTTCAGGAACTTGATTCAGGTGTAATCGAAAGCTCTACCGCGACTATTACGTCCGTGACGACAGCCACCAATTCAACGGCAGTCAACAATCATTTATATTTAGCTGTAGTGACTACAAAAGGTAATAGATCAGTAGATAGTGTTTCGGGATTGGGTTTAAGCTGGAGCCTAGTTGATAGTCAGTGCGGAGACCGTCAACAGACTAATTTGGCAGTATTTAAAGCTCTCGGAAGCCCTTCGGGAGATGGTGCGGTTACAGCGAACTTAAACGGTGGTACAGCTTATTCCGGAGGGGCTACCATCGGAGTGTATCGTTATAGTGGCGTAGATATTGCAAGCCCGATCGGAAATACTGAAAAAGCAAATACGGGTGGTGTTGGGGCGTCGGCAGGAGTTTGTGATACTACAGGAACTGACACGAACAGTTACAGTTTTTCAACCCTTGATACGTCACAAGCCAACTCCATGGTTTTTTCTGCAGCCTCAAATCGTACTAGAACGCACACCGAAGGGACTAACTACAACGAACGGGGGGATTTTAGAACCGGAAGTTCAGGAGATTCAGCCGCCCAGGCAGTACAGGATCAAATTTTTGCCAGTCAAACAACAAACCTTACAGTAGACGGGACATGGAGCGGTGTTGTTGATTGGGCGGTTGTTGCAATCGAGATTAAAACACCCGAAAACTTACTGCTTTTGACCTTGCTTTCGCCGGTTTTGTTCATAAAACTTAAGTCTATAAAAAAGAGGAAAAAAGGATTGAAAAAATCAAAAAAGGACTAATATGAGTAGAAAGGACCTTATCAGATCAATCTTAGCAATAGTCGTTATCACTTTATTGGTAATGCCTCTGGTACTGACCTTTAACGAGATTCTTACAAAGGTCTTTGAGAAATTTACCCTCTATAATTTGCTTGAGAATTTCTGGGTTCCTATTCAAGTGCGTATCGTTGGTCTTGTGGTTAGATCATTTGATCTTAGTTATATTCCTATCAAGGGGGGAATGATAGTGAACGGTATTGAAATGAAAATGACTTGGAATTGTTTGGGCTGGCAGTCCATTCTTCTTTTTTCGATATCGGCAATCCTTGGTTTGTCGGGTTCAAAAGCAACTTTCTTTTCGAAATTTCAAACTTTATTTCTTGGCCTATTTTTTCTATTTTGGTTGAATATTGCCAGGATAACGACAACTGTACTTTTGGCGGTTTACTCAATGCCTATATTTAGAATTGTATATCATGATTTATTTGCAGCGATATTGACAATATTTTTTCTTATTTTCTTTTGGTGGTTTTCTTACTCTTTTCTTTTGACTGAAAAAATCTGATAAATATATAATGTTATAGAAATGGATGCTGGAATTCCCAAAGAGTCAGAGACAATTGCTTCCAAAAGAAGCAAACGTCTGGCGGAGAAAATTGGACGATCAGGTGTATCAGGCGTGGTCTTTCGCAGCTGGAAGAACAACCGTTTTACCGAAACATTTGCCGTAGTGATTCTATTAATTGTTAACCTGTATAGTATTTATCCCTTTTTCGGAACATCGGCATCAGATGCTTTTTTTTCTGGACCTGTGATTCCAATATTGGCAAAAGCATTTGTGATACTTAGTGGACATTCTTTCTCCAATTCTGTTCAGATAATCAATATAGTTTTTTTCTTAGGTTTTCCTATTTCACTTTATCTTTTTATAAGAAGTATCACCGATAGGAAATTAATAAGTGTACTTGCCGTTTCTATTGCAAGTCTGACTACGTATCCTTTTGCCGAAACCAGAATTTCTACATCACTTTTGGGTGTTGATGCAGCCCATATTGCAAGCCTAACAATTATCCCAATAGCTTTAATAGGGCTTTTGAATTTTGTAAAGAGGGGGGGAGTGAACAATTTAATGATTGCAGTTGTTTTTGCGGCCTTAGTTGCACTTACTTCACCTTTCGGATTTCTGACATATGCAATATTTGCAGGAATAATTTCTTTTTCTGAGCTGTTATTGGGTGGAGGGAGGCTAAAGCTCGCGAGATTTCTTACAATACTAATTGTATCTGGAGGTTTGACATCCTTTTGGTACAATCCTTCATTTTTCTTTTGGATGATTATTGGACCATTGGGGGAAAACATACGTTTTACAGTATCGAAATTATTTCCGATTACTTTTTTTACACTGCCGCTACTTGGTGCTTTTGGCTACTTGATGTTTGACAGGAAACCAACACTTCAACCTCTTTTTATAGCAAGTTTTTTCAGCATAACCTATGCAATTATTTCTTTGGCGGGAGGTGGTATCTTTCCCTCGCATCCATCAAGGTATGTACCGGAATTCGGAGTATCAATGTCTTTAATATTGAGTATCGTGATTGTTAAATTATCGGATTTTATTAAACTGGACGAACGGATCAGTTTAGCAAAGACGACCCGAAGTGTTTTTTCAAACACATTTTTGGTTCTTGTATTTTTTCTTTTGGGATTTTCTATCGTATCAGAGAGATCAAAATTTGAAATGGAAAAGAAAGACGTTCTTGGTGTTTGGGATGAAGTGGAGAAGGGGGAAATTTGGGAATCGAGAGAGAAATTCTCGGGAGGACATTCAGTTTGGGGATATAGTGTTACCGGATTGACTATTATTGGTTTAGGAGTTTTAGTCAGAAATTCTAAGAAGAGAATGTGAAGTAATCTTGATATTATTAATTGCTTTTTTGTTTCTATCCTCGGATACTCAATAACCTTGGCAAGTATTTTGGGGTTGGGGATTGTTACAGGGGTTCAAAAATCGGAACATAAGAATTATAATGTGGAAGGTAAAGAACGCAAATATGACTAGCGATTACAAAAAGCACCTGTATGCATTAGTCTTGGCTGGTGGTCCTGGGAAAAGGCTGTGGCCGCTGTCAACAGAAAAGACTCCTAAGCAATTCTTGAGGCTTTTTGCCGGTAAAACACTCTTTGAATTGACAATTGACAGGGTTCGAAAATTATTGCCATGGAAGAGAATATATGTAGGCATAGTTGGCAATAAATATAAAGAAATAATTCTTGGTCTTTGCCCGAGGTTACCACCTGCTAACATCATTGTCGAGCCTGAAGGACGTGATAGCGGACCCGCACACGGTCTGGGAGCTTTGTATATACGAAAGAAAGACCCCGATGCAGTAATAGTTAATGCAGCAGCTGATCAAATAATTGACCCCGAGAAAAATTATCTTAAAGCTATGAGTGTCGCCGCTGAATATGCATATGGATCAAAGATGCTGATTGCTGTGGGAGTGGTACCTTCTTATGCTCATACCGGAGTTGGCTACATTCACAAAGGCAAAAAACTTTCAAGAATTAGTAAAACGGATATATTTAATATTGATAACTTTACTGAAAAGCCAAGGTCAAGAATCGCCAGAGATTATATTAACTCAGGGAAACATTTTTGGAATGCTAACAATTATGTCTGGAGAGCAGATGTATATCTATCTGCGCTTAGAAAACACGCAAAA
Source organism: Candidatus Woesebacteria bacterium RIFCSPHIGHO2_01_FULL_39_32 (assembly GCA_001792345.1). Taxonomy (GTDB): domain Bacteria; phylum Patescibacteriota; class Microgenomatia; order UBA8517; family UBA8517; genus WO2-FULL-39-10. The sequence goes on from MGGJ01000012.1 coordinate 17,735, forward strand.
AATATTTACAAATGGTTAGAACTAATTGACAGAGCACTAGGCACAAACAATGAAAAAACAGCTTTAAAAAAATATTTTCCGAAGGTGCCTAAAATTTCTATAGATTATGCAATATCTGAAAAGGCGAAAAATTTTGCCATGATTATCGGGGAGTACTATTGGAGTGATGTTAGCAACTGGCAAGAGGTATGGAACAATCTAGAAAAAGATAAAGCAAAAAATGCCGTCTATTCATTTACACACCCGAAAAACTTAACTATTCTTCTGTCTGCTAAGGATAATTTGGTTGTAAGCGCGGGAGTGGATGTTGTTGTAACCAAAGTAAAAGGATTGGTTATTGTTGCATCCCAAAAAGGAGTGTTGATTACCAAAAAGGAATATTCCCAGGATGTTAAGACTGCAGTCTCACTTTTGATGGATAAAAAAGCCACATTGGGAAATTGACGATATGCTATAGTTAATTTTCAATACGAAGGCAATTCACGAAATATGAAGAATTTTAAAAAAGTTTCTGCACCCGTGCGAGTTGATATATCAGCATGTTGGCCTGATTGTGATCCTTATAGGCAGGATTATGGAGGATTTTTACTAAACGCAGCCATCAAACAGCGAGTTTATACCAGGAGGCTAAATGGCGACTTTGTTTGTTCAGTGAGGGAAGTTCCTACAAATAGTGGACTTGGAGTGTCTGCTGCGATAAGAACTACCTTTATGATTGCGTCTAATCCTGCAATTTTAGACAAGTTCTCACTCACCGACAAGATATTTAAAGTTTATACATTTGAGAATCAAGTTCTCCATCATCGAGCGGGTTTGCAGGATCAGGCAGCCGCTTTGGAAGGAGGAGTTAACCTTTGGGAGTTCAGAAAAGATAACAAGGTTAATAAATATCCGATAGAGCGAAAACGGACTAAACATTTAGAAAAAAGACTGGTTATTATTTATACAGGGCAAAAACATGAATCTGTAGATATGCATAACATTGTCTTTTCACCTAAAAACTATAAAAAAATTATTCCTGCAATAAAGCAAATGAGCAAAGTGGCAAAGCTAATGGCAGGGCAAATTGATAATCAGGTTGCGATGACTGATTTGATAAATGAATCCAGAGAATTGCATAGAAAACCGTTTTCGGGTGTTGTAACAAACACAATGAAAGTACTGGCAAGTAGACTAAAGGGAGGTTACTTAGCATGGAAAGCAACGGGTGCTGGTGGTGGCGGGAGCATGCTTTTCTATACTCCTGACACAAAAGCCTTGATAAAGTTTTTTAATAAGATTCGAAGGCAAAAAAATCTTCCAAAAGAGTCCAAAATATTTCCTGTTAAGTTCGACTACAAAGGACTTATTGTTAAATAGGCTTTAACTTAAAGTACTTGGCGATTAATAATTACCACTTATCTAATTTTAATTCATATTGCAAATACAAATGGTTTAGAATAGAGTAGTTGGCGAAAAGATGAAATCTAAAAATCAAAAACCAAAGATAGGGTTTTTCCATTGCTCTTTTGTTTACTCTGGAGGAGGAGAAAGGATTGCATTGGAGGGAGTGTTGGGGCTTCGTAAACGAGGGTATGAAGTAGATTTATATGCTCCAGCTATTGATTGGGAAAAGTGTTACCCATCGCTATTAAAAAAAGCCAGGCCAAGACCAATTCTTTTTTCCTTTCCTCGCTTCATTCCCTTTAGTGATGCAATGGATATGGGTTTTTCTTCGTTTCTTGCTCCACTTCTTTTTTCTAAGTTTAGAAGATATGATGTTTTTATTGGTGAAAATCAACCAGGAGTTTGGCTTGCTTGGGTATATGCGAAACTTCTAAGAAAGCCTTATGTGATTTATTTGAATCAGCCAAACAGGATGATATACCCGCGTTCAATTGATGTAAGTACTGGTTGGAGGGCTAATAAAAATTTTGTACTTTTGCAAAAGCTTATACGCCCAGTCAAACCCCTAGTTTGGTATCTTGATAAGGTGTCGACTAGAGAAGCTAATTTTCTGACAGTCAACGGTAATTACATTGGGAACGTAATTTCAACAATTTACGGCAAAGAGTTTTTAGAGTGTCCAGCTGGATGCGATCCTTTTCCTCACGGAAAGTTAAGGTTAAGTAAGGATAAATACTATAAAGGAATTATCAAAGTAAATGGGCATACTATCGAAAAGCCATATATTCTCCTTACTAATCGTCATTACCTTCAAAAGCGTTTCGACTATGCGATTTCGGCAATGCCTTATGTCTTAAAGAAATTTCCTAAAGTAAAGCTTGTAATAACAGGTGCATTTACGGATGTGACTTCCCAGTGGCAAAACTTGGCCAAAAAGTTAAAAGTAGAAGGAAATGTTATCTGGCTTGGGGAGGTAGATGATAAGTACATGGGAGAGCTTTACGAAAATGCTGCAGTTTATGTTTATACCGCTCCGAATGAGGACTATGGAATGGGAGTTGTGGAGGCAGAAGAATTTGGTGTACCGGTAGTGGCTTGGAAGAGGGGTGGACCAACAGTAACGATTGAAGATAAAGAAACAGGTTTCCTAGCAAAACCTTACGAGGTTAAAGATTATGCAGATAAAATCATTTGGCTTCTTGAGAATCAGGAAAAAAGGATTGAGATGGGAAAAGCTGCGCATGAGCATGTCCAGAAAAACTTCACCTGGAAGCACCATATAGATGTATTGGAAGGTGCAATACTTGATGCTCTCGCAGACAAAAGGCTTTGAAGCAATTATATTTGCAATGTACCGCTCACAAATCAATCACACTATAAAAGACGCAATTAAGTTTTTTGAAAGTAGGAATTTTCCACTTCCGCCGTTTGCATACTGGACAATCTCTGATTGGAAAAAAGAAAAAAGATCCTGTCAGGAAATTTTTACTGCAAGACTAGGTTGGGATGTAACTGATTTCGGGTCAGGGGACTTTGAGAAAACAGGCAGGATAATTTTTACTTTAAGAAACGGCAAAAAGGGATCAAGTGAATATCCCAAACCCTATGCCCAGAAATTAATGTACTTAAAAGAGGAGCAAAAATCAGCAATTCATTATCACCGGATTAAGATGGAAGATGCAATTAATGTAGGAGGAGGAATAATTATATATCGCTTTTGGAAGCAAGATCGAAACGCTCATCTTTCTGGCGCTAAATTGACAGTTTCTGTCGACGGATGCAAAGTAACCTTAAAGGCCGGACAGAGATTATCTTTAGCTCCCGGGGAATCGGTATGTACCGTGCCCGGAATGTATCATCAATTTTATGCAAAAAAAGGATCGGGACCTGTGATGTCAATGGAGGTATCGGGTGTTTGCGATGACGAGAATGATAATTTCTGGCTAGAAAAGGCTAGTCGATTTCCGGAAATTATAGAAGACGAACCAAGGCAGTTTTATCTCTGCAGCGAATACAATAAATTATTTGGCTTTTGGAGAATAAAGAAAAAAGAGTAGAGATGGGGGAGAAAGCTCACGAATTTGCTCAAGATAACTTCAGCTGGAAACATCACGTGGATGTACTTGAAAAAGCAATGTTGAATGCTATAGAAGGTAAAAGATTATAATACTTCATTTAAGGCAAGAGGCAAACTTTTCAGATATTTAAAAGCCGCTTTCATTGATATTCCGGTCTGATATCCAGTTTTTTTGGGAGACGGTATTTCTTTTTCCGAAATCCATATGAAATTACTTGCCTGCTTTTTTGGTTTTGGAGTACCTGTTAATTTAATGAGATAGATTGGGGTAAGTGCATCTTTTGTGGGGTCATATCCATGACTATTATCCACTGCTTTTTCACTATGATAATAGCGCTGTAAAAAAAAGGGATGGAACTCGTCACAGGCTATAAACTCAAATGAAGTTAGACCAAGATCGTCTTCCAGATGACGCTTCATAGCTTGGATTATTGTTTCACCCTTTCTTACTATTCCGCCTACAATTGCATACTTGTCTTTTTCAGGTCCTGTTTTCCTAATAACTATTCCAATCTCATATTTTTTTGCAACTTTTCTAACAGCGATCATATCAACGCAAGGTAAAGGGATATTCTCCACAATTATTTTGAATATGTCATCTTTTATATACTTGCTCTTAAGGACCGGCATAGGTTATGTATAAATGTAACATTCATATTTCAGTCAGTAAATAATCAGGTAAAAATTAGTGAAATTCTATCTTGGTATACAATCCAGTCAAGATTACTTAGAGTCAATTACTTATATATGAAATTTTTGATATAGTTTATTGTATGCTTGGAAAAATTTTTGACAGGGTACTGCAGGAAGATGAGGAGTATGAAATGCACAGGGTCGAAAAGGAGGCTGGACCTAAAAAGGATCGTAGCAGTACTAATTCTATATTGTGGATATATACAATACCGGTTATAGTTTTTCTTCTGGCTCTCTTGCCGAGGCTTGTATATCTATTTTACTTCACGGACCCATTTAAAGTTGGGCCAAACTGGTATGGAGACGTCTATCACCATTGGCAGATCGCGATTTTGTCCAAAGACGTTGGCTTCAAGCAAGGTTTTTTAAGGCTTTGGGATTTTAAAGGACTGGAGTACTACTGGGGTTTACTCCACCCGCTTGTTGTAATAATTGGTTTTGTGATTTCGGGTTCGACGAGCATTCTTGTTCCCCGGATGATATCGGTACTTTTTGGGTCACTATCTGTCGTTTTAGTTTACTTAATCATTTACAGACATTTTAATATCTACTCGGCTATTTTATCGGCCGCTTTTGCCTCGCTTTTGCCGGTAAGTCTATTTTCGGACACTTTAGGAATGCAAGAACCTTTGGGATTTTTTTTCCTTCTTTTGGGAATATACATATGGCCTAAATATGCATTTTGGACTGGATTTGTCTGGATGCTTGCGGGGATGGAGCGAAGTGAATACTGGCTTTTCGGTATCGGTTTGGTAATCTCAGTTTTGCTCAAGGGAAAGAACTCGCAGGCAAAAATATTTTTAGTTGTTGGCTATATTATTCCTTTTGTACTTTATATGAAATATCTACTTGATTATACTGGTAATCCAATATATCCCATTTATCACAATTTTTTAGCTACAGTGGTTGGAAAATGGTTCATCAAAGAAGGAGTAATATTATCGACTAAGGTACAACTAATAAAAACAATCTCTCAAATAATATCAGTAGCGTCGATTGTAAGCGGTTTGGCGATACTCTTAAAAAGACCAAGGGGTTATTTATTTTTCTTAGTTGGTTTGGCAAGTATATCACACTTATCTTTTGTCTTCGGATTTGGCTCCTACCTTTATGGATATCCAGAAGATGGCATCGTGACCGTTATCGATCGAAATTTTGTAGATAGGTTGGTGGTGTGGCCGTACATATTTATAGCAAGTATGTTATCGATTTTACTTCTTTATTTCTTGCCTAGATTTCTTCCCAAAGTACTCAGACGCGCAGTGATGGTCTTGGGCTCTTTGGTTTTGGCGGTTCTACTACTACTTTCTCAAATCTCGTGGTTATCCATAAATTATCATTACTCCCGAGCGATGGGTCCGCTTGAAGGCGACGAAGTATTTGCCGGTACAATTGCAAAACATTATAAAGGACAGGGTAATATCCTTCTCCCCGAGGGTCGAGCAACTCTGACATACTACTTAATTGACAAGGAAAAAATACCAGCTGAGCGTTTGATTTCTCAGCTTTACAACCCCTTTTATTACTATGAAGGGGGAGACGATCCTTTTCAAAACTGGGGTGAATTTAGACTTGAGATTTTCAAATGGCTTATTAAAACTGACGCAGAACTGGCAGTTTTGACAGGTAATTTTGCTCCGTCAGAGAATTCCGACAATTTCGTAAAAGCAGTTCTAAGGGAGGAGAAATACTTTGAATTACTGGAAGACAATAGAGGTACCAGAGTATATAGGGTGAAGTTAGATGAGATCGAACAAATTGTTAATTAAATTTTCGGTTATATTTATAGGCGCGTTCTTGGGTCTTTTTATTTTAGAAGTATCTTTGCATTTTTACACAATAAAAGACCTCTGGGGGTTATCGAGAATCGCCATGGGTGAGCGTTTGACAGATTGCCAGGTTAAAGATGCACGACTTCATCATAAATTGATACGGAGCTGTGTTGGAGTTCTAAAGGCAAAAGAGTACGAGACAGAAATTGCAACAAACAGTTTCGGATTTCGGGACGACGATATACGTGCCAAAGACAGCAAAATTTTCCGTGTACTTATCGTGGGTGACTCGTTTGCCGAAGGCTGGGGTGTTGAGATAACAGAGAGGTTTGACACGATTGCCGAAAAGATTCTGGATGACGCCATGGGAGGGGATAAAGTTGACATAATCAACACCGGTACCAGGAGCTACTCCCCAATTCTGGAACTGGAATTTTTAAAAGAAAATGTCGGCAAGTTAAAACCGGATCTTGTCATTGCCTTTTTTGATCTTTCTGATTTACACGACGACTACTATTACGGAGGTTGGAAGAGATATTTTAGAATGAAAGAAGATTTGGGTTTCGGTACGGATACTTTTGTCGAAGTTTGGCCACCTCCCGAACCACCGCTGACTACATTTTTGCTAAAATCCAGATTATTTCAGGTTGTGCATTCAGAAGTAGGTACCGAAATACTAAATAGGAGAAAGAAATTGACGAGAACCAATTTATCCTGGGATATAAGCCTATTTGCGAAAGCAAATGATTGGGAAAATTTCGATAAGTCTTGGAACTTAAATATCGCTAACTTGAATTTAATAGGAGATTTTCTTAAGACAAAAAGTATCGACTATGCCGTTACTGTAGTTCCTCGGGGCAACTACATTGACGCCAAAGAATGGGATAGCGGGAGAGAAGCACTTGGGATTGAGAGACAAAAGTTATATGAACCAAGACCGATCGACACCATAATGGAAGAATTGGGTAAAAGTGGTATTGCTACACTAGAGCTTTATAACCCCTTACGCCAAAGTAATGTTTTTCCGCTTTATTATCCCTTTGATGGCCATTGGACTATCGATGGGCATAAAATTGTAGGCGATGAACTTGCCCGGTTTTTAGCCAACAAAATTGACGGCAATGACTAATTTTGACTATGAAGAAAAAGTTTGGGGAGGTAATGAGGTGCGGCTCGTACCGACCTACCTCTCATACTTACGGCTCAAATACACACTTTCCGATTTAGCTAAGGTTAAGGGAAGGATCTTAGATGCCGGGTGCGGTGGTGGAGGTTTTGCTAAGGCTATAAGTATGTACCGGCCGGATTTAGCAGTGTATGGAGTAGACATTTCCCGAAAAGCGGTTAGCCATGCAAAAGGCAGTAATAAGGGTGTTGCCTTTAAGGTCGGTGACGTCTACGCGCTGCCATTTGCCGACAACTTTTTTGATGCGGTGATCGTAGAGGATGTCTTCGAGCACCTGCAAAAGCCTTACGAAGCTCTCGATGAACTTTCTCGGGTAGTTAAACATGGTGGAATTTTGAGCGCATTTATACCCCTAGAAGGTTCGGTATTTTCTCTCCATTATTGGTTTTCTAAATTGGGCTGGAAAAGTAAGCGAGAATTGGCCGGCCACATTCAAGGCTTTAAGGAAAAAGATGTCAACTTAAAGATTAAAGAAAAAGGCTTTAAGCTTGAGAAAAAGCGATACGGTGCGCATTTACTTGGCCAAATAGTAGACGTAGGTTTTTTTACGGTTGTGGATCTTGTCGGCAGACGATTAGAAACTGGAATTGAACAGCACCTGGAGAATAAAAAAGTATTAACGTTTTTTAAAAATACAATAACAAGATTGACAAACTTTGAATCTCAAATTTTGTACTTTGTTCCGGGCGCGGGTATTCATATTAAAGCGGTTAAGAAATGAACCTCCGTGGGCTAAGAACCCACGGATTTCAAGGAGTTTGAATAAACTCAGTTTGCTGTATCTATTTTTTTGAAAAGCGCTACATAGTAAAACACCAATCCACAATAAATGCTTGTGAAGATTCCCTGTTTTAAGTAATAAAATTGTGCTTTTCGTAGGAATTTAGTAAGCCCCAAGAGTGTGTGATAAGCCATGCTACCTAGAATTCCAAGAACGATAGGGTGGTCAACTCTTATTTTGTCTTTTAAATCTAACACAATTTCTTCGCAGTTCCATTTCGGAATTTTCTCCAATCCTTTGGTCAACTGCCAAGCATGAATCTTGGTGTATTTGCCATATTTCCAGCCAAAAGATTTTAGTTCAAGGTATTCATAATTCGGCTTGTGGATTACCCTGTAGTTTGATTTTTTAACTACAACATCCTTATTCAAAGGCACTGGGTCGTGATGTCTAAGTCCGAAATAAACTATTTTGGATTTTTTAAATAAAGCTCTTTTGTAGGGTCCGATATAGTGTCTATTTTTGTAAAAACCTGGCCAGGAAAAATCGTAAATGTCCACTTTGGTGTTTATTAGCTTCCCCAAATTGTTACGCAAGCCCTCAGACAAATACTCATCGGCATCAATTTGCAGTATCCAATCATTTTTAGCTTTTTTGTAAGTTAAAGGCCGGTGGGGTTCGCATATTCCGACGTGTTTTCTGACGTAAATTTTGGCTTTGTACTTTGTTGCAATTTGAAGCGATTTATCTTTACACGGGCCGTCGTGGACGATGATGATCTCGTCGACCAGATCTGCTAAAGATTCTAGGGCCCGTTCCAAAACAGCCTCTTCGTTGTAAATTACCATAACGGCAGATATAGGGAGTTTATGAATTACCATTTTGCGCTATACTTTCAATTAATTATATGAGGTTTCTCATAGTTCAGCCATGGATAAGTTATAGAGGGGCAGAGACGGTTTCGGTGAAGCTTTGCGGAGCTTTAAACAAACTCGGTCATCCTTCAAAAATTGCCTGCCTTTTTTTGGATGAGGGCAGGCTACCCGAAGGCTCTCGGAGAGTTGAATTTATTCTTCCTTCAAGATTTTGGCAGATTCTGTTTAGGAAGTTTAAACTTGCATTGTTTATTTTAGGTACACCGGTACTTTTTATTCTTGTTTTAAAAAATGTCAAAAATTTTGACGTCCTTAATCCGCACAACCCGCCCTCTTTGTGGGTATGCGTTGTCTCAGCCAGGTTGTTTGGGAAAAAGGTCGTCTGGTCGGTACACAACCTGTTTGATTGGAGATTTCTGAATGGTCTAGATGAATTTCTTGTCCGCAAAACGAATGCCATTGTGACTCCCACAAAAATGCTTGCGAAAGAGGTTAAAAGCCGCTACGGCTTGAAAGCGAAGGTGATCTACAATGCGATCTAGAAAATCTTTGAAATTGCTGCAGGTTGGTACTTTGAATCCTCAAAAAAATCCGCGCGTTTCGCTTGCGGTGTTGGAACGATTAAGGGCAAAAGGCATTGATACAAAATTGACATTTGTAGGAGATGGGCCGGAAAGGGTTGGTCTTGAAAAAAAATGCAGAAGATTGAATTTAGAAAGCTACGCCGTTTTTACCGGTTATGTCGAAAACAAAGATTTGGGCCACTATTATAAAAAGTGTGATTTAGTCTTGATGCCGGGAACCAGAGAGACGTTCTCCACCGTCCCTCTTGAAGCGCTGATTTACGCGAAGCCTTCTATAATTTCTGACGACTCGGGGTTAACGGAAGTTTTGTCGGAATACTGCATGTTTGTTAAACCAACAGTGGGTAATGTTTACCGAAAAATACTGGATTTTATAAAGAATGGGAAGAAGTATGAGCTGAGAGGTCAAAAGGGAAGAGTATGGATCAAAAAAAATTTGACGTGGGAGCGCTACGCTAAAGATTTTTTGTCTACATTAGAAGAGGAGCAGGTTTTACCAGAAGTTTATAGTAAATCATACTTTGATATACACCACGAACACCCCAGATCCGATTATTTGTATTCGGAAAGGAAGAATAGAATAGCAAGGGGAATTGAATATCTGGAGCCAAGACCAAGAGAAAAGATTTTAGACTTGGGCTGCGGCAACGGCGAGGTTAGTCAAGTAATTTCGGATAGCGGAGCCTTTGTTTGGGGAGTTGATTATAGCATTGAAGCTATTGCCCTGGCCAAAGAGCGCCGAGCAAAAAATGCGGACTTTAGTGTTTCTGACGCAGAAAGGCTTAGCTTCCGCGACAATTACTTTGACAAAGTAATCTGTTTGGATGTATTTGAGCACATTTACCCTCACAAGCTCGAGAAGGTATTGTTGGAGGTTAAAAGAGTTTTGAAACCAGGGGGCCGTTTTGTGGTGGCAACTTCACCCAATTCTTTTTACCTTGGCCCTTTTATGTCTATTGCCAAAAAGCTTTTAAAAATAAAGCAGTTTGAGTCGGAAGAATACCACGTAAACGTTTTTAATTACTTTCGCCTTAAAAAACTTTTTAAAGGCTTTAAAGGCAAAAAGTCCATTACTCTGACAAATGACGGCCATTTCTATTTCTCTTCAAGAATTGCGATGAATTCGAATATTCCAGGTTGGGTAAAGTTTGCCGCTAAATTGGTCGATTACCTTTTCGAAAATCCAATTTCCGAGAAAATAATACTATTAAGCCCTTTGAAGATTTTCCTGGCACACGACCTTTGGGCAGTGGTAAAATTAAAAGATAATGGATAAAGTTTTAAAATTCGTTGTTTTACTTCTCGTAACTTTGTTTACTTTGACACTTTATATTTGGGTTGCTTTTATTGTCGGCTGGGAGTATTTAACAAGTATTCAGGGGTCCGACACTTTGGTTTATTTGTCTCACCTTAAAACCTTAGCCGACTACTTTCCGAATTATCCTTTTTGGAACCATCTCGAAGGCGGTGGTGTGAGCCTAACCGCATCATACCCAATACTTACACACACAGCATTGATAGTTATTTCTCGAATTACCCACTTAAATTTAGTTGAAACCCTCAAGTTGGTAGGATTTTTGTCTGTACCGTTATTTTCGCTGGGAATTTATTTTTTTGCTCTCACCAGAACCAAAAATATTTTGATTTCCTTTTTGGCAGGCCTTTTTTATGTCATCTCTCCAATTGCATGGATATTTCTGTTTGAATGGGGCTTTTACGCAGAAAGTGTAGCATCTATCCTTTTTGCCCCTACTATAATCTTTTTTTGTGCTTTTTTGGACAAGCCCAAAAGAATTTATGTTGTGTTTTCTTCAATCTTTCTTGCCCTTTCGCTCCTTGCTCACGGAACAATCGCAACTGCAGCAGCAACCTTTATGGTTCTCTACGCTCTTTCCTTGTCTTTCTTTCAAAAGGATAGATTGAAAACTCTATTGGGTTATGGCAAAGCTCTTGTCATCACAATATTGTTAGGGATACTTCTGGCCGGGTTTTGGTTTTTCCCTTTCTACAAATATTCAAAGATTGCAGATTCGGGAGGTAATTTGGGTGGGCAGGTTAGGGTTGACGAATACAAAAGGAACAAAATTAACACACTGGAGGTTTTAAGCTTTAAACCTGAGCTCGATAAATTTGTACCCGCGTATAATTTTAGAAATATATCTTTCCCAATAACCATCTCCACACTCTTTATTTTGGGCTCTATTTTGGTCTTTTTCTCAAAGAAGAAAGACCAATTAGCCTTTAATATTACGACACTTCTTTTGCTTTATGCCTCCATCGATGTTTGGGTGACGATTGTCATGAAATTTATTCCGATTCTTGGTGTGTTTGCTTCGTGGAGGTCCTTTATTTATGTACCTAGAGTTGGCATTCCCATCATTGCCGCGTCGTCCGTCTATTTCCTTTTTTATTATTCACTAACACTGATTAAAAAATACGTTCAAGTGAGACATGTCTTGGCCACAATTTTTGGGTTTATCGCGACATTATCAATTCTTTGGATTTACAAAGACCAAGCTTCTTACGGCAAAGAGGTCACCTTGACTTCAAGAAAGCTAGATTATAGAGATGTTTGGAAGATGAGAATGGACGATCCGTGTATCGTGGAAAGTATTGCAGGAAGCTATCCTCATTGCAGAAGTAAATTATTTACTAGCACCTTTAACATACCTGAATTTTTACAGCTGTGTGAAGAGCAAAAAAATCAAACCGGAATTTGTACCGGTAGTTTTTCAGATGCGGAGGTTGTGAACCTAGTCGAAAATTGTTCTACCTTCTGTGCCGCAAAGTATGACAGCTTAAAAAATCAACTATTTGCTAAGGATTACTACACCGCAAGGCTATCCGAATTTAGGCAGGATTTAGATTTCAAATCCGGCCCTAAGCATATTTACAAAAACGGCAAAATAGTTGAGAAAAAACCAAGTGAAACAGATGAAATCTTTGATTACCGAGGGTTTTTTGCAAAGATCCCGGATGACATTTTTGCTAGATATGATCTTTCTGTTGGAGCTGTTGAGTTTTCTAAAGTTAGTCCCTATTTTAAGAACACAACACCCGCTTTACCCGTTTATATTAATACGGCTTGGTTAATAAATAGGTTTTGGGGTTATCAACTAAGCAACTTCTACGCCGACGATCCAGTGTATCCGGATCATTCGACACTTTTAGATATTGCTAAGTGGTATGGTATAAAACATATAGTTTTCGGAGGAAACCAAGATACTGCGCTACCCAGATACGAAAGAGAAGGATTTACAAGGATTGACGAGCAACCTATTTTAGCGCTAGACAATCCCGAAACCAACATTGCAATAAATAATAAACCTAAAATTCTTGTTATTGGTAATACTTCAAACCCGGTTGTTTATGACGAAGTTTTCAAAAAGTCAAACCTTGGCATTATAGCGTATGATTCTGCAATGCTTATTAAAGGAACCGAAAATGTTGATGATTACACGATAAATGAATTGAAAAGTTATGATTTAATATTTTTATATGGCTATAAATACGAAAGAAAAGAAAAGGCTTGGGAATTATTGGACAATTATCTTAATGGGGGTGGGAGTATATTTATCGACACTGGTTGGCAATACGTTTCGAAGGACTGGCAGATCGGAAAAACCGCAGAATTTTTCCCGACAGAAAATCTTACCTGGACAAACTTCGGCAAAGTTGACGACTTCCAAGTTAACTCCGATTTATTTGACAACTCAGACGTAGATACAGCGGGAATTGAACCGCTTATATGGAACGATCTTCCTTGGGGAGTTTCAAGTGGGGAATTGAGGCAATGGGCCAAACCGATTTTGAGTGTTTCGGATGGCACGTTAGTAGCAGGGGGTTATTATGGACAGGGCAAAATAGTCTGGTCCGGTATGAATACACTCGGCCATATTAAAAACTATGAGAGCGAAAACCCTGAAGTCAGTTTAATGGAAAATATTATCTTGTGGCTTTTGGGAGAAGGTAATATTACAAATTTACAAATAGGAACGGATTTCAACGTCCTTATGAATAATCCGGATAAAGTTGAGGTTATACTTAATAAACCAATTGCGGATGGCTATGGACTATACTTCAAAGAAAGTTATTTCCCATACTGGAAGGTAAACAATAATTTAATAATCGAATATGCCGGACCTGGGTTCATGTACGTAGATCTTTCTGAGATGGGAGAAGGCGACAAATTAATATTTTCAATGGCTGTTATGCCGGAACAAATCATAGGTTATATTGCATCCCTGGGGGGAGTCATTGCTTCAGTTTTGTATCTTTTGGGACTTTTAAAATTTAAATTTTTGGAAAGGATAAAGTTTAAAGGGATAAGTTTAGACAGCCGCAATGAAGATATCGACTACTAGAAAGATAGGTGTTGTAAGGGGGCTAATGCCCAGGGTTACACAAGCCGAATTTGCTAAGAGTTTCAAACAATTAGAACCAGTATTTATAACCGGAAATGCAGGTCAGGAGGTTAGAGAATATTGTAAAGAAAATTCCTTGGAACATCGTGATCTTTCTCTACGTAAATCCTTTGGTTTTGACCCGGTCCAGCTGATTTTAGGCAGAAGAACACACCAAAGTTGGGTAGAACTGGATCGACTACGCGCTGCCTGTTATGATCTAGATTTTTTAGAAACTTATGAACTATACCATTTTTTTTCTGGACAGGCTGCAGAAGTAGCTGAAGTGATTAAGATTCCACTAATCACAGAAGTTTGGACGTCTTTTTTACATCCTGCTTATTTTATTCCTCCGTATTCTCACACAGTTAGAAAGGTTTTGAAGAATACGGATCTTTTTATAGCCAGGAGTAAACTTGCCAGGGAAACTTTATTGAGACTCGGGGTTGCCAAGGACAAAATCAAAATAATTTATCACGGAGTGAATCTAAAAAGGTTTTTTCCGGGTAAAAACCAACAAAAAAGTGAAAAAATCTTTTTGTATGTTGGGGAATTGGAAAAGTACAAAGGAGTCGAAGTTTTACTAAATGCCTGGAGGATGTATTATATGAACCACAAAACTGATCGGCTTTGGGTAGTTGGTAAGGGTAGTATTAAACCGAAAGGACCAGGAGTTAAGAATTTCGGTTACATGAGACACACCGAACTTCCAAGAATTTATAGAATGGCCAACGTATTTGTATCACCAAGTATTAACCGGTATCTGGGTCCGATAAAGTGGTGGGAGGAGTTTTTTAGCTATACCTTAATGGAAGCAATGGCATCGGGACTTTCCATAATTGGGTCAGACAGCGGGGGAATACCAGAAGAAATTGGCAACAAAAATATTGTCGTCAAAAAAGGCAGTGTCGAAGATTTAGTAAAAGCAATGGAAAATATACAAATTATTAACTCGAATCGTGAAAGAGCAAAAATTTTTTTTAATCTTTCTAAAAATACCCGCCTTTTGGAAAATAGCATCCTCCGTAGATTATGAATCTGCGGTTTTACACCCGAGTTAGGATGATATATCAGGTTCAATTCCTCCACGAATTAAAATTCGTGGTTTCCTTGAAACTACTATGAAATTTCCCAAATATCCCGATCAAAAATATAACATCAGGTACTTTCATTTTCTATATGCCTCATCAGCCTTAAAAGAAAGGGAGGGAAAAGTGCTTGACGTTGGATGCGGCAACGGTGAAATTACTTCAGCTTTGTTAAGGGTAAATAAAAAGCTAATTATAAAAGGGTGCGATAACAATAGAACGGCAAAGCCCCCTTTTCCGATTGTTTATGCCGACGTTCATAAACTGCCCTTCAAAAATAGTCACTTTGAGAGTGTGTTGATGTTTGACGTTTTAGAGCATATCAAAGAGCCTAAAAAAGTAATTGCTGAGATATCTAGGGTTTTAAAAAGGGGTAGTATGTTTCATCTTGTTGTTCCCTGCGAAGCAGATTTGACGACAATTGACGGTTGGCTAAAGTTAGCCTTTAAAGTCAATTTAAAAGCGAAACCCATAGGTCATATTAACCAGTTTAAACACAAAGAAATTCTTGATTTATTAAAAGCAAGTGATTTTGAGATTGGGTCGGTTTACTATAGCTATCATTTTTTGTACCAATTATTAAGTTTTATGTACTTTTTTTATCTTTACCTATTTAACTCGGGAGTTTATGTGGCAGTTGGAAGGACAAAAAGTGGACTTAAGTCAAAAGTTGGAAAGAAGATAATGCTTTTGGGTCTTGTTTTGGTTTATTGCGAATCAAAACTATTAAAGAATTTCAAAGGCCAAACCGCCCACATTACTTGCTTTTTGAGGAAATGACGTGCATATAAAGACCCGGAATTTTATTTGGAATAAGAAATGATTCAAGATTAATTAGGAAATTTAGCAAGTATTTTATTGGTTTTAATTTACTGTCAGAGGGTTGATATTCTTGAGGTCTATTTAGCATTTTGAGTAGCCTAAGATATACACCTGATATTAATTGACAGAATATAAAGCCTGAAAAATAATATCTTTTGATGTCAAATCCCGAAGATTCTAGTAGTTTCAGTAGAGTCTTTTGGTCAAATCTTTGCAGATGCCCGTGGTACTTCCTGGAAAGTGTGGCATCTTGGAAAAAAACAAATTTGGCTCCCTCGATTGGAGTAACTGAAAAAAGGAGACCATCCGGTTTTAATACACGTCTTACTTCGTTTAAAGCGTTTTGTGGCTTTCCAAGGTGTTCTAGGGTGCAGTTTACTATGACCCCGTCGAAGAAAGCGTTTGTAAATGGAAGTTTATAGGCCGAAGCTCGTCTGAAATTTATGCCTTTGTAATTTGCCTTAGCCTGGCTAATCGCATTTTTTGATATGTCCACTGCGTAGACCTTTAATCTTGGGCAATTCTTTTTGAGTATTTCTCCTGTATAGTACCCGGCACCGCAACCTAGGTCGCAAACCTTACTTTTAGCAGTAAGCTCTTTTATTTCTTTAGGCAAAAGCCCAACGACGCCGCCTTTTAATAATCTGATGTGTCCTTTTTGCCTTCTGCTATAAATTTTCTTTTCATAATCAAAGAGTTTCATTGATTATTTTTACTTCAAAAAAATACACTTAACAATTCTATTAATTTTTTCCGTAGATAAAAGCGAAAGGGGGTAGGGGTAGGCGAGGGTTCCGGTGGTATCGGGGTTGGAAGAGGGGTCGGTTGTAATGTGGGGGTAGGTGATTGTTTGTAAACTCTGAATGTATCGCTATAATCAGTACAGGTCCCAATTAGTTCGTCGTCAGAAGGAACTGAGTTATCAATCTTCGCTACGGCAAAATCAGACCATTGGATCCCAGAAGAACCATTAACGCTAAGCGTGTAAGATACGTTGCCTGTAATTGACCACCCTTCTTTAGGAACCAATCGTACCATATATGTACCTTTAGGAATTTGCCTTATGTGCCATGTTCCGTCTACAGGATTGGAACAAAGATAGGGTTCTTCTCCGTTGGGTAAACAATCGCTGATTACTCCCATGTCGGTACAACCTTGCCAGAATAGGGAATTGTCTATTTTACCGTTTTTATTTAAATCTAAATAAACCTGCCATCTGCCCAGAAGGGGTTCATTCAGTTGTGAAATACCGTCGAGGTTTTGGTCATAAGTTACATGGCCATGGATTTCGGCTAGGCGGTTGCCGAAACTGACTTTCTCGATTTCTTGACCAAGTAGGAAATAACGTGTTTCGGTTTCATCAACAACCGCTTCGTAGGATGTGTTGCTATTTGGTTCATTTACAAACCAACCGGCTTTTTTTTGAGTTTCACTCAATTTCTCACCAATTGTGTAAGTTCCAGGTGCAACTTCGGACCATTCCACTTTGCCGTTTTCATCCGATAATTTACACACTTCTAAAACCTCTCCTTTTTTCTCTAAACAAATGTTCCAGCCCTCCATTCCATAATCTTGCTGGTCGAAAACCCCGTTGCCTTTGTGTTCGTTGTAAGCAAATGCTTTAATAAGTCCGGGTTTTTCGCTGTCTGCCGAGGTTGTAGAGTAATTGGTGGTCAATAAAGCCAATAGAATAAATATACAGATTTTCGATTTTAGTAATTTATAATACATAAATATATTATAGCTATTTAAAAAATATATGATTATCTTACTTTTGACAACTACTTTATGTTACAGTTTTCATAGCTTTGATAATCTCAATGTTTATACACAAATAACGTATGAATAAGTCTAAATTGGTTATTTTCGGAATAGACGGTGCAAGCTGGAACATGCTTGATAAAGTGATTGCGAAAGGTGTGATGCCGAACTTAAAAATGCTTATTAAAAAACACGCCAAGGGAACTTTGGTAAGCAGTACTCCGCCGGCAACATTTCCTGCTTGGATTGATTTTTTAACTGGTGTAAACCCGGGAAGACACGGTGTATCGGGTTTGGTTAAACCAGGAAAGAAAATGGGTCAAATAATACCTTTATCGGGAATAGATAAAAAAACCACCGACTTTCCTAATAAATTGGACAAAGCGGGAATTTCTGGGATTTATGTAAATTTGCCGGGATTATTTCCACTAAATCTTAAACGCGGAAGGGCTCTGGCCTCTTTTTTGTGGCCGGGGAAAATAAATTATTATCCTGCCGACCTTGTTGAAGATCTACCTGGGCTATTGGAGTACAAGGTATTCCCGGATTTTTTATCCTCATCTCTTGGTGTAAAAAATTTAATCAAAGAGTACCTGAAAATAGAAAGAACAAGATTTGAGCTTGCAATCAAACTTTTCGAAAAAAGAAATTGGCAAGTCTTTTTTTATATGGTGTCTGCATATGATTGGGTCTTTCATAAAATTAAAGACAAAACGTTGGATGAGGCTTTGGCACAACCAAATATTAAAGAGTTTTTTGAGGAGCTTGATAAACAACTCGGCTGGTTTGTTAAGGGATCGGTGGCGGCAAATTTTATTTTGTTATCCGATCATGGAGAAAAAAAGTATTATTGGAAATTTTATATCAATAAGTGGCTTATCGACCATAATTATCTCAGGCTTAAACATGTTTGGTACAAAAATATACGGGATTTACCTATGCAGATAAAAATATTCAATACACAGATTCTTGAGAGCAATTCACCTTTTGCATGGTTGGTCAAACTTTTCCAAAGATATCCTATTTTGTACGCTATTATGGGAGCAATGGTGCGTCGAATGCATGTATATCTTCCGAAAATATTTTTTAATATAGGTATAGGGGGGTGGGGTAAAGAAATAATTCATAATAAAAGTAAGGCATATTATTATGGTGGGATAAAATTTAAAGGCAAGTATGAAGATAAAATAATTCTTGCCGATAAATTAAGAGATCTTTGCATACCCGATACAAATTTAAAGGTATTTTCTGCTGTTCACCTCCGCGAGGAAATTTACTCAGGGAGAAATATTAAAACATGCTCTGATATAATTTTAGTCTACGGCAACTGCATTTGCGACTCGGCACTTTGGACGCCTCAGGTTTTTTTAAGAAGTACCAGTTATGATCATAGCAGGCATGGAATTATTGTGATGTTTGGACCACAGATTAAGCGTGTTATAAGAAAAGCTAAGATAGTTGACATTGCTCCGACGGTGCTCAAGTTATTTAAATTAAAATTTCCTCAAAAAATCGATGGCAAAAGCTTAATTTAAGTGTAATAATAAATTTTTAATGTCGCACGAGGGGAAGGTTAAAAAAAGTATAGCAATAATTAGTGAAGCCTTTGATTCATATGATCATAAGTCGATAGCAGTAGCGTGGTCTGGTCATAAAGATTCTACCGTCGTGGTGCATATGGTTCGAAAAGTCTTTAAAGACGTTCCTGTATTGGCTTTTCACAATGATACTGGTGATGAATTTCCAGAAGTACTGGAATTTATCGATAGAGTGTCAAAAGAATGGGAGATCACCGTTTTGAGAATTAAATCAAAGAGTAAAATTAGAGCAATTGAAGAAGGGGTTTCCAAATACGGTATTAAGGCATATATATCTGCTATCCGAAGAGATGAACACATAAGTCGCAAGGTTGAAAGATATTTTTCTGAGAGAAGAACTCACATGCGGGTTCATCCGATACTGGATTTTAGCGAAGAAGATATATGGCGGTATATTAAAGACCACAATGTACCGTATGTTTCGTTGTACGATCGGGGTTACAGATCATTGGATATGAAAGGCAATACTCAAGAAGTCTTAAAGCGTGGTTCGGAGCGAAGCGGAAGAGACAAAACTAAGGAATTAGTAATGGCACGCCTCAGGAGTTTAGGCTATTGGTGATTAGACTTTTTAAATTTAAAAAGTAGTCTTCCGAGAGGAAGGTACTTTTTGGATACACTTTTGATATTATTTGTGATAGTAAGGGATTGAATTTCTTTAAAATTAGTAAGATGGTCGTTTCCCGAACCTAGATAGGCAAAATCCATAATAATATACTTTTTGGCAACTCTCACGGCCTCGTTAAAAAATTTTTCCCTTTTTGCGGCATTAGTTATATGCCAAAAGACCCGCATAGCAATAACGGAATCGAAGCTGTTATTTTTAAATGGAAGTTGTTCAGATTTAACCAATAAAGGAGTGGGGAGGTTGTTATTTTTTGCAATTTTTTTTTGGTATACTGCTAGCATTTCTTTGGAAATATCAGTCGGAGTGACAGTATATCCTTTTTTAACCAGCACCGAAGTTATCCTTCCCGATCCCGCTCCTAACTCTAAGATTTTTCCATCGGATTTTCCGAGAAGTGTTAAAAGTGCATTAATTTCTATTTTGTGTTTTAATCGTCCATAAATTGTTTTTTGCTCGGCGTCATAGGTTTTTGCGGTTCGCGAATCTTGGTAGATACGATCAGGTTCAATCTTGGGATTAAGACTACCTAACCAGAAAGCCAACTGATCCACGGTTTTTAAAAGAACCAAACAAAAGAAAATTAACGGATTTTGAATGATTTTATTAGAGTTTTTAGAATAATTAGCGAGCCTTGGTAATATTTGGGTTTGAGGTATATTTTGGTAGTAGCCGATGAAAGCAGGATAGGATCTTCCTTTATTGTAACGTCTATGTAGTATTTCAAAAAAATTAGTTGGTTCGTGTACCGGTGTTAATGGATTTATAAGTCGCAGGATATTGGCTTTTTGGGTTTTTAATTTAAGAGAAAGCGACCAATCGTCGAGTAGGTCAACTCTTTCGTCAAATCCTCCTATTTTTTCGAAAAGATTTTTGGAGATAACTTGGGGAGCTGAGAGTTCGATGTCATTTAAAGTGATGTCACGTTCAAGTTTTCTGGCTCTTTGCCAAATCGTATTTGTAGGTTTAATAGTCTCGTGGAGGATAATTGCGTCAGCGCCATTTTTGGTTATCAGCTTCTTACACTTACGAAGAATGCTTGATGGTAGTAAATAGTCAATATCTATATGGACCAGAAAATCACCCTTTGCCTTTTTTGCTCCGTAGTTGCGTGACTGCGATTTGGACAAAAAAGTGTTTCTTTCCTCTATCAATATTACCTCAAATCGCTTATAGTCTTGTTTATTAACCGCTTCAAGACATTTATTAAGTGTAATACGATTGGTGTTTCTTGAAACTGGTATTATTAGTGAGAAGTAGGGCGGGTTTTTCATACCTAGTAGAGTATAACAGCTAAATGGATAAATTCATTATTACAACAAGTTGGGATGACGGATCGGTGGAGGATCTGCGACTTGCCCAGTTATTGGCTAAATACGAAATTCCTGCAACTTTTTATGTACCGATCAGGGGTAAAAATTGGAAGGTTATGGAAGATCGACAGATTAGGGAACTTTCCAGTGAGTTTGAAATAGGAGGGCATACTTTGAATCACATTAACTTGTGTAGTGTTTCTTCTAAGGTTGCGGAGAAGGAAGTAAGACGCGGGAAGGAAAAGCTTGAGCAGGTTATTGGCAAGAAGATAACCAGTTTTGCATACCCATTTGGTGCAACCAATAAGATTATTAAGCAGCTAGTAGGTTTTGCCGACTTTAACTTTGCGAGGACAATAAGGCTTTTTGAAACCTATGTTTTTGACAAATTATCTGCCGGTACAACAATGCATGCATATAACAATCATCCTCTAATGAGAGTAGTAATGGGAAGAGGTAGATTTTGGGGTGTGGGTAGCATACGTAAGTTTTTCAATTCCTGGGACGTTGTATGCAAAGACTATTTGGATTTTTGTATGGAAAATGGTGGGATCTTCCATCTCTGGGGACATTCTTGGGAGATTGAAAAGCATGATAACTGGAGCCGGCTGGAAAGAATTTTTAAATACATAAACGAAACTACTCCCAAAAATTTGCGGTGTACAAACCGTGAGGTAGTTAGTTTGCTTGAGGCAAAAAAGGAAAATTATTACGCAAATCTTGATCCACGAAAATATGCACAAGATTTAGGTTTTTTAAACGAATTTACTAAGAACTATGACAGAAAAGGTATGAGAGTACTCGATATAGGCTGCGGTAGGGGAGATGCGGCAGAGTATTATAAGAAAGCCAGCTACATGGGTATAGATACTTCGCAAAAATTTATCACATATGCTCAAAAAAACTACAGGGGTGATTCTTTATGTGAAGACTATAGAAAAATTCCAGCGGAAAAATTTTCCAAAAAGTTTGACCTGATTCTTATTTTAGGACTTTTCGAGGATCATACAAATCCGGTTGGCGAAGTTGCGAATATATGTAAAAAATTTGGTAGAAAAGGTACGAAAGTTTTATTTACCTTACATAATGCGAAAAGTCTTAGATTTAAATTGACAAAGGCAGTTCAATCATTTTCGGGTAGGTTGAAATTTCCTCATACTTCATTTACAAAAGAAGTACTCCAAAATCATTTCAAAAATATTCAAGTAGAAGACAAGGGTCCCTTTTTACTGGCCAGAACAACTTGCTGTGACTAAAAAGCAACTGAAAATTGCAATATTTCACTTAGCCTTTATCTACTCCGGTGGCGGGGAGAAGTTGGTATTACAACAAGCGGGCGGTCTGAGTAAGTTAGGACACCATGTTGAAATTTTTACCCCCGTTGTCAATGAAAAAAAGTGCTTTCCAGACCTCACCGGCAAATATAATATTAAGACTTTTCTTCCACAAATTCCCTTTATAGTGCCTGAGCATGAATCTTTTCAGATACTTTTAACATGTGTTTTAGCTCCGTTTATTGCTTACAGATTTAAGGATTTCGATATAATATTTGCTGCAAACCAGCCGTCACCTTGGATTGCGTGGTGGGTAAAAAAAATTGTTAAAGTACCTTATGTATCTTACCTTGCCCAGCCTACAAGGTTTTTACACCCTCGAAAAATAGATAACGAAACGGGATTATATTTTTCCAAAAAGGCATCGGATTCACTAACGGCACTACTAATGGATAAATTTAAAAATTTAATTTCGTGGGCGGACTCTAAAAGCATATCAGGATCTGACTTGGTTCTGGCGAATGGCGACTACGTCAAAAAACTTCTCGATTCGGTTTATAAGATAAATTCGGTTTCTTGCCCGGCAGGAGCAAACCCGAGCCATAAAGTCATAAGTTACGCCTCACGATTAAGAGGTAAACTAAAACTTGGTAAAAAAACCGTCAGTAAACCTTATATTCTAATAACAAATCGTCATTTTGCTCAAAAAAGATTTGAATACGGCATATTCGCGCTATCTTTTGTATTGCAAAAGCATCCTGATTACATTTTGGTAATTACTGGTCAAGAGACCGACTATACTAATGAGATAAAACTCCTTGTAAGGAGACTCAACCTGAAAGGTAAGGTCGAATTTCTAGGGTATGTCAATGAACGCCATATCAATATGTTATATAAAAACAGCGCGCTTTATTTATACACGGCACCAGAAGAAGATTTTGGAATGGGTGTAGTTGAAGCGTTGGTGGAGGGTTCACCGGTTGTAACATGGGACAATGCCGGCCCAGGGAAAATTGTGCAAAACGGCAAGGATGGATTTCTGGCAAAGCCCTTTGAAGCCTCGGATTTTTCCGAGAAAGTCTTAAAAATTGTCAGGAGTAAGAAGTTAGCTCAAAGTCTTTCTGCAAATGCCTATAACTTTGGAAAGCAAAAATATACACTGGATAAACATTATAAAGATTTGGAAACGCACTTAATTTCGATAACTTGTAATAAGTATTGATGAAACGGATTATTACGATTTTTATATCGGTAGCAATTTTTGTCTGCCTTTTGTTTTATATCGTTGATATTGGAAAGATCCCGGTGATACTCCAAAAGGTAAACTGGTATTTGGTTGTCGTCGCAAGCATCTTAGGATTAGCTACATCAATACTGGGACCCTTTCGTTTAAAAGAGCTCCTTCGAATCATTGGTGGTGAAGTGGACAAACTTTATATATGGAATCTCGCGAATATTGGAGCACTTTTATCGTTGATTTTTCCACTATCCGCTGGGGGTTTCGCGATGTCATATTTTCTCAAAAAAAAGATTAACACTACTTATAAAAAGACATTTTTTATTGTCTTTGTAGATGCTTTTTTTTCGCTCCCATTACTTTTAGCTCTAGGAGTTATTGCGTGCGTTTATTTTTTCAATAAGAATCTATTAACCATAGAAATAATGGCAAAAAACATGTTTCTTATAACGGTCCTAGCAATTTTTGGAATACTAGTTATTTTCCTTCAAAAAAGAGATTTTATTAACAGAATCAGAGAATTACTAGCGAAAGCAGTAACACTTCTATCGAATTCTAAAGGAAGTTTTGACAAACCTATTCTAATCACTTTGCTTTTGTTTGTAGTAGGTAATTTACAAATGTACCTCTATTTTATAGCTTTTGGTTTGAACCTATCGATACTAGACTTTATTTTGGCTGAGTCCTTATTGAGTTTGTTGGGGACGCTTCCTTCTGTGATTCCGATGAAGATAGGCCAGTATGAAACTTTCGGAGTTTTGACACTGCCGTATCTACTCAATGTTGATGAAACAATCATATTTAGTGTTTTATTACTTCAAAGAAGTCTGTCTATAGTAATTGTTTTAATTCTTGGATTGATTTCTTTGAATTCGCTTAATTTTAATTGGGAATTATTTAGAAAAATCCCCGTATACAGAAACTCGGGGACGACATCTAAAAAAGAGGATAGATAAAGTGAACAAAACTTGTTCCTTGGGCAAAGATTAAGAAAAGTCCAAAAACCACGAGTACCAAAACCATAGGAATCATCCACCAGAGTTTTTGAGACCAAAGAAAGGCTATTAACTCTCCAATAAGACCCAATTTTATTTTGAAGTTTTTGATGTAGTTCATTATTTGGTTTGTTTTTCGACAACAAAGTTTTCCATAACCAGAATATCAAGTCCGGATCTGATAAAAGTAGAATACGCGTCCTCTGGGGAATTTACAATAGGCTCGCCTCGCAAGTTAAACGAGGTATTCATGAGTACCGGTACGCCAGTTAACTTCCCAAACTCTTTTACTAAAGCATAATAGCGCGGGTGGTTTTTTGAGTCGATTGTTTGAATCCTTGATGTACTCATGTGGGAAACGGCGGGGATGGCGTTAGCTTTTTCTTTTTTAGTGGGTATTACAATTATCATAAATTTTGCAGGTCCGCTTTTGGGATCATCAATTTCAAAGTACTCTTGTGCCTTCTCTTGGAGAGTAACGGGTGCAAAAGGTCTATAGGGTTCCCTGAACTTTATTTTTGCATTGACAATGTCCTTCATTTTGCTTTTTCGGGGATCCGCCAAAATACTCCTGTGTCCCAGAGCACGCGGACCCCACTCAAACCTACCTTGGAACCACCCGACCACTTTTTGTTGATTTAATTTTTTCGCAATATCTTTAATGAGTTTTTCATTACTTTTGTATTCTTTGTAAGCAATACCGTTATAAGTTAAATACTTTTTAATTACTTTTCTTGTAAAGTCTTTACCAAAAAAAGCGTGACTAAAATGATATCTTTTTTTGTTATTTAGTATATTATGATGTAGATATAGTGCTGCTCCCAATGCTCCGCCGGAATCACCCGCAGCAGGTTGTATAAATAAATTCTTAAACGGTGTTTGAGTAACTATTTTGCCATTTGCAACCGAATTTAAAGCAACTCCACCTGCCATGCAAAGGTTAGTTAGCTTAGTTTCCTTGGCCAAAAAGTTGCACATAGTTAAAATTACCTCTTCTGTTACCTTTTGAATCGAAGCTGCAAGATCTGCATAGCGTTGGTTTAGTTCCATTTGTTTTTTATAGTCCTTGGGTTTATCTCCCCAAAATCTAGGATAACCCGTTTGTTGTGTAAAAAAAAGTGACTTTGGGTCACGGGCCCGCCCGAACAATTTAGTGAATTTAGAATTGTAGGAATCAGTTGGAGAAGAATGGAAGGTGAAATAGTCTAGATTTAGTTTTATAGAACCATCGGGGTTTAGCGTTAAAAGTTTTTTTACTTTATCTATAAAACGTGGTGTACCGTAAGGTGCCATGCCCATGACTTTGTACTCGCCTTCGTTGACCTCGAATCCCAAAAATGCCGTAAAAACAGAGTAGAGGAGGCCCAATGAATGGGGAAACCTCAACTCTTTGAGTATTTCTATCTTATTTCTAAATCCTACGCCAAAGGTTGCGACCGACCATTCTCCGACTCCATCGAGGGTTAAAATTGCAGATTCCTTGAAGGGAGATGGATAAAAACATGAGGCCGCATGTGATATATGGTGGTCCGAAAAAAGTATCTTTGTGGGATCGACTGAAATTTTTTTAGCTATTTCACCTTTAATCCAAATCTTTTTTGTAAGCCAGTCTTTCATGCTTTCGACAAAAAAAGCCCTAGACTGAGGGAAGGTAGATAGTGTTTGAGTCAATATCCTTTCAAATTTTACAAAAGGTTTTTCGTAGAATATCACCCAATCTAAATTATTAGGTTTCAGGTTAGCAATTTGTAGACAGAAGTCTATGGCTTTTTCGGGAAAACCCGAATCGTGTTTGATTCTTGAAAATCGTTCTTCTTCGGCCGCTGCGATAACTTTACCGTTATTTAAAAGTACGGCAGCTGAGTCGTGATAGTAAAATGATAATCCAAGTATTTTCATTAATACTGATTTTTGAGACCTTTAAGGTTAGCTACATTTTTGTTTGATTTACTAAACCAGAAACTTTCCTTGTGGGATTTTAAGTTGAAAGGATCGTATAAGATTTTGGATATTACAGCATAAGGGCCGATTAATAAAAAATAAAGAAAGCTAAGAATTACATTTGCCTCGCGATCCAAAAGAACATTGCTAATCCTTCTCCAACGGTTCCAGAGAGTTTTCATATTGTCTAATTTTATGCGAGAACATTTTTATAAACAATTAGAAAATTTATTCTCTTTTAGAAGAGAAACCCTGCGCTTAAGCGCAGGGAGAATGTCATAAACCGGGAAGTTAATACTCCATTGACTCGGGATTAGTTAAAGATTAATCTAAAATTGATGAGCGAAAGTCTGAACAGTTTACTTAAAAGACTCAACTTTAAACTTTTAAATCATATTATTTTGATTTCAGTAGCTTCCTTTACTTCTATATCGGGAGTAATATTTTTGCGAGCAAATCAAAACACCATAAATTCACTAAATGAACAAACCCTGCATCGCGAGCAGGTAATAGTTCGAGCCGGAGCTAAATCAATCGAGATGTTTTTAGAACTACTTAGCTTTCAAATTATAGGTACAGCAACAAGAAAAAGTATAGTGGAAAGAGACGAAACTGTGGATGAAGTATTAAATGCCTTTATGGATAGATGGGGTAAGACTGCCGTTTCCGGAGTGTTATTAACCGACAAAAACGGTATTGTAACTCACCACAGATCTGAAACCAATATAAAAGATTTGGGGAATGATATATCTGATAGGTCGTATTTTAAGTGGGCTCGAGTTACCAACGAACAAATTGTTTTTATCAGCGAACCGATTGTATCCAAAGTTGGAATATCCAAGGGGAAGTTTGTTGTAACTCTGACATCACCGATTTATTCTAGCAACGAATTCGATGGTGTTATAACCGTAGCAGTTGTATTGTCCGATCTGGCAGAAACTTATCTTGAACCACTTAAATTATCACAAACCTCGATAATTTTTTTACTAGATGGCAAAGGGAGAGTTATTCACAGCCCCTATGCACAGTTAACTGGTTTAAATATTTATGATTATTTAAATGACCATTCGTATGATGGCAGCAGTGAAGTTATGAGTGGTTTTAAAAATGCAGAGATAAGCGGGGATGAAGGTAAGATGAATGTTGTTCTAGCTAATGATAATACAGGAGAACTTATGAGATTTCTGATTGCCTATGCGCCAGTAAGACCGATGCTAGGAAATTATTGGGTGCTGGTATTAGGTACACCGCAGGAAGAGGCTCTTAAATTTTTCTGGCCATTCAAAGGAAATCAGTCTCTTGGTTTAGTATTTGGTATTACAAGTATTATAAGTATCTCATTGCTAAGTTTACTTACGGTACGGATTGCCAGGCGTGATGCTTATCTGGACGGATTTGTGGACGGCAGGGAATTAATAGGTAGTAATATCCGCTCCTACAAGATGGTTTCTAAAATTTCAAATACTCGAAAGAAGCACAAATCTGCTTCCGAGTGAAGCTTTCTCGAGCACGGAGGATCGAGGCATCTTTTTTAAAGATACTCCTTCGGAGAAGGCTTCTAGCCTAAGTTCATTCATCCCCGAGTGTGGAGACTCGTGGAATTCTGAAACTAGTCTTAAATGAAATGATTGATAATAAAGTGCACTTTGAAGAAAAAGGACAGAACGCTGAGGGGATTATAAGACTTGTTCTGAAGGGCTTGCTTCCTGTGGTTTTGGTCTTTAGTGGATTAGCATTGCTTTATTTGAATCTGTCAGGGTGGAGTATTATATTGGGTTTACCTATGCTCGTAATCGGTAGTGTATTTATTATCTATACATATGATGATATTTTCCAGAAAAGAATCGAACCAATTCGTGGTGCACTCACCAACTGCATAGTATGTGGTAAACCTACCCCAATTATTGCGGGAGTCGATAAAGGCAAAACAGTGTGTCATAAGTGTCAGGAATTGGGGCGTTAAGGCAGTTGCGTGGGAGTGGGACTTTGATCGGCTTCTTGATTAACTTCGTTTTCCTCAATGGTTGTTGGGGTAGGCGTGATTACAGCTTCGGGTGGTTCTGATCCTTCCGGTAATTCTACGGGTGGTTCTAAACTTGGACCTTGTTCGCCTTGGGGAGGAGTCAATTCCTGTCCTTTGGCTGCAGCTTCTTGTTTCTTAGCCTGCAAATCTTCAAGAGCTTTTCTTGCAACCTCATAGTCGGGAGTATTTGGATCAAGAAGACTCACAGCAAGACTCATTTCGGATAGAGCTCTGTCAAGTTTCCCGGCATCCCTCAGCGCAAAAGATAAATTATAATGGGCATTTGCATGATTTTGTTTGGATGCAACTGCTGATTCAAAGACTCTTACTGCACCATCATAATCTCTCAGAGTGTAATGGACACCACCCAAGGCAATTCTCATGTTGGGGTTAAAAGGATCGAGTGCAACTGCTTGTCTATACGCTTGAAGGGTAAAATTGTCTGCTCCTTGAGCCAAGGGCATAATAGCTCGGTAAACCTGCGCCAATACTTCCCAGTTACCTGAACGGAGTGGGTTTAACGCAACTGTAGCTTTAGCCTCATTTATGGCTTGTTGGATTAGAAGTGTTATATTTTGGCGGTCCTGGTCAGTTATTTGGGTTGGTTGTTGCCCTTCGACTCCCTCCGGTCGCTCTGGGCCTGCGGCTTTCTGAGCTATTGCATTAGCTAGAGCTAAGTTTATTCTGGCGAAAGTTGCATGGTAACGATCAACTGCTGGATTACCTCTAATAGCTTCCCGCATAGTATCATAAGTTTTGTTGGCGTTATTTGCTGCCAAATAGTCGAGTGCTTTTTTGAATTTATATTCCGCTGCTAAAACCCTTGATGCTCGATAACCGAAAAGGAGAGTTATAATAATTATCGGAACCGTAACCAGGAGTGCCGGGAATCGTGAGGCAACTATTTGAGTTGATACTCCTTGAACCTCGGTTCCTTGTGTTGTTAAGGATAGTGTTGTGTGGCGAGTTTTAGTGTTCAGCGCCAAAAGTACAAAC
Organism: Candidatus Woesebacteria bacterium RIFCSPHIGHO2_01_FULL_39_32; assembly: GCA_001792345.1. Taxonomy (GTDB): domain Bacteria; phylum Patescibacteriota; class Microgenomatia; order UBA8517; family UBA8517; genus WO2-FULL-39-10. Next base: position 47,105 of record MGGJ01000012.1, read on the forward strand.
AGAAGTACGATCAAAAGAATTGTGGCCGGTGCTAATAGTAATATGACTGCCAAAGTCAAGAGTGATACAAGGGAAGAACTGGCAGCAAAACCCCAATTAACCAATCTTTTTTCCTTGAAATCTTTTTTGGCCGTGCGATATAAAGTTAGAAAAAGAAGTACGATTCCAGCAAGGGCTAACATACCGGCTTCTGTTAGGGAAGTTAAATAGAAGCTTCTTGCAGTAGCGAATTTGACTGCCCAAAGATCGGTAAGGTTATAAGAAAGTGGTCGAAAACGGTTGAAAGCTGTAATATAATTTCCCGGTCCTACCCCAAAGATAGGGGATTCCTTAAGAGCATCAACTGCTATAAACCACGAAACTCCATAACTTGGAAATCTAGGGGAGCTGGTTCTACCCGGCAGAAGATTAAAAATTGATACTCCAAGTGCAAAAACTATAATTGCAATAGAGACCCCAAAAAAGATTTTTCTTGAGGAAATTTTTTCCGACAGTAGATGGCCGATAGCTATTGGAAGGACTACTCCAAGAAAAATTGCAGAAGGTAAATATCCTCCTTCCGGAGTAAAACCTGTTATTTTTAAATAAGCTGGAAGCTGAGGTATTTTTGCGAAAACACCACTAAATGCTAAGAGTGTTAGTACTGAAAAAACTGATGCTGAACCGAAAAGAGTCATCGACAGATTTGTTTTTTCGTTTTCTTTGAGTTGGTTAATCAAAAAGTAGATAAGTACTCCTCCTACTACTGCTGTAGCAGTACCAGGAAGAAGAAAGGCTTCCATTTTATTCGGAGTTCTTACTATTGCAGAAAGAAGAAAGGCGATAGCGATAAGTAGTACCGGGAAATCAAAGTTGCCAACCGAAAAATCAAGTTTCCCTGAAAAGATTATTCTTAGCGACCTCGTTAGGAGTAAAAGCGCGACACCAAAAGATAGCACAGCAAGTTTTGAAACAACAAAGGGGTTGGGCGATATTGGAAGAACCGTAATAGGGAATAGGAATATTACCGCATATAATATGTACTTTTCTATTTGGGTTAGTAGTTTATCCATGTTCTTAACTATATTTCTCTTTGGAAATACTTGTCAAGCCTCAATTTATATATATCAATAGTAAACTTTATATATAAAAGTATATTATTTAACTACTTAAGTTAGTAAAAAGATTACTTTTTACTACAATTATCAATCTCCAAATAATAATTTCCAAACAATCTACAATTTTCAAGCATCAAACCTTAAACGGATTTATTAATGATGGCGGATAAAATATTTCTTAACTCTTCGGATTCTTTTAATAGATCGTTAGCAATTTTTGTTTTATCGGGATTGGCTTCAATTATAAGTTCAAGCCAATAAATTGTTTCCTTGCTCTCTTTTCTAGCAATTCTTAACTTGTGAATAAAATCTTTTTTTCCGAGTGAGTCGTTTGCTTCTCTATAGTTTGCACCAATGCTAGTTGAAGACCTTACTAACTGATTAATTAAATTAAAATTAATAGTATTTTTGGGTAAGCCTTTACAAAAACGAATCCCATTTTTTGAAAATTCCAATGTTCTTTCTTCTAAATCATATTTTTTGTTTGATGTTTGGGTATTGTTATTTGTCATTTGTTTGTTTCTTGAAATTTGGAATTTGCTTGTTAAGGGCTTCCTTCATTTGGTCCGAAGCGGAGTGCTCCTTCGTTGTAGACATTTCTTACCTGTTGGGCAGAAAGATCATAGTTGAAAATCTTGACATCGTCTATTTGACCATTGAAGTCATTATTTAAATAGCCACCAGCGCCTGCGTTCCCAAAGGATAGATCATCATTATTGACCATAGATGCGGTAGTGGGATCGGTTTGGTATCTGACACGTAGACCATCAATGTAAAGAGTGACAACATCTTCTAAAACATCTCTTACTCCAACAATCAGATGCCAATTACCGTCGTTAACAGTTGACGTTCCACAAAGAGTCCGGGCAGCACCATCGTTCATGAGTATACAGGGTTGTTCGGAGGTATTTACCTCGAGATTAAAAGGATAGACCCCGATACCAGCAGCTTTGGCCACAATTGTACCGGAGTTAGTAGTATAGTTGGTCGTGGTTTTGAACCAGGCACTGACCGAATAGCTATGAGTTGTTTCTCCCAAATCGATTCCCGATCCTTCGGTAATTCTGACATTGTCGTCGGTTCCGTCAAAAGTAAGCCCAGTGTTACGTTTTCCGGTAGTCCAAGTGGTATTGCCGTTAAATGTTTGTGAATGGTAAGCGTTTCCACTTGAATCATTAGTGGTTGAGCCGGTATTTTCATCCATTTTCCACCATCCTTGTGGAGCACCGCGATTATATTCCCAAGAGATCTGAGGTTGAGTGCGGGCGTAGTTATAAATTCGAACATCATCCAATTTGCCGCCTAAGTAATTGGTTGGTGTTGGATGTCTGGCCAGGTCGATTGAGTTGAGAGTATCGATATCGATAGTGCCTGATATAGTCAGAGTATCTGTCTGTAATACGCCATCCACGTACATTTTGAGGATGCTGCCGTCATAAGTTCCCGCGACATGATGCCAACCGGAGGTAGCTGCAGTATTAGACGCAATTACCCGAACCGTTGACTCTGTCCCATCTAGCCTGATTTGGAACACATATTTGTTATCAGAATTTCGCTTTCTTAATAAGGTAGTGCCCGCGTTTGAAGAATTCATCCGATTGTAAAATTCGTGAGAGACACCATCCCCTGGATTATTCAGATCAACCCAAGCTTCAATGGTTATATATTGAGTGTTAAGAGAAGACGGTGTGCCTAGGGATATATAGTCGTCAGATCCATCAAAATCTAACGCACTTCCAAACTTACCGGGTACCCAATCACTATTGGTCATACTGCCATTCATTGTTCCGATGTTACTGTTACCCGAAGAATCATTAACATCGGTTGTGCCGGTATTTTCGTCAAATTTATAATGAGCGATAGGTGCAGTGCAAGCTGAACTTTGTCCGGGAGTACAATACTCGTTTGATGATGACCAGGTTGCATTACTGCTTGAGTCTGTTGATGTTGCTCCCCAAACAGCACTTGAGCTTTGGTTATATAGAACTCTTACTTGATCGGAAGTTAATGCTGAGCGGAATATTTGAACCTCGTCAATATCACCAATAAATTCATCCGTTCCTCCGGCTGATGCATCTTGTGCACCAACAACTATAACGTCTGAATTTGATAAGTCTCCGGTAGCTGCTAAATTGGCATCGAAGCCAACTAATTGGCCATCGATGAATAACTCGATTTTTGAAGTACCTGTTTTGACGGCAACAGCGTGATGCCAGGTATTGTCATAGTAGTCCGTTGTGTTGCCGGCTGTATCTGCGGGTGTCCAAGTGCCGTCTGAATCAATTCCGAAAGTAATATAACCATTGGTTTGGGTTGCATATATGGCATAGCCGGTTCCGGTTTCTTTATCGATAAGGTACTCATTACCGGCTGAGGGATTAGTTGTACTGTCTGATTTAAACCAAAGACTTATTGAAAAATCCTGAGAAGCCGTAAAGTCAAAATCGGAATCATCCGCTCTTGACAACCATACATTTCCATTACCGTCCCAAGCTTTCCCATACTTACCTGAGTTGGTCCACCTTTGAGTAAGTTGGGTTAAACTATTTGTATTTCCGGATGAATCGTTGACGGTTGTACCATATCCTTCGTCAAATTTCCAATGGGCTACGGCACTGCCAACGGGGGACCCAGGAGCCGGGTGCCCGGCATTCATGTCTTCGATGATTTGGGCAGAGGTGCGAGCGTAACGATATACCAGTACGTTGTCCACTTGACCAATAATACCGTTAGAATTATCGCTTATATGGAATGCCGTAGCATTGGAGTGATCGCCCGTATGGGTTTGATTTGTTACTTTGTCAAACACCCCGTCGATATAATGGGAAATAGTTGGAGTAGCAGCACTTCCATTATAAACGCATGTGACGAAATGCCAATTGCCATCCGCGATGGTAGCATTACTGCCGAAGGTATCGGTTCCTGCAGCACTATCAGAAAGATCGCAACCTAACTTCCCTGTTGAAGTGAAACGCATCCGGTATCCGGGTGTGGTCCCTGCTAAATCTTTCCAAATAATAAGTTGGCTTGTAGCTGCATTGTCTGATTTTACCCAAGCTTCTAAAGTAAAATCGTCAGTACCGGCAAAATCTAAAGACCCGTCTCCCGGATCGGGAACATTGACATAACTTGTCGCAATTGTAGAAAGTCCGCTGCCGATTTTCCCTGGTGCCCAGACAGGCCCGCCCGTGAGAGTACCGGTATTATCTTTTTCTCCGGAATCATTAGCGGCAGTTCCTGTGTTTTCGTCCAGCTTCCAATAACTAACAGGTCCCTGAGCCCAGTTATAGAGTCTCTCGACTTCCACGGGTTGCAAGACGCGGTTGTAGACTCTGACTTCATCCATCGTCCCATCAAAGTAGTTGCTTCCCTGCCTTCCAATATAGATTTGATTTGCAGTAATTGCTTGACTTGAAGAAACCGTAACGAGTTGCCAGGTATCCTGGGCGATTGTGCTTGATTCAACTCCGTTTACGTAAATCTTAGGATTTGTGAAACCGGTTGCGGAGAGTATACCTGATGAAGAAGTCACATGTGCACCGCTATGTAAGCTAAGGTAATAGTTTGTAGTGCTATCGGGGTTTACCCAGAAAGAAACGGATTTGGCGCCCTGAATAGTGGTTGCGGTTGAAAAGTATTGGGTTGATGCAGGAACGTGCTCAGAGCCTCTGCCAAATTTTGCCCCCACAAAAGTAGTTGTACCGTTATTAGTTAAAGTGATTCCATTTCCGGACGAATCGGTTGCATTGCCGCTAGTTTCATCTAATTTCCAATAACCAACAAGGCCATCAGAGAGGTAGGATTGATCAGGTCCGAATGAGGCGGAGGTTCCCCTAGAGGGAGTTTCACCGACATAGTCTGCTTTGATTTCTGTTGCTGTTCTTGCGGTTCTTAATACTTTAACTTCATCAATAAATCCACTCCATCCGTCGCTCGCAGCGTTATATATACCTATGTAGAAATTATCATCATTTGAGGCATCTGTTCCTGCCAAAGATGCATCAGTTCCTACCGATATAGCATTTATATATAGTGTAATTGAGGAAGTACCATTTTTAACTGCAGCAAGATGATGCCACTTGTTATCATCGTAGGCAGAAGCACTTGTAACTGAATCGGACGGGAATGAAGTATTATTATTATCAATTCCAAATACAATTTGACCCGATGAGTTCATTGTTATTTTGTAGCCACCATCAGCACCTGTTGCCTCCTCTTTTGAGATCAAAGTTCTGGTACCGCTTGTAATATCAGGAGTTCTGAACCACAGTTCGACAGTTACGGTGTCACTTGCTGCCATATCGAGGCTTGCACTATCGGAGTAGGAAACATAATCTCCTGTTCCGTCAAAATAAAGACATTTGCCAAATTTACAAAGATCTTCTGTTTTCCAAACGGCATTGGTTATTGTTCCTGCGGTTACGGTTGAGTTGGTATCGCTGGCTGAGGCTCCATAGCCTTCGTCAAAGCCAATATAAATATCTGCAGCTTGAACTTCCTTGACAGGGAAGAAGAAAAGCCTGAGGGAAGTTAATAGGACCAATATGACTAATAAGACGGATAATGCCTTGCGGCGGCGGGTGGCGGTAAGCCAGCGTATAAGTCTTATATGTCGTATGCGACTTATCATTTTTTCGCCTCCTTTCGAGAGTTATAGAGTCGCTCGGTGAAGCCACCCTTCTCAAGGAAATCCTTTTCGAGTGTACGCAAGAGTTGGTCGAGAAGGAAGTTTTCTTGATGGATGAGACAGATAAGCGTATTGACGGCAGTCTCCGGATCTTCGCTTTCGATATAGGTCTTATAAGTCATATACGACTTATGGGACATATAAGCGATCCTTCGGATAGCGATGACTCGTGGGTTATCTTTCCCCCAGATTCGGAGTCCTCTCTGGCGCAGAAAATCCTCGAAGTCTTCGAGTAGTTCCCCATAGCTCCCTCGAGCACTTCCTACCAATTTGAGTTCGAGTTTCTTTGAGGTGCCCGAGTTTAGACTACCTTCTGCAATGCATTGTTTTCCGCTTCTGGCAGCGCCATTCATCTGGCTAACAAGTTTCAGATCTTTTATCCACTTTCTGCAAAAGTACTCCGTACCGTCAGAAATAATGACAGCTGTTTTGTAAGCTTCCAGGTTCTTATACCCTCCGTGAGGAGGAATGAGTTTTGTATTTGTCGTATAAGTCTTATATGTCATATTTGTCTCACAATGCGAAGCAGTGCCAAGCTCCGCTTATCTTTTAAGTATTGCACTCATTGTGCTTTGAATAACGTCGTCAACTTTAATTGTCGCAGCATTCACTGTTGTGAATGTATTTTCTGGACTTCGCAAAAGCTGTAAGCCCAATGTGCCAATTACCACAATTGCGGAAACTAAGAGGAAGACACGGGTCGTATTTAGAAGGAGACTTTTTCTTCCTTCGAGTTCTCCCGTCATCCAGGCAAGTTTTATTGCGTCCAAAAGGCAGCCTTCTTGTCTTGTGAGTCCTTGCTTGCCAAGGTTTGGAAAACCATTAGGAAGGTTTTCCCAGTTGGGATTTGAAAAATTAAAGTTGCGAATAAATTTCTTGGTATAAGTCTTATAAGTCATATACGACATATTTGTTTTACCGCGATGCGGTAAGATCCACTATCCACCAGTTGAAAGTCACGTCAGTTACTGTTGGTAAGTCAAAGCCGACTACAATCTCTCCATCTTTCTGCTCTTTTATATAAAGCACGTTATTCTGAGTTGGGGAAGTGGGAGTAACAAACACCAAAGAATTTGATTTAACGTTTGGATTTTTTATTGTTACAACACTTGATCTGGAAGGAACTTTGGCGATGCCCGCTGAGGCCTCACTATGATAGATCATATCAGACAATATAGCGGAGGAAGTTGCATTTGGATCATCTTTTATTGTAAGTCTATCGGTGGTTACTCCTTTAAACTCTGCAGAACCAGTAGCTGAGACTGATGCGACCTCGTCACCTAAGCTATTTGTTACACTCAATAACTTTCCGAAATTTGTCAAATTCTCACTGTCGGCATCAAGCCTTAAACTCTTTGCAGAAAGTGTACCGCCGATTGTGACATCTCCTGCAATTTGTATATTTCCAAGTGTGTCAATCTGGACTAAACCTGCCATTAAGTAAAGAGGTTGTGAAGCAGAAGATTGTATTGATAGGGGAGCATTTATGGTGTCAATATTGGTAGCAAGTAGCTGGTAGCTAGTATCTAGGGAAGATTGAATTACTAAATCAGAACCAACTACTATAGAATGCGTAACTGAGAGAGAATCAATTGCGGCTGTATTGGTAACATAAAGATTTTCCAGCGCGAGCTCATTTAGGGATGCACTACCTGTTGCTGATGTCGGCCAACTTTGAGATTCCGCAAGAAGAGTTTGATTTGCTTCTACTTCGGCTAAAAGTCCTTCAATTTCTTCTCGAGTTAGGGAGTTTTGAGAGACAACCTCGTCAGCAATTACTTTTCCAACTCGTAGTTCGCCTGCGATTGAGGCCTCATTTGTTTTCAGACTATCGCTTGCTAACTTTCCCGAGAAAGTTGCGCTTCGGGCGCTAATATCACCCTCAGTGTAAACATTTCCGATTTCATCTACCGAAGCAACCGTTTTTCCACTAGAGTTTTTGAGAAGTAACTTTCCAAACGATGGTTGATTTGGATCACCAATTTGAATTGCAATATCTTTTTCTCCATCCAAAGGTTTTATTTCTTTAGTTAGTACTTGGGGAGAAACCAAACCTACTTTTACCAGCATTCTGTCAACTGTACCTTGGAAGGCGGTAAATCCATCAGTAATTATTTTTGTAAGACCGGAGAGTTTATCAATTAAATTTCCATCTTTGTCAATAAGCTTTTGGTAGCCTTCATTTTGCATATCCTCAGCAAGTTTTATATCTCCGGAATCAGTGAGAGTCCCTAGTGGTTCAAACCAAGAGTTATTAATAAATACAGTTATTAAATCTTTTCCTGATCCTGGGCTCCATGGTTCAAGGGCCTGACCTATGACTCTTCCATTACTTTGGGATTTCATTGCAAGGCCAGGTTCCGGACTTGTTGTTAAATAATCCCCAGGAATAATTGGACCAGAATTTTGAGAGATTTTAACCGGTACGCGACCTGCAAGAGCAATGGGGTATCCTGGGGCCTCTCCAAGTACAATTCCGGGATTAGTTGATACAACTCCAACAACTCTTGATTCATAGGCTGAAGCGCTTTTTATGACGTGTTCGGGATTTTCAGGATCAACTTTGACTACCTCTCCAGGTGAAAGAGACTGGATGCTGGGGAAAAACTCAGCAATATCAACCCCATCGGTATTGTCGCTGTTGTTTGCTGAGGCATCCATCCATCCGAGTAAATTCCAGTTTGTACCGTCGTATATTAAAAATAACTGGTCTCCTGTGGCAAAGGCAGTAATGTCGGTCGTTCCACAATTTATATTTGAAGAAGTACAGTCAAGGTCAAAATTTGCAGCAGTGGATATCTCTATATATATAATTTGCCCCGCTGTACCATTTGTGAAGTTTGTAACTAATCTATTGGTACTATTGTTTTCCAAGAAGTGTGACCCTCCCGCGACAGATGGGGTAACACTATCGCCAAGTGTTTGTTGTGAATCCAGCGCAAAAGCACCTTGGACTATCATTTGACCCGTTGCGGGAAGGTCAAAGACTATGTCACCCGAATTGTAAGTTTTAAGTGTAAGGTTATTACTTTCAAAAGATTCACCGGCACGAACGGTCAAAGGACCGTAGCTGTCAATTGTTGATGCGGTTTGATTAGTAAAAATTAAATCATATGCTATTGAGACATCTCCTGCGGCTGTGAATTCGTGGGGGAGCGCGGAGGTTATTTTGGCTGTATCAACGCTGAAAAGCTCAGATGAATTATCGTAAAGCGCAAAAAGATTTCCGGTTAGGTCTCCATATTGACCAATGTTTACTTTGACCAAATCACCGCTTGCCGTTGCCCATGTTGTTGGAGACCAGTCAAAAAGTCCCAAGTTTCCTGAGGTTAACGAAGTAGCCGTTGAATTAACTTTAAGAAGCGATCCGGTTGTCCAGGTATTAGAACTTCCCGTATTAAGATTAAGCAGTGTACCTGTCGTTAAAGTGGAGGATGTTATACCAAATACATCGCCTGTTGTTGTTACATCAGAAGTTATATCGGCAACTCCACCTGCGGCGGTTTCAATTCCATAAGCTTGGAAGCTTGCAGAAGCGGTTGCTGTTCCACCGACCAATAAGTCCCATGTGGAGTTTCCAGGAGAAAGCATAACACTGCTTCCCAATTGCCAGTAATTTGTTCCACTACCCGTATCGTCCGTTCCACAGTCCCATTCAAAATTTGTGTTATCCCATTCTAAAATACCTCCTGCTGCACATCCTCGAATTAGGGTTAGCTCACCATTTCCGTCGAATTCCAATCCTGATGTAGATGAAGTTGTTGAACCGTCGGCAGCAGTTGTATCAAGGTCGACTTGTAATACGTTGGACGCTACCTCCAGACCACTTCCATTGAAGTCGTTAATGCTATCACCGGATATTACAATAAAATTATCACCCAAACTAATGCCATTGAAAAGTTCTGGGTCTGATACGTTTATTGCAGTGGTTGAAGTGTCGGTCGCAGTCGCGGTAATTTCTAAATAATTAGAAATTGTGTTGCCAGTGGTTTCAAGATTTGCGAGATAAATAAGATTTTCTGTAAGTCCGTTAGCAGCATCGTCAAAATTGTAAACAGTAATACCCTTTTGAGTTCCTCCCGAGCTTGCATTAGTCAATTTAACGTTGATCATCTCAACACTATTTGATCCAGTTATGGTATTGGTAATTGCTAGATTTTCTGTCTCGGTTAAGGTAAGCGTTACGTCGTCGTTGAAAGTCGCACCGCCGGTAAAAGAAAAGTCACTATCAGAGTTATCGTCTGTTGTAAAAGTAAACTGAGTCGCACTAGCAGATCCAAGTGATAAAGCTCTTGCTCCTGCTGTGCCGATATTTATATTTTGAGCAATAGCATCATTACCTATTGAAATTACTCCGGCAGATGAATTAAGTTCCAATACTCCCGTAGCATCAACTAGTAGTGTATCTGCTGAAGAGAGAATTAAATCTCCCGCTGAACCTGTTACTGCAATAGTTAGATCTTCCGCATCGGCGTCTGCAGCAACAGAAATATTGCTTGCTCCCGTTGCTCCTGTTACGTCAATCGATAAGGATGTTAATGCATCAAGAGTAAAGCCTCCAGCTGTTGCATCAAGATTAAGAGCTGACGCTCCGGTTCCTGCTGAAGACATTGCAATTTCTTGTGCTCCACCTCCTGCTGCTGACAGAGTAAGACTTTGCCCAGAGCCTGTAACTGTGAAGTTAGAAGCGGAAGTTGCATCAAGTGATATAGCAACGGCATCGGCAGTTATTGAAGTTACGTCGGCACTTCCTAATGCAATTGCTCCTGCACCAGTTGGGTCTATTGTTAATGTTTCCGCATCTGATGTTGTGATTAACGCTGATGCATCGTTGTATCCCAGTGTCAAATCAGCAGCTTGAATGAGTCCATTCCTTGTTAAATTAAATACAGTAGTTCCCGAAGCACTAGCTGAGAGGATATTCTGGTTGGTTCCGGTGTCGTTGAATATTGCCAGAGCCCTGCCTGCACGGGTTCCTGTTACAGTGAATAATCCATGAATAGCAGATTCGGTAACGGTTCCGATGCCAACTCCCAAAAGAGTAGCACCATTATTCGGGTAGAGGAGGCTATTGGCTTCTGTCCATTTGCTTTCACCCGAGCCGCCTGTTGTTATCCAGCCGCAGTTTGCCTGGTCTTTGTCACACAAAAGTCTGTCGCCCCAGAAAAGGTCTTCGCCGGCAGTTCCACCTGCTGCTGCAACCCCGAGGAGATTAAAGGCATTGGCGTCATTATTTAAGCCTATGGTAGTCCCATATACATCCAGTACATCACCATCTGCAATGATTACATTGCCGCCAGTTGGATTAAAAGTCAGATCTGTTGTTCCGCCCGTTGTTATTGACCCGACGCCCACAAAATCCAATGAATTAATATCAAGGATGGTTCCTTCAATTGAAATATTACCCAAGTTCCCATCGTCATTAATAGTTATTGCACCCGTTGTACCACTTACATCAAATTCGGTTGTATCAACTGCAAATGAATCGCCGCCGTCGCCGAAGATCATTGCACCACCTGGTGTTAAAGTAAATGCTCCAGTAGTAGTAAATGTTGTACTTGCACCGTCAAAGGCTATATTGGTATCGGCAATTGTTACATCGCCATTGCTGTCAAGTGCACCGTCAAGATATGTTGTCCCGTCGACCTCCAATGAATCTGTAATGTAAAGATCAGATCCGTCTCCGATTGCAGCACCACCTGCATCTCCTGTTCCTATGGTATTGTATGCATTGCCATCAGGAGAAGAGTCACCAAAAGAAAACACGCCGTCTGCCGAAAGATTGCCGCTTCTGTCTAAATTCATGACAGTAGTTCCCGAAGCACTAGCTGAGAGGATATTTTGATCAGTACCAGTATCATCTAATACGACAAGAGCTTTTCCACCCTCCGTTCCAGTTACTGTAAGATTGCCAATAGAGTCGCCCGCTGTTGTTGAACCAACAAGTACATTGTATGTAGCAGCATCAGGGTATATTACAGAACCTGAAAGGGTCCAGACGTCGGATCCACTTCCTGCTGAACACACCACTACATTATTACTTCCGTCTATACAAAGACCGTTGCCCGTCGAAGAGGATAAACCGGATATTACAAAGGTGCTATCAGCATCTGTTGTAAATGTAATATCTGCAGTCGATTGGGGAGAGAAACTTATAGAAGAATCATCCGAAAAAGTAGCAAAAGGAGTCCCGGTGTCTTGCAAAACAAAATCTCCTGTACCATCCAGGTCAAAGGTAAAGTTATTGGCCCCTAGGTTAACTTCTGTGGCAGCATCTAAATCAAGTGTATCCTGGAATTCTGTAAAGTCGAGAATATCGTCCGCAACCGAGATATTTATTTCGTTAGTAGGAGATGCGGTAAGAGTAAAATCGGTACTGAAATCTAGAGTGTCTACATTTGTACCGATAGGTGTATCATTAGTTTCGACGTTTATTATTGCGCTAGTTGCTCCTGTGTCGTTGCTACATTCCCACAAATCAGTAGTCTCATTCCATTTAAGAATTTGTCCTGTTGCACAACCCTGAAGTAAAGTTAAGCCCGAGGATAAGACCTCAAGTCCTGACGAAGATGAGGTTGTGGATGAAAGCGCATCAGTTGCTGATGTTAAATCTATAGTTAATAATCCCGATGAAACTTGTAATCCATTACCTGAAAAGTCGGAGATTGCTTCGGAGTTAACAGTTATACTTCCGGCAAGGGTTAGATTTCCTGAATTATCGACAGTTAAAAGATCGGTTCCAGTTGAGTTTTCAAAGACCACTAGGTTTGTGCTCTGAGTAGAATTTCCTTGAACTAGAAGCTGGATTTCATTTGCATCACCGTCAACTGCCAACTTTCCAAGTTCAGTTGTACCTCCAACGGTAACACTGTCGGTCGTATTTGTTAAGTAAACAAAACCTGTATCTTGTGTCCATTTTGAAGCACCGGAACCGATTGCGGCATCTAAATCATCCAAAACGTCCTGTACATTTGAAGAGCTGGAATTTGCAAACTCATCAAAGGTTCCGACTAGTGATGCCCCGGAGTTAGTTGGTCCCGTCCCGGTATCATTAAGTCCAATTGTACCAATAGTTAAATCCTGACCAGAGGCGATTGTTACCCCGCCTGAATCTGTTGTTAAAGAATCTAAAGTTAGATTCCCAGTTGAAACATCAAAGAAAAATGGCGCAGTAGAATCTGTTCCACCAAAAGCTAAATCGTCTGTTGTAGAAGTTAAATAGGTGATAGCTCCTCCATCTGTCCAGAGGTTGGTCCCACCAGTTTGATCTACTGCCCAGGTAAAACCGCTGGTTGACGAATTGTAAGTTAATACATATGCATTAGTAGGGGAGTTTGATACATTTAGATCTACTTCTTTGATTGTATCGTCTATTATTTCTGAAGACTCTATGGAAGTTCCGAGGGTGGTTTGCAAACTACCTGAAGAAACCTGTAGACCAGTTCCGGTTAAGTCATTTACGGAATCGCTTCCTACAACAAGGGAGCCGTCTAACTCCAGGTCGCCAGTAACAAAAAGATCATCTCCTAATAGGTCAATGGTGCTTTGTGTTCCAGTACCTATTTTTACCCCGCCACCACCAGGATCAATTGTCAAATCATCTCCCGAGGAAAGTGTGTTACCAGATAGATTTAATGTTCCTGCAATGTCGTTCGTATTTCCATTTACATCGATTGAGTTTTCTATAGTAGTAGTTCCGGATGTTGCTCCGATTGTGATGTCAGTTGCAGCACCCCCAATATTAAGTGTACTTACACCTGAATTGACAAAATTAAAGTCAGTTGAAGTACTGGTGATATCACCTCCGTTTGCGTCTATGTTTCCCAAAAAGCTCGCGTCTTCTTGAAATTCGCTTTCTATAAAAACTTTGAATGAAATATTTTGGAAGGAAGTTGCGGCGAGAACCACAGCCTCCTTATCTTGTATCTCTTCTTTCAACTGGTCAATTCCACTCTTTTCGGTTTTTTCTGAAGGTAAAAATAAAGAGATTCTTTCTTTAATACTGTTAACAGGTTCAGGAAGTTTAATATTTGTGTTCGAGATTACTTTGGTCAGAGGATTCAAAAGCAAAAGAATTAATCCAAAAGTTGTAAAAGTCAAAAATATTTTTTTAGAGGATTTCGGTATCGATTTGTAAATAGGGGAAAGGCTGAAGCTTTCCTTTTGGGTATTTGTCTCTAGAGTTTTAGGGGTCAAAGTTTCTGTTGACTCTGGTGGTATTTTTATCTCCGCATCCAACGGAAAAAGGCGCGAATAATCTAAGGCAGACTTTCTTTTTAGAGAATTCTTTTTAAATTCTTTTAGATAGGGAAGTAGGTAACGTCGGTGACCACCTGATGTTCTTATTGCTGACAACCTTCCACTTTTCTCCCATCGTCTAAGGGTCTTTCCTGATACCGAAAGGTATTCAGAAGCTTGTTTTATGGTTAGAAGATTTTGGGCAGACATTTTATATTTTATTTGGGTATTTAAATTTTGGACATGGATATTGGACAATTAGATTCAAAATGGGTATATTCATTACCACACATTTAGGGTTACTTTGTCAAGTAGATTTTTTCTTTTATATATAGTTGTCAGAGAACCAGAATACTCAGAAAACTAGGAGAACTTAGGGAATCAGAAATCCAGGTGACCAGAAAGCCTGAAACCTGTAATTGTAGGGTTTATTTAGTTTCGGATACTCCAGTATTCTAAGTTATCTGGTACCCCGTTTTATTAGAATCTAAGAATTTAGCTTCAGACCTCTACAATTAGGTATAAAAAGCAAACACTTAATATTTCCGTAAAATAAACGCAAGCAAATTGGAGAACGAAAAAAAAGAATATATTATTATTTTGCGGTAAAAAGCGGAGAATATAGTAAGTAAATTTTTACTATGCTTTTAATTGCGGAGATTATTTAGGAAATCTTTTAAAATATAAACAAATCTATGTAATCTTATATCAATAAATTTAATGGACAATAATTCTGTTTGAGTTAAAACAATATTTTATATCATCGGTTTGTATTTTTTAAAAAAACAAACCTATTGATTTTTAGAATTTATATCTCTAGTATAAAAAGTAATAATATTCACTTTTTTAGATTAAACTTATGATCGTAATATGAAGCTCAGAACCTGTCTTTTATTATCTTTATTTATTTTACTCTTTTCAGTTAAATTATCTTCTGCACAGATAACATCTTCCGGAATAGCCGTATCCACTCCTGTGACTGATCCTGATGCACAAGACGGTGACATTATTTGTACGTATCAATCTGGAAATGCGCGATGCAATAAGGAGTACGATACTGCAATTTATGGTGTAATTAGTGATAGTCCTGCGGCTGCAATTGAAGATGAAGATTTGCAAAATTCAAGACTAGTAATTTCATCAGGAGTGTCTACGGTTAGAGTTTCAAGTGCAAATGGAGACATATCTGAAGGTGATTTTATTACAACTTCTCAGCGTTCCGGGATTGGGGTGAAGGCTGATAGAAATGGGTACGTTTTGGGAATGGCCTTGGAAAACTATGAGTCGGGGGACACGAATGCTATAGGTAGGATACAGGTGATGGTGAATATACATCCTACAGGTTCTCTTACAGGTTCTCGCGGAAACCTTTTACAATTTATACGCGAGGGTCTCGCTGTTCCAGTATTCGATCCGGTTGAGTCTTTAAGATATATCTTGGCTGTTGCAATTGTACTCATATCATTCACTTTGGGAATGATATATTTCGGGCGAGCCTCAAGAGCGGGTATTGAAGCAATCGGTAGGAACCCTCTAGCTAAAAAAGTGATACAGTTAACAGTATTTTTAAATATTACGTTAACAATTGTTATAGTAATGGTGGGGTTAGGTCTTGCCTACCTTATTCTAATTTTCTAAATTATGTTCAACCTGCCCTTTCTTGGCAAAAAGAAAAATACAATTAAACCAACGGTCCTTGTGGTTTTGGATGGGTTTGGTATTGCACCTCCTTCCGCGGGAAATGCAATTACACTTGCAAAAACTCCCAACTGGGAGAGATTAATCAAAAACTATCCTCATGGTGAATTGATAGCATCAGGCGAATCAGTTGGTTTGCCTGCAAATGAGGTAGGCAACACCGAAGTAGGCCACTTAACACTTGGTGCAGGACGCGTTATCCTACAGGATCTTAAACGCATTAACGTTGCAATAGAAAAAGGTTCTTTTTTTGAAAACAAAGCGTTCTTATCTGCAGCGGCTCATGTTAAACAAAATAACTCTAAACTTCACATAATGGGTTTGGCAAGTAGTGGTAATGTTCATTCCTCCTTGGGACACTTGTATTCACTTTTACAATTTTGTAAGAAAGAGGAAATTCGGGAGGTTTACCTTCATGTCTTTACTGACGGAAGAGATGCTCCTCCCAAGGAAGCTGTAGAAATTATACTAGAGCTCGAACATCATCTGAGCCTTCTTAAATTAGGAAAAATTGCCTCTATATCGGGGCGTTATTATGCTATGGATCGGGATAGACGTTGGGATAGAACGGCCAGAACCTATAAAGCATTAGTGGAAGGAGCCGCTATACAAACCTTTTCCGCTTCCGACGCAATAAAAGGAGCCTACTTGCGTGGACAAACCGATGAGTTTATCGAGCCAACGATTATCGCTGACAAGAGTGGACCCTTGGGTCTTATTAGCGATAAAGATGCAGTTATCTTTTTTAATTATAGAATTGATCGACCTAGGCAGCTTACCATGGCATTTACATTGCCTAATTTTGAAAACCTTAAGGCTTTTGATTTTGGCTACAACCCCGAAACAAGTAGAGAGGAAGGTAAAGTAGAATTTGGTACAACATTCACCAGAGGTAAGGTAGTCCAAAATCTTTTTTTTGTAACTATGACACAATATCACCAAAATATTCCGGTTTCAGCTGTGGCCTTTGCTCCAGAAACTGTGAATTTGCCTTTAGGTAAAGTTCTTTCGGATTTGGGACTTAAGCAGCTGCATATGGCCGAGAGCGAGAAAGAGCGTTTTGTAACTTATTATTTTAATGGTTTGCAGGAAAATGCATTTTCTGGCGAAGAAGAAGCTGTTGTATCTTCTCCCAAAGTTGATACTTACGATAAGAAGCCCGAAATGTCTTTGCCTAAATTAGTAAAAGAATTCAGAAAGCGCATCAGACGCGATGCTTTCCATTTTGTTGTTATTAATTTTGCAAATCCGGATATGGTTGCTCACACCGGAAATTTGCAAGCAAGTATACTTGCGATTGAATCAGTTGACAGATATTTAGACGAGCTAGTCCGGGAAGTTTTAGAGGTTGACGGATTCATAGTAATTACAGCTGACCACGGAAACGCGGAAGAATTGCTTACATTTCCTACCGCAACCTATTTTTATACTTCTTCAGCCGGAACAGTGAATACAGACCACTCCAATAATCCTGTCCCGATCCTTATCGTTGGAAAAAATATGCCAACCAACTTTATTTTAGGAAGAGGTGGTTTAGCAGACGTTTCGCCTACAATTTTGGCATTGATGGGAATTGCAAAGCCGGATGAAATGACAGGAAGGAACCTCTTAGAGGGTAAATCACTTGTCCGGCTGTCAGAAACAGAAATACAGAGAACAGATAAACCTGTAACTGAAAACTGAACACAGAAAACGGATAACTGAAAATTACTATGATTATAGAGCAAACAAGTTTTTACATAATTATCTTAATAGCAATTGCTCTAATTATTCTTCTAATTGGAGTAGTTTTAGCCTACCTTCGTATGGTTGGGAAATATCTTGATTTGAAAGAGGTTGGAACTGAAGGTGTTGATCCCCAAACTATCATACGTCAGGCTCAAGAAAAAGCACAAAGAATTCTGGAGAATGCGCAGTATGATGCAAGAGAAACTATCTCAAAAGCCGGAAACTTCCTTGATATTAATCAGAATTTGGTAGCAAAAGAGCTGCAAAGAGCGAGCCAAATCTATGCAAAAAAATATGAGCAAATTTTACTTGTAACTCAAGATAACATAATCAAAACGATACAAACTATACCAGAAGATTCAAAGAAAGTCTTACTTTCTGAGATTAGTGCAATTCGGACGTTACTTTCTGGACAGGTTCAAAAAGCCGCTGATGAAGCCAAGAATCTGGTTACCGATGCTTATAAAAAGGCTGAGATGGAAGTTGAAAATTATAAAAACGTAAGAATGCGAGAAATTGATGAGTCGATTGTAATGATTCTTAAAGAAGTAGCAAGGAAGGTTCTAGCAAAAGAGATTAGTCAAGAAGAGCACGAAAAGTTGGTTTTAAAGGCCTTAGAAGAAGCAAAAAGACAAGGAGTGTTTGGCACTAATACTGAGAATAAAAAACAGAACTAAATTTCTAATTATTCTAATTGCTCTAATTTCTAACTAAAACCCAAGTACCAATTTCTCAAAAATTAGGTTAATTAGATCAATTTATTACCATGTTTGATCAGATTCTATCCAAAATTCGAACAGTAGATGATCAGGAAAAAATCTTAGAAGAGATTGATGTTTTACTTTCCAGTCTTTATCAAGATAAGGGTCTAGGATTTGAGTCAACTTTGAAAACTTCCGCCCGAGCTTGGTTATATCCGCTTTTACGAGAGGAATTTTCAAAAGAAGGTGCTAACAGACGAAATTTACTTCTTAATTTGAAGCAAAAAATAGAGGGCCTTTCCAAAGTATATATAACACTTGCGTTTGAACCCTCAGAAGACGCTTTAAATCGATTTGGTGGCGTTATAAGAACCTCCGTAAGAGAGGATGTAATTATTAGTGTGGCATATGATCCACACCTTATCGGTGGAGTTCAGATTATATATAACGGAGAGTTTCGAGACTTCTCATTCAAGAGGATTTTTGAAAAAGAGTTTGAAAATACTCGTGAACAAATATTAAAGTCAATCAAAAACTAATGAAAGATTTTAACTATTATCTTGATAGTTTAGGAGAAATCGGCTTCGTTGAAGAGCTAATGCATTCACTTATCTATGCATCCGGTCTTCCGCGTGTTCATCCTGGAGAGTTGGTTCTTTTTGAATCAGGAGATTTAGGACAAGTTTTTTCTCTGACACCTGAGAAAATTGAAGTTTTATTATTGACAAGGGCAAATTTAAAAGTAGGCAGCAAGCTCGTTAGAACAGATACTAGGATGCAAATCCCAGTTGGAGTCGGTCTTCTTGGGCGGGTTATAGATCCCTTGGGCAATCCACTTGATGGGGCAAAGCTGACAGATACTGAAGATGTGAGAACTGTTGACATAGCGCCTCCAAAAATTGTCGAAAGAGTTGAAGTTCAAAAGCCTCTTATTACGGGAGTCACCTTAGTTGATCTGGTTGTTCCTTTAGGATGCGGCCAACGCGAGCTTGTTATAGGTGATAGAAAAACTGGAAAAACAGATTTTTTGCTCCAAAGTATGGTAACTCAGGCAAAGCTAGGAAGCATTTGCATCTATGCACAGATAGGACAAAAGCAATTTGATATTAAAAAGATGTCTGAATTTTTTGCTGAAACGGGTATAAAGAAGAATACAGTTCTTGTTGCTTCCAGCTCATCTGACCCTGCAGGTGTAGTATTTCAGACCCCTTATACGGCGATGACCATTGCAGAATATTTTAGAGACAAGGGATTAGATGTGCTACTCATACTTGATGATATGACGACTCATGCCAGAAACTACCGTGAGATTTCACTTTTAGCAAAACGTTTTCCTGGGCGTGCGTCATATCCTGGAGACATTTTTTATGTTCATGCACGTCTTATTGAACGGGCTGGGAACTTTAAAAAGGGATCTATTACCGCATTACCTGTTGCGGAGTCAATCTTGGGCGATCTGTCTGGATATATTCAAACAAATTTAATGGCAATGACCGACGGCCATATATTTTTCGATATAGAGCTTTATAACCAAGGAAAAAGACCTTCCGTGAATCCTTTTTTGTCGGTTACTAGAGTTGGTCATCAAACCCAAACAGATCTTCAAAGGGATCTTTCTCGAGAGCTTTCTAGTTTTTTGGTTACTTACGAGAAAATGAAGCAATTTATGCATTTCGGTGCTGAAGTAGGAGAGACTGCCAAAAAGATTTTGGCACTTGGAAATAAAGTCGACTCATTTTTTAACCAAAGTCCTACAGCCTCAATTCCACTTGAAATAAATATGATTATCTTAGGAGGACTCTGGGCGGGAGTTTGGAGTGAGACAAAAGAAGCTGATTTACGTCGTCAGATGGAAAGATTGGTTTTGGCTTATAACACTGAAGGCTCATTTAAGAAGCAGGTTGATGATTTGATAACGCAGTCAAAAAGTTTTTCTGACCTTGTGAACTTTATAAGACGCAATAACGAGTTTCTGACATCAAAAATCACAGGTTAGTTTTTTCTAGACTAAAGGTATGTCTTACAAAAAGGAAATAGAAAAAGAAATTGACCAGGTTTTATCTTTAAAAACATTGGCGGAGGTTTTTGGGGAAATTGCGGCAATTCGGATGAGAAAAATACGCGATTTTGTTCTTAGAAACAGAGAGTTCCTATCTTCAATCGAAAGCATCTTTCGAGATACTTTGAACGGTTATGCGCATAAATTAAGCGATCTAGTTCACAAAGGTAAGATCAAAGAGGGTGGTAAAGTAACATTTCTAGCCCATAACGGAAAAACTGTAGCAGTTCTCGTATCGGCAAATACAGGTTTTTTTGGCGAAGTAGTACGCGAAACTTTTAAGAAATTTATAGAGGACGTAAGAGCCGAAAATATCGAAGTCACGATTATCGGAAAACTTGGCAGAAGCTTTTTCGTCCAGGAGGAACCTAATCAGCCCTACACCTATTTTGAACTACCCGACTACGGAATTGATTCTATAAAGCTAGCAGAGGCAATAAAGCACCTTGTTGCATATGAGGAAATACGAGTTTACTACGGTAAATATCAGTCAGTGGTCACTCAGAAAGTAACAACCTTTAGTATTTCAGCCGGAACTCCAATATCCGGAAAGACCCAGAAGGCAACAGTGGACTATATTTTTGAGCCTTCTGTCGAAAAAATTTTGATGTTTTTTGAAACTCAAATATTCGCATCCCTTTTTGACCAATCTATTAGAGAGAGTCAGCTTGCTAAATTTGCTTCTAGAATTTTGGCAATGGATCGAGCTTCGACCAACAGTAGTTTGCGATTAAAAAAGTTGAACCTGCAAAAATTAAAAGCTATGCATAATGTTACGAATAAGAAACAATTAAATGCTTTAGTGCCAGTAATATCAATCAATAACCAAATAGTATGAATCAGGATCAAAATATATTAAAGCCGCAGTTGTCTACAGATCCGCAGAGTCTAGGAAAGGTTATAAGTGTTCGTGGGCAGGTGGTTGAGGTAGAATTTGCTCACAGAAAGCCGGCCATACATAACCTTTTGGTTTTAGAATCAGATCCAAAGGTAAAACTTGAGGTCTACTCATCAAGCGGAACAAATAAATTTTATTGTTTAGTTTTGTCTTCAACAGACTCACTCTTTAGAGGTGCAAATGTGGTCAATACTGAAAGTCAGATTCTTTTTCCTGTAGGTAAAAGCGTTTTAGGAAGAGTTGTTGATATTTTCGGCGATCCTTTGGATGGTGGGGGTAAAGTTGACCAAGTAAATGCAATTCCGATTCATCGAGAAGTTAAGCTAAAAAGAAACGTTATAACAAAGCAGGAAGTTTACGAAACTGGGATAAAGGTGCTTGATCTTTTTGCTCCGCTTATTAAAGGAGGGAAGTTGGGTCTTTTCGGGGGAGCCGGAGTAGGAAAGACTATACTTCTCACGGAGGTTTTGCATAATATTGTCGGTCGTGCTAAAGAGAGTTCGGTTTCTGTGTTTGCCGGAATCGGCGAGAGGAGTAGAGAAGGACTTGAGTTATGGGCTTCCCTTAGGAAATCTAGCGTTATGGGAAATTCAGCTTTGATATACGGACCGATGGGAGAAAATCCTGCCGTAAGATTCTTGGCTGCAGATTCTGCGGCAACTTTGGCAGAGTATTTTCGAGATGAAGAAAAAAAAGACGTCTTATTTTTTATAGATAACGTATATCGTTTTGCACAGGCAGGTAACGAGCTTTCAACTCTAACAAGTAACTTACCTTCGGAAGACGGTTACCAGGCTACACTGGAGTCCGAGATGGCTTCTTTCCATGAAAGACTCATTCCAACTAAAACTGGTGTAATAAGTACGATTGAAGCAATATATGTCCCTGCAGATGATTTACTTGACCATGGAGTTCAGTCAATATTTCCATATTTAGATTCAATTGTTGTTCTCTCCAGGAGTCTTTATCAGGAAGGTAACTTACCTGCGGTTGATGTTCTTGCAACAACTAGTAACTCAATGCACCCAAACCTAGTAGGTGACTTTCACTATGAGTCTGTCATTCGTGCTAAATCGATTCTTAAGCAGGCCGAGAGTCTGGAACGTATTGTGTCGCTTGTAGGAGAGACGGAGTTGACTGCCGAAGACCAGTTAGTCTATAAGCGTGCCAAAAAAATCAAAAACTTTTTAACACAAAGTTTTTTTGTAGCTGAGGCTCAAAGGCAAAGTCAGGGGAAATTTGTGCCCCTAAGAACTGCAGTGGAGGAATTAAATGGTATAATCGAGGGTAAATTCGACCACATACCCGAAGAAAAGTTTAGGTTTATTGGTTCAATTTCCGAAATAAAAGTTGAATAAAATGGATGAAAGTAAATTTCATTTGAAGGTAACCTCACGCGAAGGCGTTATATTTGAGGGAAATGTAGAATCTATCACTTCGTTTAACGAAGAGGGGAAATTTGACGTTTTATCTCAGCATGCTAACTTTATATCACTTATTACAAAGGGTTTGGAAATTATAGAGAAACCTAAGGTGCGCAAGAATATTCCATTTGATAATGCGCTTCTGCGGGTTCGCGAAAATAATGTAGAAGTTTATGTTGGGGTTGAAGGAATCGCACCGAAAACTATGTAAATTTTTGCATATATATATAAATATCTTATAAAATTTAAATATAAAATAATGTTTTCATAATAAATATTTGCGGTTAATTTATATAATTCCGAGAGCCTACTAGAGAATTTTAATATATAAAAAGTAATTTAAAACAGAAATTTAAGATTGCAAATTTAACAACTACAGGATATTCTATAGTAAATTCATCAGTCCGCTTGTCTGACTGCTAAGACTTAGCAGCTCTTTTTTAATCCGTTTTTTTGGCATATTGAAAAAAATCTGATTTTCTTCAACTGATATATGTAGGAGTATATAGTAAGTATAATTATTTGACTTCTAGAATATAATTTTTTACAGTAGAATAATTCCTATAAATATTAGATTTATACTTGCATATATTTATACAATTTGAATATTTTGCGGAAATTTAGTAAATTTGAGACTTTCAAAAATACGTCATATAATTAGCTTTAATGAAAGGTAGTTCGTACGATCACAAGTCAGTTGAATCTAAATGGCAGAAAGAATGGGAAGATCAAAAACTTTTTAGCCAAGTTGAATTAGTTTTAGCAAAAAATAAGTTTTACAATCTTTGGATGTTTCCATACCCTTCTGCAGAGGGCTTACACGCAGGGCATGCTTTTGCTTCAACGGGGAGTGACGTTTATGGTCGTTATACGAGAATGAATGGTTATACGGTATTTCAACCAATTGGATATGATTCGTTTGGAATTCATTCCGAAAACTATGCAATTAAAATTGGCGAGATCCCTCAAAAAATGCTGGAGCGAACCACAAAACACTATGAACAGCAGTTACGTTCTTTAGGACATGCATATGATTGGACAAGAACGGTAACGACCTCCTCGCTAGACTACTACAAATGGACACAATGGTTGTTTTTGCAATTGTTTAAATCTGGTTTAGCACACAGAAAAGCCGCACTGGTAAACTGGTGTCCTTCCTGTAAAACAGTACTTTCTGATGAACAAGTAATGACTCCGGCGCAAGCTGGTAAAGATCCTAAAGACGCGCAGGGAAAAATCACTAAGCCAAAAGAGGGTATGTTTGTTTGTGAACGGTGCGGAACTGTTGTTGAGAAAAAAGAATTAGAGCAATGGTTTTTAAGAATAACTGATTATGCCGATAAACTCTTGGAAAATTTAGGCAAAATAGATTGGCCGGAAAAAATAAAAATTGCACAAAGAAATTGGATAGGTAAGAAAGAGGGCATAACAATATCGTATCCAATTGAAGGTAAAGGAGTAAGTCTGGATGTTTGGACAAGTCGACCAGACACCAACTTTGGAGCTACGTTTGTCGTTGTTTCTCCCGAGTATGCAAAGAAAAACTTAATAAATTTAATAGTTGAAGACACTAAGCAACAATTTGAAGAGTATATCAAAAGCTCACTTTCTAAATCAAAAGATGACAGAATTTATGAAGGAAGGAAGAAAACGGGGTGTTTTACAGGTCTTTTCGCGATAAATCAACTTAATAATTACAAGATGCCTGTTTGGGTTGCTGATTTTGTGTTAGCAGATGTTGGAACTGGGGCCGTTGTTGGGGTTCCTGGACACGATAAGCGAGATTTTGAATTTGCCAAAGAATTTGGTTTGGAAATAAAAAGGGTTGTTGTCGGTTCCGACAAAGACGAATCGCGAATAACAAGAATTGAGCAAGCGCAGGAAGAAGAAGGAAAAATGATTAATTCTGAATTTCTGGATGGTTTAGATATACATAAAGCGACGAAAAAAATGATGGATTATCTAGAGAAAAAAAATTGGGGAAAAAGGAGTAAAAACTATCATCTTAGGGACTGGTTAATAAGTAGACAACGTTACTGGGGTGCACCCATCCCCATGATATATTGTCAAAACTGCGCAAAAGATGGCAAATCTTGGTTTAGTTCTGAGGAAGCTAGAAATTTCCCTAAAATTGGAAATTGGAAATTGAGAATTGGAAATTCCGACTGGAAGTCGGGCGGTTGGTGGCCTGAAGAAGTTTTGCCTGTAGAGCTTCCTGAGATAAAGGATTATAAGCCCGAGGGAACTGGAAAGGGGCCTTTGGCCAACCACCCTGAATTTTACAAAGTAAAATGCCCTGAATGTGGTTCGGAAGCTATAAGGGAAACAGATGTAATGGATACTTTTGTTGATTCTTCATGGTACTTTTTAAGGTACCCTTCTGTAAAATCCAAAAGTAACACTTCGATGCCTTTTGATACGTATATAACGAAGAAATGGTTACCGGTTGATCTTTATTTTGGAGGAGCAGAACATTCAGTTCTTCATTTAATGTACGCAAGATTTGTAACAATGGTGCTAAATGACCTCAAGTACCTAGACTTCGAAGAACCTTTTCCTAAATTTTTCGCTCACGGATTAATGATCAAAGACGGAGCAAAAATGAGTAAATCTAGAGGAAATGTGGTAAACCCCGATGAATACATCGAGAAATATGGTGCAGATACATTAAGGTTGTATCTGATGTTTATGGGGCCAATGGATGGTTATCCTGACTTTAGGGATACTGGAATCGAGGGGATGAGGAGATTTATCGATCGAGTTTGGGATCTTTTTGTTAATCATAAAGATAATATTGTAGTGGAGGGAAAAGATGCAAAAGTTATACTTATCAAAATGCATCAAACTATAAAGAAAGTAAGCGCAGATATACAAAATTTTCGTTACAACACAGCTATTGCATCGATTATGGAATATGTTAATCTACTGCGAGATAAAGCCCAGTTGTCAGTTGTCGGTAATCAGTTATCAGACAATTCAAAAACAGAAAAACTACAATCCGATGACCGAAAACCGAAAACCGATATCCGAATTCGTTGTGCCGAGTGGGACGAGGCTTTAAAAACCTTGGTATTGCTTTTAAATCCATTTACACCACATCTATCGGAGGAGGTTTGGAATTCTTTTTTGAAGCAAAAGTCGGCTATCCAGACCCAACCTTGGCCGAAGTTTGACGAAAATTTGACTATTGAGAAAGAAGTTACCATTCCAATTCAAGTCAACGGGAGACTTAGGGCAACTATAACTTTAGCTTCGGACGAAGCTAAAAATAAAGACATAGTTTCCAAAAAGGCAAGGAATCTTAAAAATGTTTTGAAATCGTTAGAAGGTAAAAATATTAAAGAAACGATATTCGTCCCCAGCAGACTTATTAATTTTGTGGTCTGAGACACTCTAAACCTTCTTGTTTTAGGAGCAATTACAGGACTATTATCAAATTATCATGTCTGAATTTGGGTTTCAGTCCGAAGAAACTGAAAAACTATCACCTTTCAATTTTGAGGAATTCCTTTCCACTCATCGAAATTCATTGACGCTTTTTCTCTTGGGGATATTACTCATCGGCGGAGGAATTCTTTTTATGAAAGGGGGTATGTTTGGTGGTACTTCAAAGATAGAAGTTTTAGAAGAGGCTATGGAGGGTCAGAATACAGATTCAGAGATTGTGGTTGAAGTTTCAGGGGCAGTTGAAAAAGGGGGTGTTTATAAGCTTCCGGGTGGGTCAAGAGTAGAGGATGCATTAATTGTTGCCGGCGGAATTTCGGGAGATGCCGATAGGGATTGGATGAATAAAATGGTTAATAGGGCCGCAAAACTTATCGATGGACAAAAAATATTTATTCCAAAAATTGGTGAGAGTAGTCAGCAAACGTTGGGGTCGACTGCTAAAAATGATGGGGATAGCAAAGTATATCAAGGGAGTCCGCCAGATGGCGGAGCGGAGTTAGTTAATATCAATACAGCAAGCCTTAATGAGCTGGATGAACTACCAGGAATTGGTCCTGTTTATGGGCAGAGTATCATTGATCACAGACCTTACTCAGATATCAGAGAGCTTCTTTCCAAAGGCGCTTTGAAGGACAATGTTTATGAAAAGATTAAAGATCTGGTAACAGTGTATTAATCATTTTATGAAGCGTTATCTTCTTTGGTTGCCCACATTAATTTTACTAATTGTAAGAATTGTCTATTTTTATCAAAACCAACCTTCATACCCTTACGGGACAATAATTAGAATAAACGATCGAGTTACTTCCGAGCCGATCCGTTACACCAACTCGCAATACATAAAGCTTCAAGGTTTCAAAATTTACTTGCCACTTTATCCCGAAGTTTATTATGGAGATGAGGTTATTGTGGAGGGCAAAGTCGAAGATGACGAGCTAAAAAATCCAAAATTGGTTGAAGTCAAAGAATCAAAAAGTGTTTTATATTCATTTCGAAAACGGTTAATTGAATTCTACCAAAGAAACCTACCTCAACCTCACTCGTCATTAATAGCCGGGGTAACTATTGGTTCAAAAGCTTCTATTCCCAAAGACTTCTGGGAAGCTTTGAAGAGAACCGGAACCGCTCACGTTGTAGTCGCATCGGGAATGAATGTGACTTTAGTTTCTCAATTCTTAATTTCTTTTTTAGCCTTAATGCTTCAGAGAGGAAAAGCAATTCCTTTGGCTTTAATAGGAGTTTGGAGCTACGCAATTTTATCTGGATTTGATGCTCCAATAATCCGCGCTTCGATAATGGGATCTTTGGTTTTTATCGCTCAAGAGCTTGGCAGACTCAATTTTTCTATAAGAACACTGTTACTCACTGCTTTTGCAATGCTTTTTATTAAACCTGATTGGCTTGCCGATGTGGGATTTCAGTTATCTTTTGCTGCAACGTTATCTTTAATATTATTTGAACCAAAAGTCGACAAATTCTTTCGAAAAACCTTGCCTACCGGTAGGCAAGTTCCTGATCTCATTCGCAAAGATTTTTCAACTAGTTTAGCTGCCCAGGTGGGGGTGGTACCCATTCTTTATTTTAGCTTTGGGCAATTTAACATTTTATCTCCGATTATCAATACTCTTATTCTTTGGACAATTGTACCGATGACCATGATTTCAATGTTGGGAGGACTAATTGGACTTATTTTTGAACCCATCGGTACAGTTATACTTTGGCTGACTTACCCTTTGACAAGCTGGTTTGTATGGACAGTCCAAATTTTTAATTAAGAATTAGAATTTAAAAATTATGCCGGGGCGTTATAAATACCTATTTATCTTTTTACTTCTTATAACAGCTTTAGTTTGGATAACGGTTCTTACATATCCTAAGCAAAATCTCCGCCTCATCGCCTGTGATGTTGGACAAGGGGATTCTATCTTGGCAATTTACGGAAAAACCCAAATTTTAATTGACGGCGGACCGGATAAAAGCATCCTGGACTGTCTTTCTCAATATTTACCCTTCTGGGATAGAGAGCTGGAGGTAGTAGTTAATACTCACCCTCAAAAAGATCACTATATGGGACTAATTGAAGTCTTTAAGACTTATGGGGTTGATAGTTTTGTCGCTACACCGCTTGATTCTAGCAGTAAAGAGTACGGAGTGCTAAAAGAATTGGTGGGGAGTAAGGGGATAAGGGTCATTAACCCCCAAAGCGGTCAAAGATTGAGGATTGGTTTGATATATTTAGACATACTTCATCCGTCACAAGAATTCTTAGCAACAAATTTGCCTAGATTTTCTGAAGGTAGTAGAGAAAATGTTTTGGGCGGTTACACTTCCAAAAAGGATCCTAATGATTTCTCGGTGGTCACGATTTTACGATTCGGTGAATTCGATGCACTACTAACAGGAGACATTAGTCAGGAAATTTCAGATGTAATAGCCGAACAGCTTATGGTGAGCGCTAGTCGAACCATTGACTATCTCAAAGTGCCTCATCATGGTTCCAAAAATGGATTAACCCAAAAACTATTAGACGCATCAAATCCTGAAGTTGCGGTAATTTCTTCCCGCAAAAATAACTCCTACGGACATCCACATGAGGAGACACTCAAGTTACTAAGAGATAAAGGTACTAAGTTACTAAGGACTGATGAGATGGGTGATGTTGGTGTCGAAAGTGATGGGAAGAAAGTTTGGGTTAAGTAATAAATTAAAGAAATATTAAAGTCCTTTGTCAGGAGGAAGTTCTGGGGGGACAGAAGTAGGTATTACTTGCCCAGAACTTTGAAGCCATTTAGGTTTGGGTGCATCTTTTAACCTCGAAGCTTCGGGGGTAACAACCTCTCTCTGTCCAATTGTACTGATTATTAAATCACCAGCTGGTGTTCTTTCGTCTGTCTCCTCACCGAGAATTATTAATGCGTTGGGATCATAATCAATTTCTACGACCATGTTTATTTATTTGTAGCAAATAATAGGAATAAGAAAAAGGGGAATTGTTATATTTGCTTAGATTGAAAAGCAAATTGTGAAGTTTGTAGGTTGACAGACCTGTTATGACATTTTCCAGGAGCTTTAAGCGCCTGGTTTCACTTCTAAAAGAAAATGACATATCAGGTTCGATTCATCCCCGCAATAAAGTTGCGGGGATTTCTTGAAAGTGCTATAATTAATTCATTAAAATTTAATAAAAGCGTTTAATCGGAGTCGCGATCCGAAATTCGAGCTTACTCGAGACGCTTT
The DNA here is from genome assembly GCA_001792345.1 of Candidatus Woesebacteria bacterium RIFCSPHIGHO2_01_FULL_39_32. Classification (GTDB taxonomy): domain Bacteria; phylum Patescibacteriota; class Microgenomatia; order UBA8517; family UBA8517; genus WO2-FULL-39-10. The sequence goes on from MGGJ01000012.1 coordinate 76,319, forward strand.
CCCGCAAAATCGGGAACGGAAGTGCCCGTAATAGCACTAGAGTGTCACTGGGAAAACCAAGCACTTGAATAATGAGAATTATTCTTTCTGGTTGTCCCGACATTTGTCGGGATTTTTAGTGGAAAAGAATAATTAAAGAAGGGTGGTACCGCTCGGAAGAGCCCCTTTAGTCCTGAATTAATTTCAGGATTGAAGGGGTTTTTTGTTGGAGAAAATTATGGAAAGAATTGGTAACACTGACCAGATTAATTTGTGTCTGGGTATTGAAACCTCTCTGAGAAAGTGGGGTGTTGGCTATGGAAAAAAAGATAGTTTATGGTTAATTACCCCTGAATATTTTCAGGTATCAAAGCGACAATTGGAACAAATGTCCTTAACTACAAGATTATTCCAAGACCTGATGTTTGGAAAAGATACAAAAGGCATCTACTTAAGAGGCGACTTTATACCTACAGTGGAAGGCGAAATGTTTCTAGCTGAGTATAATGATACCCCAGTTGGTGAGGGTGAGATTACGGCTCTTAGGTACATTTACGACAGCTTTGTCGATTTCCCCATAGGTTATAGGTGGCCATCCACCGATGCTTCGGCTGTCGTATCACAAACCTTAGACAAGCTGTATCCTAATAAAACTGTGGGAATCGTTGTTCCACCAAGAAGAACCAGCTATATCAAAGATTACGAAATTTTAGCCAGCAATTGTCGTGCTCTTGGTGTATCTGTAAAAGTTATACATCCGAGCGAATCGAGAGATAGTTTGAAACAAGTGGGTGTTATTTACAGAACGTTTCAAAAAAATGATTTAGAGGGCTGGGAGTTAGGTAAGTATGCGCATGAGAGGGTGCTTGATGGAAAAAAGGAGATGTTTCCCGGGTTTCCTAAGACTGACTCAAAGCAAATCATGGCTGAAGTGTTTATGAAAAACGCCGTTGACTCAAGACTTAAAGGGTTGCTTCCTTGGACTTGGGAGGTTAATCCCGAAAACCCACCGATCTTTGAAGGGGTTAAAGTTAGTTGGGAGAAAGTGCTTACTGGAGATTTTCCAATACCACTAGTAGCAAAAGCAATATCAGGTAGAGAGGCGAAACAGATGTTTTTTTCCGAAGCCGATAATGACTTTTTAAAAAGGTCAGCGAGAGAGGCTTGGATTTTAAGACTAAAAAATATTTTGGAAAATTACCAGTCGGGAGAGAAATGGATAATGCAAGAAGATTTAACTAAAAAAGTTAAAAAATATAGCTTTCCTTATCTATCGCAAGAGGTTAGGCATCATTTTACCGGTAATGTGATTAACCCCACTCATATGGCTGTTAAGCAAAATTTGGGTGCTAGAATCTGTTTTACTTGGGTTGGTTCACATTGGTATGATTCCCAAGTAGCGGAAATTGATGTGTCATTATTGGATAACAGAATAGTGCATACTACGAGTAATAGTATTCATGTACCTGCGGTTGTTGAGATATGATCAAACTAATAATTTTTGATTTCAATAGGACGCTTTTTAATGTCGAGAAAGGAAGTCTGATTCCCAGGTGTCTTGAAATGCTTGATAAATTATCCGTTAGATACGATTTAGCTATTTTGTCAACACAAAAAAGAGGGAGGGATTTACATATACAAAAACTATTTGGAAAAACGAAAGTCAAAAATACCGTTATCGTTGATGAAAAAAGCACTGAGAACTTTCAAAAAATAATGGCCAATTTTGATGTAGCTCCTTCGGAAACTTTGATAGTGGGGGATTATCTTAAGGAGGAAATCGCAATCGGTAATAAAATTGGCTCATTTACTGTTTGGTTTAAAAATGGCAAGTTTTCAAAAGAGAAACCTGAAAATAAATACGAGAAACCAAATTTTATTTTAAGAGAATTGAACTATATAAATTTATTAGGAATTTTAAATGCGAAGGGTTTAGAGTTAAAATAACTATATGAAGGTTGTATCAGTAAAACCAGTAATTACTTACAAAGATCTGGACAAGATTGATATTCGAGTGGGGACGATTGAAGAAGTAATTGATATTGAGAAGTCGGATAAGCTGGTTAAGTTGATTGTAAACTTTGGGGATCAGATTGACGCATCTGGTTTAGTAACCAGGTGTAAAAGACAAATTGTTGTCGGTCTTAAAAAAGAACGGGAAAATCCCAAAGAAATAGAGGGGAAACAAGCTTTATTTGTAGTTAATCTTGAGCCAAAAGAAATGATGTGGGTTAAATCTGAAGGAATGCTTTTTGATATCGGCCATGCGGACGGAATTACGCCTGTTTTAGCAGTACCCGAAAGGTTGGTACCAGATGGTACGAGGGCCGGTTGAGAACTATAAAAATTTATAATAAGTATAATGGTTATAAAAATTATAATTGAATCCAAAGGTTATAAATCTCTACCTTTCTATATTCAGTCTGAAATTATTTACGATTTTACAGTTGCCTTCTGCAATCATTATATCGATAAAAGGTCACGCACCCACGATCAAATGGTCCAAGCCGCAAGAAGCGGAAAACAAAATATCGCAGAGGGCTATCTTCAGAAAAGCATCGAGGGAAAGTTAAAGCTTTTAGGAGTTGCGAGAGGAAGTTTGGAGGAGCTTCTCAATGATTATCAGGATTTTCTGAGACAAAAAGGTTTAATGATTTGGGAAGTGAATTCAACCAATGCTCGAAAAGTCAGAGCTTTGGCTTATATCAATTATAAAACTTATAACGATTATAAACTTTATATTAACAACTCGGAGGACGCTGCAAACTGTATGATTTGCCTCATAAACCAAACCAACCGACTTCTTGACCAAAAACTTCGTTGGTTGGAAGAAAAATTTGTTAAAGAAGGTGGATTTAGAGAGAATCTTTTTAAGAAAAGAATGGAATTCAGAAAAAGGCTATAGCGGTTATAATAATTATAAAAGTTATAAATTTTATATGAGAGATAAGATTATTGAAGCTCTAGTAAAAGCAACCGGTTTGGAAACTGGAGAAATCCATTTGGAAACTCCGGAGAATGAGGAGTTTGGAGACTACAGCTCGAATATTACGCTGCAATTATTCTCAAAATCCCAAATCCCAAATCCCAAATCCCAAAAAAAAGACCAATCACCAATCACCAATCACCAATCAACCGGCCAGCTTGCCCAAGAGACTGTAAGTAAACTAAAAGCAGACAAAGAAATCGAAAAGGTTGTTGACAAAATTGAAATTGCAGGTCCTGGTTTTATCAACTTTTGGCTGAAAAAAGATGTACTAGTTGATAATTTGATACAGATTGATAATGAAAAAGATAAATACGGAAGAAGTGAGACAAAAAAGAACAAAAAAGTATCAGTCGAGTTTACAGACCCGAATCCCTTTAAAGAATTCCATATTGGACATCTATACTCAAATACAATAGGTGAATCTTTAGCAAGACTTCAGGAAGCTCTCGGGGCAACTGTATGGAGGGCAGATTATTTTGGTGACGCGGGAATCCATGTAGCAAAATCGATTTGGGGTTTAAGAAAGAAAATGCAGGAAGATAATTTAAGTTTGGATCAATTGGGCCAGAAAGAATTGAAAGAAAGAATTAACTATATGGGTCAGGGATATACTATTGGCTCAGATGTTTACGAAGAGGATAAAGATGCGAAAAAAGAGATCGAAAGACTAAACACTGTTATTTATTTGGCCGCACAGAGAATGTGGAAAGAGAAAGAGGGAAGAGAACCAATTGTTAATTACGACCCAGAAAATAAATTTTCGGAAGAAGAGATTAATGAGATTTATGAACTTTATGTAAAAGGTAGATCTTGGAGTTTGGAATATTTTGAACAAATTTACGCTAGACTCGGTACAAAATTTGACGGCTATTATCCCGAAAGTGTTGTTGGAGAGATTGGTTACAAGTATGTTTTAGACAATTTAGGAAGCGTATTTGAGAAGAGCGAGGGTGCAATTATATATAAGGGTGAGAAAGTAGGACTTCATACAAGAGTTTTTATAAATAAACATAATTTACCTACCTATGAGGCGAAAGAGTTGGGTTTAGCGCCAAAAAAATACGAAGATTTTAAATACGACGAATCTATCATCGTAACTGGTAATGAGATAAATGAATATTTTAAAGTCTTAATATCGGCTCTAAAGGAAATTAATCCGAAGTTGGGTAATGCAACGCTACACTTAGGTCACGGAATGGTACGTCTTCCTGAGGGTAAAATGTCAAGTAGAACAGGTAAAATTGTAACAGCAGAGGAGATTTTGGATGAAGTAAAGAGCATGGTCTTTAAAATTCTTGAAAAATCGGATGTAACGGAATCCGAAAAGGAAAGTATTGCAGAAAAAGTTGCAATTGGGTCGATTAAATATTCTTTTCTCAAAACTGGCATCGGCCAGGATATTATTTTTGACTTTGATAAATCTTTGTCTTTAGAAGGGAATTCCGGACCGTATTTGCAGTACACCTATGCAAGAACACAGAGTGTTGGGAAGAAGGCACTAGGCACTAGGCAAAAGGCACTAGATTTTCAGAAACTAATGCCTAGTCCCTATTCACTAGTGCCTAACAGCGAGGAAATCGCGCTCCTTCGTACTTTTACCCATTTTTCCGACATAATTTCTATGTCCGCTAAAAATTACTCACCCAACTTACTATGTAATTATTTGTACGATTTAGCCCAGAAGTTTAACCTTTTTTACAATATGCACGGTATTTTAGAACAAAGAACAAAAGATAAAGAACAAAGCAATTTTAGATTGGCGTTAACCTCTGCTACTGGCCAAGTCCTTAAAAACGGACTTTATCTACTTGGCATAGAAGCTCCCGGAAGAATGTAAAATGATAGATAGACTCCAACAAGCTCCACCCGAAATTTTACCTGTTGGAGAGGGTGTACCGTTTTATTCTGAAAAAGTTCCTGGAGATGTAGAAAGAGGTTTGGGTGGAATGTATGGTGGATGGGGGAGGCGGGTTCCAAATGAAAACCTACCGTCATATGTTGCAGATTTCCTCGGAAGATCACTTGACCCTAACGAAATACTCGAGCTTGAGTCTAAGGGATTTAAATCACGGTACTCTACTTTACATCTCAGATCTGATGATCAAAAACTTGAACAAGCTCTTGCGGAAACTCTGGTTGGAATGAAGAGTGTTGAAGGAGCTATTTGGGAGAATGGTTGGGATTCTAGTGAAATTGATGCTGTGGTTATTGGAATGTCTTCACCCTTGGATCCTGATTTTACAGTTGATTTAGCAAATCTTTCGGGGATATCGCCATACGCTAAAAAAGTGACGGTACACACTGCCTGTGATAGTTCTATGCGAGGTCTAAATTGGGTACTAGATCCGAAGAATGGATTATACGGAAAGAAAGTAATTCTTGGAGGCCTGGAAAATTTAAGTAGAAGTTTGACCGGCGGAGACGGTACACGACCAACTAAAGATACACAAGCCTTACAACTTTTTGCAAACGCAGTTGGATTTATAGGAATTGTCCCAGGAGTATCAATTCAACCAATAGCTGTTAGGTCAGAGACTAAGTACGACGAAAAAGCCGCACTTCAAGTTGCTGTTAATTACCCAATGCCGACGCAGGGGGAAAATGTTGCGGAAAAGTATGATAGTTCTAAAAATCATTTAACAATATCAGGGAGAATTCCAAAACCTGGTGACGGTACAGGTGTAGTTATGGCTAATAATAAGGAAATGCTTAAGCTTTTCGGAATTAATACAGCAGAAATAGTTAAGCAAATTTTGATTGAGATGCAAGAAAACTTGGGACTACAAGGTGATCCGAACGCCTGGTTTCAATGGGTAGTAATGCACCATGCAAATTTAAAAATTATCGAGTTTCAAAGCAAAAAGCTCGGAAATGATAATTATCCTTTGGATTTGGCTGCATACTGGGTCGTTAATGAATTTGGTAACGTTAGTGCCGCCTCACCTATGATTTCTTGGCTAAGACAAAGTCAGAATATGGTTTCGGGTACTAGGGGACTTTTTATTGGCTATGGAGCAGGCGGACATTACGACGTTATTGCTGCAGAAGTACCGTAGTTATTTTTTAGAAGAAATCGTTTTTTCAACATCTTGGGTTATTTTTAAATTGGGCTGTAGCTGATTTGATGTGGAACAATCGCTAGTGTGTGTGTGTGTGAATAGTGTAATAGTGGGAGAAATATTACCCTGGCTGATGCGGTATAAAATCGGCTCTAAAAAATATCTATTTATTAGTAGAAGAGGGTAGTTTTCGATCAGTAATATTTTCTACTCCAGACAGTAGGTCAGACGTAGATCTAGATAGCAATGATAGAATCAATTTAGCTGCATGTTGATAGACTCTTACTCCATTATCGAAGGGAGTACTCTTAGTTTCTCCACTCAAGCCCCTTACTTTCAGAGAATCCTCGTCTACTTCTATCGAATTTAATATAAGCTTATGCAACCCAGCCGCATCCTCCGGAGAGAGTTGTAAACGATGTAGTTTTTCTTTTAGCCGATCTGGAGTAAAGGGTGTTATATTCCCGTGTTGAAAAGCAAGTTTGAGAGCTTTTTCCGACAAAGGTTTTGTTTGATCAAATAGAAGATAGAGAATTTCACCTTCGTGTGCAAAAAGTGGAACAACTGAACTTACATCTTTCTTTCCTATCATTTCTAGCTCGTAGGGAAAGGTATGTATTATTATCCACGCACCTTCAAGTTTTTGTGGGCTTGTTTGTTCTGTAGTCCAATTTACAGCAGAAGTAATAAATATTCCTTCAGATATCTCGGTAGTAGTACTTCTTCTTAGGTCAAGTTGTGCTTGATATAACGGTTCTTTAAAATAGTATTCTATTTCTTGGGAGACTTCAGTTGAAGTCGTAGGAGCTTCAGAGAAGTGGGCCCCTGAAATAAGTTCGACAATTCTCATATCTGGAGGAATATAGCCGGATGATTTTGGGTCTCTCGGAGCCGTGAATGGGTTTGGGAAAACATTAATAGTTTGCTCCCTTCCGCCTGGGTTGACAATAAAGTAGGTACGAGGAAGATCTGTTATTTTCGAAGGATCACTAATACTATAGCATTCTTGAATTCCATCGGGATGAATTCTAGATAAGCCTTGAAATTCCGTACCGAAACGCAGATCACTCACACGATCACTCTTCTTAATTATTCCTAATACGCTTCCATCTGCAATTCTCACTTTTAAACCAGAGGGTAAATATTCTATTTTAGTTGGCCCTTCTAAACCGGCTGCTTTTGTTAAAACATTAGTATAAGCAGAGACTGTTTGTCTGATCGAGTGTTCGAGTTGACCGCCAATTCTTTTATATTCTGTCAAAAAGTCGTACCCATGTCTTTCGGGAGATACGACTGTACCTTTTGCCCTATTGAAACTAGCAATTTGCGAACTGGGTTCTTCTGGGACTATGTCATTCATTTTTAATCCTTAATATGTTTTTAATTATAAAGTTAAATTTTCGGATTGATTGTCTTTTCAAGTTCTTGGGAAACTTTCTTTATAGGAGCTGTTGCGATCTTTTCCACTTCCGAACCAACTTTGATAATTGGTTTTGTTACTTCATATACCATACTTGGGGGTTTGTTGGTAAGCTGTGCTTCAAGTTTTCTTTCAAGATAACTTGTGTCGACCTCTTTTAACATACTTTCCAATTCGGGGTCTTCTATTTTAACACCTTTCTCTTTGAGGTAAGTGTGCAGCAGTTGTAAGACTTTTGTAATTTCCCGCTCAGCAATCAAGTCAACTTGAATTCCCATTTCTTCCCGCAAGGAACTTATCAGACTTTGCCTATTTTGGCTCATGAGTACAATAACAGTTAGAATTATTGCTTCAAGGGATAATACTGTTGTTAGCATCGAGAACGGGAAGGGATCAAAAACAGCAATTGAAGGAATTTTACCGGTATTAATTAGGATCCATGCGATAAAAACGATTGCATTTATTGTTAAAAATAAGACACTTCCAAAAAGAGACGTTAAATCATCGGCGAATCTGACTGCGAAAGAGCGTTTCTCGAGAGCTTTTGCCTCGAAACTTTTTATTAAGTGTCTGCTTACTTCGTGGGTCGGTTTGGACATGGGTTATGCTATTAGTATATTGTATATCGGAAATAAATAACAATTGTATAATGAGTTAATAATGGATTTTTCAGAATTTACAGGTTTAACTACATCCTCGATCTTTACGGAACTTCAAACAAGTCTAACGGGATTAACTGCGGCTGAATCCAATGCTCGTCTGAAAAAGTACGGAGAGAACAAAATTACCTCAAGGGAGGTTACTTCATGGCAAATACTGGTTCGACAATTCAAAAGCCCGTTTGTCTACCTTCTGTTTATTTCTTTTCTCATTTTACTTTTACTCGGCGAGATGATTGATGCATTTATGATCCTGCTTTTCGTAGGAATTAACGCCAGCTTAGGCTTTTACCAAGAATATAAATCGGAATCGGCAGTAAAACTTTTAAAGAAATATTTAGTCGCAAAAATTAAAGTAAGACGTGACGGCGTAGAAACAAATATTGAGACACGATTTTTGGTTGAAGGTGACCTAATTACATTAGAACCGGGAGATATAATTCCTGCCGATGTACGGTTTATTAAGACTTATAATTTGACTGCCGACGAGGAAGTTTTAACGGGAGAGTCTCAACCTGTACAAAAATTTGCAGACCCTATTAAAAAACACATTAAAGAAATCTATGAAGCAGAAAATATTGGATTTTCTGGAACTACTATCGCTGGTGGTAAGGCAGAAGCAGTAGTCTTTGCGACGGGTGGATCAACAAATTATGCAAAGATAGTTGAACTAACTTCCGGTGCCGAGCGGGAGAGTACCTTTGAAAAAGAGTTGGGTCGTTTTTCAAAATTTACCCTCTTGGTTGTACTTGCAACACTCATATTCATCGTTGTCACCAGCGTTGCCATAAAGCCGAATCCATCATTTATTGAGTTGGCTCTTTTTTCTATTGCTTTGGCGGTTTCCGTTATTCCCGAAGCGTTGCCTGTGGTCACTACCTTTTCTTTGTCGATCGGTGCAGTTTCCCTTGCCAAGAAAAACGTTATTGTTAAACGTCTTTCCGCAATCGAGGATTTGGGAGCACTAGAGGTACTAGCAAGCGATAAAACCGGAACTTTAACCGAAAATAAACTTACTATTATTGATGTTTATTCGAAAGATAAGGACGAATGCATCTTGAAAGCAAATCTTGCTTCGGGAGATCTAGCACTTTCCCGTAATGTTCAGAATAATGCTTTCGATATTGCATTGTCAGTAAAGTTAGACGAATTAGGAGGAAGATATAGGTTAAATTTATATGAAAAGATAGATGAGATTCCTTTCGACCCAAATCGAAGACGCGTTACAGTAGTTATCGCTGACCATACCGATACATATATTGTCACTCGAGGCTCACCTGAGGATATATTGGCTATTTGTAAACTTTCCGACAAAGGTCGTAAAAAACTTCTTGAATGGACTCGTTCAATGGGCGAAAAGGGAAAGCGTGTACTTGCGGTGGCGGAATGTAAACTGAATCAGAAAGATGCTAAAGACATTCTAAAATGCGAGAATAACCTTAAGTTTTTAGGTTTAATAACTTTTTCAGATCCAATTAAGGAAAGCGCGTACGTTGCGATCAGTAGCGCAAAAAAGTTGGGTGTGAGAGTTATGATTTTGACTGGAGACAGCCCCGAAGTTGCTGTAAGCGTTGCTAGACAGGTCAAATTAATAACATCCTACGATGATGTAATTACAGGTTCTGAATTCGAAGAACTAAGTGTAACCGAGAAGCATAAAGCGGTCGAAAAATATCAGGTTTTTGCCCGCGTGACTCCACAGCAAAAATACGACATCATAAAACTTTTACAAGAAAAATATTCGGTTGGGTTTTTGGGTGAGGGAATTAATGATGCACCTGCTTTAAAGATTTCTGATGTAGCAATTGTTGTTGACGGAGCTAGCGATGTTGCCCGAGAAGCATCCGATATTGTCCTTTTGGAGAGAAGTTTAAAAGTCATTTTGGACGGAATTGAGGGTGGTAGAAAAGTATTTGAGAATACTTCAAAATACATTACAGCAACGATGGCATCGAATTTCGGAAACTTTTTCGCCATTGCCATCATTGCTCCTTTTATTAATTTTTTGCCTATGCTTCCGTTACAAATTCTTTTGGTCAACCTTCTTTCCGACTTTCCTATGATAATGGTTGCAACCGATAATGTTGATGAGGAAGCGCTTACTACCCCTAAACGTTATAACCTTAGAAGTTTTGCGACTTCCGCTTTATCTTTTGGATTTATTTCAACGAGCTTCGATTTTGTACTTTTTAGTTTATTTGTCAAACATGGAGAGGGACAACTTCAAACTTATTGGTTCATCGAAAGCATTCTTTCTGAGCTTTTGTTTCTATTTTCAATAAGAAGTCAAAAGGCGTTTTTTGCCACAAAATTACCCTCGAAACCCTTGGTTTATCTGACCATATTTACTATTATCCTTACGCTTGCTATACCATTTACTAGCATTGGCAGAAATATTTTCGGTTTTATTGAGCCCAACATGAAAGGCCTATTAATAGTCTTTGCAATTGTCTTTACCTATCTACTATCAAACGAAGCAGTAAAATTATTTCTTCGTAGATTGGCCTCAAAAGGCCTCGCCTTGCGAGGCTAAATTAACTTAGTTTTCAATTATAATATTCGAAATGTCTACATTATCCATTTTAGTATTTGTGTTGCCGTTAACGAAGGCAGAGTATGAAAGTAGGGGATTACGTTTTGAGAAAAACGCCAGGATATCATTGGGTTTAACCCAATTTGTGTTTTGTTTACCTGTATAATTCTCGTAAGAAGATAGTTGTATTTGCAAGGCCTCGCCTTGGGAGGTTGAAACTTCCAAAGCTTGAAGATGAATATAGCGTGTAAGATGAAGTAATTGCTCATCGGATTCTATAAGAACTGCTTTATATACGCCCTGATATAAAGAACCGACTCTTTTGTATTTTTTGTTAAAGTACATTGTGTATCTCGTACCAATTGAATTCATAAAAAGATCAATCGAAGTAGCATTTTTTTGTTTAACCAGAAAATGAAAATGGTTTGGCATTAAACAATAGGCAATAACAGATATTTCATCCGCGAAATTATTAAGTCTTAATTCTTTAATTATTTTTGCTTTTTCTTTATACGTTGTTGAGGGATTGGATAGTTTATCTTGTAGCAAGTCAGTATTTTTGGAAGTTAGATATTGTTTAAGATAAGAAAGGAATACAGCGTAATCCTGCGCGTCCTCGAAAATTATTCGTTTTTCAACGCCTCTGTTATAAATATGATAATATCCGTTTTCAGTATATTTTTTTCTTGAGTTCCTTGCGGGCATACTTACTTTGTCCAGCCTCAAAAGGCCTCGCCTTGCGAGGCTAAAGAAGGGCTGAGGCAATTGAAAAATAAATTACTATACTAAGTAAGTCTTGCAAAATAGTAGTAAATGGACCGCTTCCAATTGCTGGATCCTTCCCGTTTTTTTGTAAAAACCAAGGAATAAGTGTTGCTATAAAGATTGAGCCTACTATACCCGAAAACATTGCACTTCCTACAATAAGAGTAATTCTGGGATCTTTTAGCCAAACCAGTATAAATATTGAAATTAGAAAAGAAATAACTAACCCAATTGAAACAGCAACCTGAGCTTCCTTAAAAAGATATTTTGCAAGGTTAACTTTTTCTAAAGCAGCGTATCTTACAAATATTGTTTCGGATTGAGTTCCAACCGCGTCGTTCATATAAACAATTACTGGTATAAAAAAAGCTAAGGCTATTTCTTTTTCGAGAACCAATTCATAGCGCTTGACTATCATTGTTGCGGCTATTCCTCCCAGAAGTCCTAAAATTAACCAAGGAAGTCTGGCTTTGACTATTTGAGAAAATCTATTTTTAAATACGTCCAAAAAACCCTCTGTTGATAAGATGCCGGAAAATTTCATGAGTTCTTCAAGGTGTTCTTCGTGCATTATTTTGAAAATTTGTCCTGCATCAATAATTCCCAAAAAATGTCCATTTTGGTCAGTTATGGGTATGGATACAGCACCCTTTTTGACTGCTAGCTTTATAGCCGTCTCTTGATGAGAGTGATCTGTTAAAACTTCGAAGTTTCTTTCCATAATTTTTTCGAGAATTTCTTTGGGGGGAGCCGCCAGGAGCTTTTTAAATTCTACATCGCCTATAAGCATGTTTTCTTTGTCTATAACATAAATGCTTTCAGTATTTGGCCAACTACCAATCTTACCTTGGATTACCGAAAGAGCTTTTTCTACTGAATCCTGTTTATGAAACGTTAATTCAAAAGGGACGATATGTTTATCGAGAGCGTGTTTGGGATACGGATTTACCTTTGTCATTTTAGGTGGGGTTGTATTACAATAGTAGCACAAACGCCCAGAGTGGCGATTTTCTTTTTCAATGGATTATAAGCTTACAGCTCTCAAAAACGGACTTCGGGTTATTACTGTACCAATACCGACTCTTGAGTCGGCTGCTGTCACCCTTTGGGTAGGAGTCGGATCACGTTTCGAAGAAGAAAAACAAGCAGGAGTATCACACTTTTTAGAGCACATGGTATTTAAAGGAAGTAAAAAATTCCCTTCAGCACGTGCGGTATCGCTGGCGGTTGATTCAATCGGAGCAGAAAGTAATGCAGGGACTTCCCATGAGTGGACGGATTTTTACATTAAATCACAAGCCTCCCAAGTTGAGCGGTCATTTGAAATCTTAACAGATATCGTTCTTAATCCACTATTAAAATTACCCGACATTAAACGCGAAAAGGGTGTCATTTTGGAAGAAATTTCGATGCATAAAGATAATCCTATGGAAAGAATAGGAGATATTTTTACTAATCTTACTTTTGCTGGGAATTCCCTTGGAAGAGACGTTATCGGATCGGTAGATACTGTGAGGGCAATAACAAGGGACGACTTTGAAAATTATCGGCAATTACATTACAAGGCAAAAAATATGGTTTTAACGGTTTCCGGAAATATCCATGAAGATAAGATTATACATATAGCTGATAAATATTTTGGTGCTCTTGAAAGTGGTACAAAAGAGGAAGCCAAAAAATTTACTCCGTCGATTAAAAAACCTGGAGTAAAAGTCGAGTTTAAAGACACAGAGCAAGCACACTTAATTTTAGGTTTTTATGGATACAATCGTATACACTCTCGACGCTATGCAGAAGGATTGTTATCTGTAATATTGGGAAGGGGCATGAGCTCACGACTTTTTACAGAGATAAGAGAGAAAAGAGGATTGGCTTATGCGGTAGGATCTTCAATCTCGCGTTTTGTAGATACGGGAGTTTTCGGTACATACGCGGGAATTAATCCTAAAAATATTTCTAAGGTGATTAAAGTTATTCTTGACCAGTCTTATGGAATCGCCATGGGTAAATATCCTCTTAAGGAAAAGGAGCTCAAAAAGGCAAAAGAGTTTGTAAAAGGTCGGACCGCACTATCTTTGGAAGATACGATTGAAGTAAATGAGTTTTTTGGCCAAAGAGCTTTGTTTCTACCTGAAATAGATACTCCCGAGGAATTTTTCAAAAAGGTTGATGATGTTCATTTGGAAGAACTTGAAAGAGCCGCAAAAGAGATCTTTGTTCCTGAAAAATTAAATCTTGCTATCATTGGCCCTTACAAAAACGATAAACAATTTAGTAAAATACTGTCGAAATGAAAAGTTTGGAATTTCCAATTATCGGTACAAAGGTCAGGGATATGCCTGCCGGCAGGCATGGTTTAACCAGAAAATTTGATATCGAAAGTCCCCAAGGCCGCAAGAAATATTTTCAGGCTAAAGTCGGCGATGAAATAAAGTCGATAGAAAAATTTCTGAATAAAGGAAATACTTTTATTGCTTATTTTTTGGGTAAGAAATCTTCTGGTAAGGGAACTTATTCAAAACTTCTGATGGAAATCTTCGGTGAAGATAAAATTGCCCATGTGTCTGTCGGAGATTTGGTTCGCGAGACAGACGATTGGAATACTTTTAAAAATACTAAGAGATTTGAACGTTTGAAAAATTACTATAGAGGCTATGTTTCTTTTGAGACAATTGTCAAATCTCTGTCCAGTCGTTCGACTACAAAATTGCTTCCCACTGAATTTATTTTGGCACTTTTGAAGGCTCATATTGATGAGCTTCAGGGGAAAGCAATCTTTATCGACGGATTACCCAGGGCAATGGATCAGGTTTCGTATTCTCTTTATTTCAGAGACATTATCAATTACAGGCAAGACCCCGACTTTTTTGTTCTAATCGATATTCCCGAATCAGTTATCGATGAGAGGATGAAGTACCGAGTGGTGTGTCCAGTTTGTCAGACTTCGAGAAATATAAAACTTTTGATAACAAGTAAAATTGAGTACGATTCTAAGAACAAAGAATTTTATTTAATCTGCGATAATCCAACTTGCAAAGGAGCACGGATGGTTCGTAAAGAAGGTGATGAGAAAGGACTTGAGCCGATACGTGAGCGGTTAATGAATGACGAGGAGCTGATAAAAACCGCATTTAAACTTCATGGTGTTCCGAAGATTTTACTTCGGAATCATGTACCGATAAGTGAGGCTGAAAAATATTTTGACGACTACGAACTTACTCCTGAATATGTATTGAAATGGGATGCAAAAGCAAAGAAAGTAAAAGTAATAGAAAAGCCGTGGACTGTAAAAGATGACAATGGAGTAGAATGCTACAGTCTTCTTGCCCCTCCAGTTGTTGTAGCATTCATTAAGCAAATGGTTGAGGTATTAGGTTTGTAAACTCTACACATAAGTTACAATAAAATATATGGATGAAACATTTGATGATGGATCGATTGCTCCGACAAAGGAATCTAAATCAAAGAAAGCTAAAATTGAATCTAAATCAGGAATAAAACCTCTTAATAGAAGACAATTTCTACAGGTTGCTGGATTAGGGGCGGTGGGAATTGCTGGATCGACAGCAGCTGCTCGTACTGTAGAAAGGGGCGCACGTGCTTTGGCACTTGCTACTCCAGAGAAATTTAAAGATCCGCTTGCAAATATAATAAGAGAAATGCAGGGTGAGTTTCCAGATACAGATTGGACGGCAGATCCGGAAAAGTGGGCAAATGCAATTAGAAGCGGATTTTCGCGGGCTAATCTTTCTCAAACTCCAGAAAATCTAGGAATTGCACTTACACTTATCAGAGCATCGAGTGGTTTTAGAGAAGTGCCACCCGTATATGGTCAACTTCCGACTCCGCCTGAAACATCCTTTGATACTTTAAAAAAACAGTGGACTGGTGGCCCCATGGAAGTAAATTTTAACTATGTTATGGAATTGGAAGGAATCAGCGAAAAAGAGGCTTTACAAAAACTAAATTCTTTAGATGAAGGTTTGTACTACGGAGCCAGCATGCTTAAAGACATTTTACAGTATTACAAGGATATTCCCGATGAAAAACTCAGACTTGGATGTATCTTTGCAGATTGGAATGCGGGTGTGGGCAGATCCGTTAGAGCGGGTCTACAGGCGGCAGTATCTAAGCTAACATGGATTCCAATGAGACAAACAGGGCTTCTTCTATTGGAGGATCCTAAGACCAAAAGTGTTCCAGTTATAGACGCAATAGTAAAATTTGATAAAGTATTTAATCTTCCCCCAGATGCCGTGCGTTCAGATTTAGAAAAACCAACACCTGAAATTAGAGAAACAGTTACTTGGAAGCAAGTAGAAAAGGTTTTAGGACATGCAATTGAACCTACTCCTGCAGACATTGATGTACCTGGTTTAGTTGGAATGGCCAAAGAGGCAATGCTAAAAGAAGGTAGCTCAAAAAAGTATGCAGACCATCGTTTAAGCGAGTACAAAGTTGTAGGAAATATAGTTAGTGCTGCAATAAAAGAAACGCCTCCGCCTATTGCGGGGAGTTAATGTATAACTAAAATCTTTAATTATGGAATTCGCGTAGTATAATATAAGCGTATGCAAGAAAGATTACTAGAAAAAATTGTTTTGAAAATTCCTGGAGTCAGAAGGGTAGTGGATGCTCCCTATGATCAGGGAAGAAGAGATTTTATGCAAAGATCTATTGCGACGGTTGGAGCTGTTGCTAGATTCACGCCCACGGCGGCTTTATTAGTAAAAACCGCTGAATATCTTCCTGGTTGTTCTCCACTTGAAGACGAATTGTTAGAAAGGGCTAGGGAGATAGAGGAGGCAAAAAATAAATCCACAACCGCAAGTAATTCTGGGGGTACTGATCCAGGTGACGAAAATGTAATTCATACAGGTGGAGATTTTGATGTAAGTACTGGAACTAGCCAAGAGCAAGAACTTGCAGGTATTGAATTAAAAGAAGAAACATTACGTATCAATCCAGTAGATGGTGTAAACACCGAATTTACTACAGTTTCCGAATCAGGAGATATATTTAATTGTAGAGAATTTAACCCAGGGAGCAGAGAAGTGGGACTCCAATGTACTGATGCTAGTGGAAATTCTGTTGACTTAAGTCTAGTACCAATTAGCATTACAAAACAAGAAACTGTGGATACTTCAAGGACAGATGGTAATTTTACTGTAACAGAGTTGCTGGTAACGTTATTCAAGCCCTAGATGGTTTTTCTTTATATTAAGCTTTAACGAATAGATTTTACCCAGAAGATTACTTCTAATATCTTACATTTGAGACGAAAGTTGTTGCAAAATAGAAGGCTTCTAGAGAAGTAATAAGTATTGCCCCAAGTATTGCCCAGAGAATGTTTTTCTTTGATAGGAAATATACGACTACAAATGAGACTGCAAATGTGAGAAGAAGATAAACCGGGCGATTGTAACTCACGAGAGAGCTTAAGATTAATTGCATTTCTTGAGAACGTGTTGGAGCTTGAATACCCATTCTTCAGATTAAGTTACCTTAAATTTCTTGTCAAATGGTATTTGGTCGGAGTGCCCGGATTCGACAATTTGTAAGCAAATTGGTTACTTTCCGGGGACCGACAGATTTATCTGTCGGAGAGGAGGGAATTGAACCCTCTGCCTCTCGGACCCGAACCGAGCGGTCTACCGATGACCTACTCTCCGTCAATATCTGTTACAATTATAGCAAATGTTGGGGACTCTATATATCATCGCGACACCAATCGGAAACCTTGAAGATGTTACATTACGAGCCATTGAGATATTAAAAGAGGTAGATATAGTATTGGCCGAAGACACAAGGGTTACAAAGAAATTATTAGATTTTGTGTTTTTTTTCAAGTCAAAACTGACTGCTCACCACCCACAGCTAATTAGCTATCACCAGCACTCAGGAGAAGAAAAGAAACTTGAAATATTAAATTATCTGTTACAAGGCAAGAATATCGCACTTGTAACCGATGCAGGTACTCCGGGCATTTCAGATCCCGGAAATGAGCTTATCGACTATTTACTTTCATACAAACCCGAATTAAAAATTATTCCTATTCCGGGAGCTTCGGCTATTACAACCGCACTTTCCGTTTCAGGTTTTCGAGCAGACAAATTTGTCTTTATTGGCTTTTTACCTAAAAAGAAAAAGGAGAAACTTTTTAAATGGTTGAAAGAGGGAAAAATTACTTTCGCATTTTACGAATCTCCACATCGCATTTTAAAAACTCTTGAGACTTTAGAAGGAGCTTTTGGAAGCTACACACGAGTTTTTATAGCACGCGAACTTACAAAATTATACGAGACTTTATATCGAGGGAAAATCAAAGATGTAATTGCAAGTCTCAAAAAAGAAAAGGTAAAAGGTGAACTGACGGTGGTTGTTGAAGTATAAGATATTTTCTATCCGTTCAAATTTACTTTGACCCTAATATCAATTTTTGAGTTTGGGTCATTCATCCAAACAACTTTCGGAGTAATTTTGTAGAATCTGTATATTTTTTTCCTGGCTAGATATTTCTGAACAAAGTCAACCACTACTTTTGGGTCGGAATTTGCATACGGATACTTACGGGAAATATAACACTTGCCCGCTTTTAAGGTGTCTTTAAATGAAAGTTCTTCAATTTTGGCTTCGATCTGTAGTCCAGTGCTAGTACCCCAAGCTTGTCGAGAATCAAAGATTGCACAAGCTCCTTTACCGTTTAACCTTATATTTTGACAGTGTTTAGAACTTGGTATGGATACAAAATACAAGTTCCACTTTTTGTCATAGGAATAGACAACTGGAGAAATCCAAGGGTTTCCCTGCATATCTGCCGTTGCCAGCGTAACCAGTTGATTTTGCCCGATGATTTTTCGAGCCAAACCGTCTAGTTTCTTTTGTCTAAAGCCCGAGATTGTATTTTCCATAGACCTCGAGGACTTTACAGAAATTATCTAATTATGTAAAATTGTTGTGTAAAAAATGAACACTATCTCACAAGAAACTGATTTAAGAACAAAGATTATTAGTGATTATTTAGAGCAGCTGGGTTATTCAAGTGAAGCTATAAAAATATATATAGCACTTATTAAGAACGGACCATCGACCCTTCTGAAAATTTCTAAAGATAGTGGTATTGAGCGCACAAAACTCTATCGACTTATTGACGACTTTGTTGAAAAGGGAATAGTTGAAGAAGTTCCGGCATACAAAAGGAAAACTGTCAAAGCGGTTGATTTATACACGATTGAGCTGTTAGTTAGGGAAAAACAATCAAAAGCACTCAACCTAAATGAAACATTTCCTATATTTTCCGAAGCAGTTAAAGATTATTCAAAAGACTTTTTACCAGGTGTGAATGTAGTTTACTATCGTGGGATTGAGGGGATGAAGCAGATGATTTGGCATATAACTCGGTCAAAAGGATTATTTAGAACTTGTTCATATCGATTCTGGAACGATATAGTCGGAGACAAGTTTACTTTGGATATAAATCGCGAGATGATAGCTAAAAAGTTTAAAGTACATGACCTTTACTCTGATCAATACATTTTATATAAAAAAAATTGGATGAAAACGAAAGGTATAAAGCCGGCAGGGGATTGGAGTTTTTGGAACGCTCGCTATATTTCGGAAAAGATTGTCAAGATAAATCAAAATATCGATATCTATAATGACATCGTTGCCTATTCATATTGGGATGAAGGTGATGTTTTCGGCGTCGAGATTCAAAATCAACGTGTAGCAGATATGCAAAAACAAATCCACGACGTTTTATGGAAATTGGGTAAAAAGCGAAATGAATTGGATTGGGCAAATCCAGTTTGGAGAAGAAAGGGTTAGGAAGTCATCCTCTTGCCGATTATCGCCAAAAGCACCCAAAGTATAAATGCCGTGCCTAGAGCTTCTTTTAATCCTAATATATTTGTTGCAGAGGAAATTAGTATAGCAAAAGTAAGCATAACAAAAAGTAGAATTGCCATGCTCAAGCTCCACCATAATTTTTCCACTTCATCTAGATAGGTTTTCTTTTGCTCCACGTCTGCATACAAAAATACCATCTTTTGGGCACGCTTAATTATAATGATGGAGTAGATAAAAATGAGCACAACCGATCCTAGTGAAGGTAATATGATATTAACTAGCGACATAAATTAATAGTAGCACTTTTTTCAATATACTATCTATGCCTAATAATTACAATTTAGTTAATATAAATTGAAAATTTTAGAGTCTTGATTGAAAAGATGACACTAATGTACAATGGCGACAGGCATGGAGAACAAATACACGCTTGATGATATTTCAAAGAGGCTCAAAGTTAGCACGCGGACACTATTGCGAGAAATTAAAAGAGGAAAGCTGAAAAGCCAAAGGGTTGGAAGAAGACACTTGGTATCGGAAGTGGAGATAGAAAGTTATTTGGGCAAAGGAAGAGATGAAGATTATCTCGAAAAAACCATAAGCATGTTTTTAAAAGACGTGAAGGTAGAAATGATAAGTACTTTACAAAAAATGGTTTCTCGGCCATCTGTTGCAAGCGAAGTTGGACAGGAAGCGAAACTGGCCAATCTTATTAAGCATAAGTTTGATAAATGGGGTATAAGAAGTAACGTCTATGAAGAAGGTAGTGAAGTTGCGGTTAGAGCTTCATATGGATTAGCTGATGATGGGATATTGCTTGATTCTCCTTTAGATACACTACCACCTGGTGATTTAGTCAAGTGGACCTACCCTCCTTTTGATGGGGTAATTAGAAAGGGAAAAATGTATGGCAGAGGTACGGCGGATTGCAAAGCTGGTATAGTAGCGATGATGTATACAATTTTATTTTTTAGAAAATTTTTCGATGAGGAAAAGTTAAGAATTGAGGTTGTTTTTGACGGTGGAGAGCAAGACGGAAGCTTTGCCGGTATGAAGTTGGTTTTAAAAAGGGGCCTTCCTGTTACGGCAGGAATTGTCGGCTATGCGGGAGATATGAAAGACATTTTGGTGGGAGCAAGAGGTTACCATAGATATTGTTTTACAATTCATGGGGAGGCGGTTCACACTGGGAGTCGTTATAAACCAGGAATAAATGCGATTTCTAAGATGACTAAGTTTATTAATGAGGTTGAAAGTTACGAATTCCCCAAGCCATTAGGCTCACTTTTTTCATTTGGTGGGAGGCTGACTTTCTCAAAAATTGAAGGGGGGAGAGCTATTAATATGGTGCCCGATTCTTGCTCTGCCTGGCTTGATGTAAGAACAACACCAGAAATTAGCAAGGACAGACTTGACGAAGATCTTGCAAAAATAATAGATAAAATCAAAGTTAGAGATAAGAATTTTAAGATCGATGTACAGTATATGGTTGGACAGCAGGCTTATATGGTTAATCCTAAAGGGAAAATAGTTGAGTTGATTGGTCAGAGTTGCCAGGTTGTCTTAAATAGAAAAATGTATTTGACTGCAAGCGGGCCCGCCCACGTCGGAAATCTCTTAAACGAATCTAATATCCCAACAGTTGTCTTTGGACCGATGGGTGAAAACGTACATTCTTATGATGAATATATCGAGATTTCCTCGATTCCAAAGGTAGTTGAGATATATATTAGGACTATTATAAAATATTTTGATATTGATAGTAATTCTTTTTAAGTGCCCCTGGGGGGAATTGAACCCTCATTTTACCCTTAGGACGGGTCTGCTCTGTCCGTTGAGCTACAGGGGCGTATTTATAATATATTATCACACAAGAAGCGCTATTCCCAAGATGGCCAATATGCTTCCCAGGATTTTTTCTCGGAGAGAATCACTTTCTTTTAAAAATATTATCCCAAGAGGAACTGAAAAGATTGCCATGCTTTGAAATATTGCGTTTACCTTCGCAACGGGCCCTCCGTATTCAAAAGCCCATACTAAAAGATAAACTAATAAAATACTAAAAAGCGTTACAATGGCTTTTAAATATAAATTCTTGGTTAGATTAACAACAAGATCTTTTGGCTTTTTGGTCATGAAAGGTAAAAGGACAACTGTAGGAAGGCTCATTGCGAATATGATCGTGTGAGTGGGAGTTAAATTGGATAGAATCTTCATTAGTATTGTTATGACGCTGGTTGTAAAAGAAAAAATCAGTGCATAGAGATACTTGTTGTCCAAGATTTGTTTTTGGGGGGCTGAAACAATTGCTACTGCAATAAATATAATTATTATACCAATGTAATCTTTAAACACGAGAATTTCTCCTAAAATGAGAGCCGATAAAAGCGGTACAAATATAATTCTTAAACGGACAAGGATAGTAGATACGGAAAGATGGGTATTGACGTGCATGAGCATAAAAAGATACACATTAAGGGTATTTACGGCTCCTATGATAAGAAGGAAGATATGGTTATTAAGATCAGTTGCGAGTCTTATATCTTTCAAGAAGAGGGGAAGGAAAATTAACATTCGTGCGCTAGAAAACCACCAGGTCATACTCACAGCAGTCTCTTTGTCTTTTAAAAGGTGTCTGCTGTAGTAGTTAAATCCAATATCGGATAATCCTGCGAAAATTGAAAGAAAAATCCAAGTTAAATTTGTCACTATTTAATTCCCAAAGAATAAAGATTTGGGGGAGATGAGTTTGCTCCAAGATTAGTCAGAATAAGAAGTCGATCAAGAGAAAGGGTTGGATAAGCGTGTGGTACAACATATGCTCCCGAATATACCACTTGTCGATTAGTACCGTCATAATCGGCAATTGTGATTTTACCTTCTTCAGCAACGATAAGATGCCGCGATGTTGGGTACCAAGACATCGTTCGTTTGGTTTCCTCAACTAATGTGTTCCAATTTATAGGTTTTCCTTCATCTACGTAATGCAAGCTTCCTAGAAGTACAATTTCCTTCTTGTCAATAAGAAAGTTTCTATCCTCCTCGATGTCATAGACATAAGTAAAACCGCTCTTTAGTCCACGATCCTCTGGTTGGGTAGAAGAACCCGGGAGCTCAGGTATGAGTTTATTAGGAATTGTGGCGCTTCCACTTGCCGTATACGAAACCATATCTTTATCAGGTGAAAAAACGATATTTGAGGCTTTGCGTGATAAAATATCTTGTATTTCATCCGGCAGTTTCCTCATTTGTGCAGCAAGGCGCTTTGCCAGTTCTTTCTCCCATTCGTTTAAAATTTCCAATCTTTGTGCAGAGACATTAACCCTTTGAGATTGGGGAGTAAAAGAGCTTGTATCAAGCAAAAATACACCGGTAGTTGTTGTGAGAAGAATCTCTCTTGTGTCAGGAGAAAATACCCAGCTTGATCCTAATAAATTTCCGTCTGTAATTCTTCTTGGTTCTCTGGCAAATCCAAGTGGTAAATTTAGAGTTTCCATGATCCATAAACCCTCGGCATCCTGATTATTTTGGTTAATCGGTACAACGTATGATAGTTTTGCTAAATCAGGAGAAAGTAAGGGCGCTTCAACTCCGGAAAATGTTGTTGTTGATAAAGAAGGGGCAATTCGGAAAAGGTGTGCTGTTGCTTCCGTGACATCTTCGGCTTTAAAGGTCAGGCGTTTAGTCCATGAGATGTAGCCGTCCTTACGAACGGAGATGTCGTAGGTTCCAGGGAGAAGCGGAAAGTTTGCGTTTGTGGCGGCTTTTAATGTACCGTCGACAAACACCTGTGCTGCGTCAGGATCGGATTTTATGACGAAAAGGCCATTCGGCGAAAATTCTAAAGTTTCCTGATTTAACCTATAACCTCTAGCATATTGAAAAGCTATTGTACCGACGACACCGACAACCAAAATAGTAAGAAAAAGAAGTAAAAGGCGTATCTTGACCATTGATTAGAATTATACTGCAAATTGGATTTCTTTTCCTCCCCGATGAGATAGTACTTACCGCATCTCATGGGGTCCCGCTAGATGTTCCTAAGAAACTATCTAGCTGGGACTTGTTGAAGTTGCGTGACCACCATATAATGGCCCCAGAAGAACTCTTACTTGCTCGCATGTTCTACGTTCATGCCTCGCAAGAGCGAGTCTTCGGGGCAAGCGGAGAAATATATTTTATGTTACGTAAACGCATCGCGATTGATTTGGGGACTGCAAATACTTTGGTGTGGGTTGCGGGAGAGGGGATAGTTGCCAATGAGCCAACTGTCGTTGCGATTTCATCAGAAGATAGTCGTGTAGTTGCAGTTGGGGAAGAAGCAAAAAGAATGCTGGGTCGTACTCCGGAATCACTTATTGCCTCGCGTCCTATGAGAGAGGGAGTAATTGCGGACTACCAAGTGACCGAGGCAATGCTTCGCTACTTTATCGGTAAAGTTGTAGGACGGGTTCAAATATTTCGACCTGATGTTATGATTTGTGTACCGGCAGGCTGTACTCAGGTTGAAAGGCGCGCCGCACTCGATGCTACTCTTTCTGCGGGGGCTTCTCACGCATATCTCATAGATGAACCGCTTGCTGCGGCAATCGGCGCCGGCATTCCTGTATCTGCCCCATCCGGACACATGATTGTGGATATTGGAGGTGGAAGCTCGGAAGCAGCCGTAATCTCACTAGGAGGAGTTGTGGTACATAAATCCGTAAGGGTTGCTGGTAATAAAATAGATGAAGCTATTCAGGATTACTTGAAGAAAAAGCACAGTCTTATTGTCGGAGATCAGACAGCCGAAGGGCTAAAAATTAAGATTGGTTCTGCCATAAAGCTTCCAAAAGAAGAAAAAATGGAATTGTCGGGAAGGGATTTAGTTTTTGGCTTGCCCCGGAGTGTTGTGATTACTTCAAGTGAAGTCACAGAGGCAATTAGGCCTACGCTAATGCAGATAATAGGTTGCGTTAAAGGAGTTCTTGAGGATACACCCCCCGAATTGGCAGCCGATATTATCGATAAAGGAATCGTCATGAGTGGTGGAACGAGTATTTTGCGGAATTTTGATCGGTTGGTAACTGAAGAAACAGGAGTTCCGGCTCATGTCGCTGAAGACTCATTACTATGTGTAGTCAGAGGAACTGGAGTTGTAATGGAAAATATTGAATTATGGAAAAGAAGCGTTATCACTAAAAGATAAAAAATTTAATCTCATAATTATTATATATTTATTATAAATTATTGAGGACACTTTGAGGATAACTATATAAATATTGAAATCACCGATTGAGATAATTTTTTGAACAAATTGTGCATTTTTCTAACTAGAGAGTTTTAACAGTTAATCCTGTAGTATAATAAGTAATAAATCTAAGATTGGCAAAGGTTAAGAGTTTAAAGCAATTGTACCTTTGACTTAATATAATTTATGGGTTTATTTTTTTAAAATATAATCTTTACCGAAATTTACAAGAAGATACGACTAGGATAATGAATAAAACGGCCCTTAATAGCCTAAAAATACTAAATGTTCGGATTGATAGCAGTTCGACCGCCTCACTGCTAAGATTTGTACGTTCAAGATTGACTTCTAGGAGGAAGTTTTTTATTGTAACTCCCAATCCGGAACAGGTGATGCGTGCTCAAACAGATGAAGTTTTTAAGAAAATACTAAATTCAGCCGATATTTCTATTCCAGACGGTGTCGGCCTTGTTGCCGCGCATAAATTTCTTATGCTACCTTCTACAGATTCTTACGTCTTGCGGCCTTTTTTATATTTTGCACAAGGGCTTGGTGTCGGATTCTCTATTTTTTTTGATCGTAAATGGGTAGAAAGTAGTCTTCAAGTCATTCGGGGACGCGATTTGTTTTACGAACTTATTAAATTGGCAAATAAAAAAGGGTGGAGAGTATTTCTTGTGGGCGACGAACTGAGGAGTGCTCAGAAGGCCGCAGATATTCTTTCGAAAAATTATAAGAATGTGAATTTATTTGCAGCTACTGGACCGAACCTTGATCAAGATGCTAATCCTAGGACTAAAAAGGACCGGATAGTTGAGAATGCGACCATAGACAAAATTAATAAACTAAATCCTGAACTTTTGTTTATTGGCTTTGGCGCACCGTTACAGGAGAAGTGGTTGTACCGTTACCGCCAAAAACTAAATTATGGTGGAGCAATGGTCATTGGTGGCACATTCGACTATGTGTCAGGTAAAAAGAGTATACCTCCTAATTGGGTTTCTGAATCAGGACTTGAGTGGCTCTGGAGACTAATCTTTAGTAATCAAAAGCCCAAAAGAGTATTCAGTGCTTTTCCTTCCTTTCCTCTAAAAGTATATCTTCACAAGTTGAATCGTTAAAGCGCGATTTCTCTATTGACATAGATGTTCCTGTTTGATACTTTGTGATTAGCTTAGTATTAATTTAGGCTTGCAACTATAACAAAGTGTATTTTTCTGAAAACTAACGACTCTTTTATATGGCTGAGAAAAAAGTGAAGGATATTAAACTAAAGCTGATTGATCTTCCTGATCTTCTTACTGTAAAGGAAGTAGCTGAGCTTCTTCGAGTATCTCCTTTGACCATTAAACGTTGGGGTAAAAGGGGTAAGCTTCCTGCAATTCGTATAAATTCCCGTGGAGATCGACGCTATAAGAAAGAGGCAGTTTTATGGTTGCTTGGAATACAAGCGAAAGAGGAATAGCCTCTTTCTTGGCACCACTAAAGCGTTGTAAAAAAGAGGCAGTTCTTTGGCTTCTTGGAATTCAAGAAAAAGCTGATTAGAAGCTATTTCAATATCCTGCTTTGAGTTTCACTTTTGGGTGGCTCCGCGGAGCTTGTAGCGGATATTTTACAACTGGTTGTAAACTTCATAAAAGAAGTATAATTTATTCAAAGTATGACTAAAGAAAGGATAAACGAGTTACTTGTCTTTTTGGAAGTAGAGATTCAAAAGGCAAAAGAAAATGCGAAAAAAACCGACGAGGCCTCAAAATTTATAGTGACAGGTCCTTCACAATCTGGCGATAAGTATCATGCTCAAAATGCTGCTTCCTTGGCCCAATCATATGTTAACCGACTTGAGGAATTGAAGCTGGAAATTAGTTCCGCCAAAGATGGGGTTTCTCAAGTTGCCGAACCCGAAAGCTTTATAGAGATTGAATATGAGGATAAAAGTACTCTTGAATTCTATTTAGTTGACAATGCGGTAAGTTTAACCAGATTTCTTTTTATATCTAAAGATTCACCGCTAGGTTTAGCACTAATTGGTAAAAAGGTCGGCGATAGCTTCAGTTATGAACTAGAGGAAAATAGTAGTAAAAGAAAATTTTCAGGAAAAATACTTCTGATAGAATAATTTTCTGCAAGGTTCCGAATCTTCTTGGCAATACAGTATCATGCTTGATTTTTTTGACTTATAGTTGTAAAATATAGACCTAAGTAAGGCTTAAATGTTTAACTTAGCATTATTAGAATTATTCTCTAAATCAGCAGGTTTTTCAAAAACCGTTTAGTTTAACCCTCCAAATCGGAGGGTTTTTTCTAGGTTAAAAATATGTCTTTAACTCAAGAAAGAGATAAGAATATTGTAGAAGTTGGTTTAGGAAATAACCCATCGAGATTAAGGTTATCCAGTGTAGGAGTTGAAAGTGAGCCAGTTAATCCCCTTGAACATTATTTAAGTTTGATAGGACAGTCATTTACTGCTGCCGAGTCGGATAACAGGGTACTAGAGTTATTAGATCAGGACCCAAATATTGTAAGTATTTCAATTTCTCAAACAGATCGAGAAAAAGGTAGAGGCATAAGTCCAAGGCCCAGAATCGAAGAAATAGAATTCAGGTTTGACAGAAATCAGAGATTCCAACTCCCGCCCAGTATCGCCTTTACCACTATTATTGGCGAGAGTTTATTTTATAGTTCATTATCAGAAGTTGGTGATTATGGTCCCAAGTTTGTTAGTCAAACAGCCAGTCCTGATATAATTACACCTTTTAAAGAACCCGATATCTCATTACCCCAAGTAGTAGGTAATCTTGTCGTTGCTGGCTCATTTGTTGCAGGAAATATTTTCACACCAAATTCATCTGAATCAATTGCAAATAGAAATTTAATTTCTGCCCAGAATAGTCCTCAAGGAAAAGAGACATCCTTACTAACTTTTTACCAAGAAAATTTAGATCTACTAATACCACCATCGCTTGCAAAACCAGTGAATGAAGTTGCAAAGTTATCAGGTGCAGTTTACGAAAACGGAATGGGATTGTCCGAACTTGCCGCTACGGTTATTAATTCCCATCCCGAATGGAATGCGACCGAGAAACACATGGCAACATTTCTTGTTGGGTCATATATTGCAGTTACACCCGATGATCGCTTAGTTGCCATTGGCCGCAATCCAAATAATGAAGAGGCACTTATTATAAGAGATATTACTAACAATCCTTTACTGGCTACAAAAATAGTTATTGAGAAGACTATTTGGACAATTGGCGAGCTAATTAAAAGTAAAGTAAATAATGCGGCTGGAAAAGAAGTTTTGCAGCAAGGCAAAAGCGACCTTCCTACTGAAGTATTGGAATCGCTAACTACACCAACCGTAGCTAACCCTGATCGGAATAGTTCTACCACTCAACACCTTACAAGTGAAGTCGCTCAGAATGAAATAAACAAGTGGGAAGGATTACAACTTGATGAAAGTAAGGTCGGATTAGGAGTCAATTTCATTGAAGTTGATACTGGTAATGTTTTTGAATCAACAGGGGATTCTTCATTGGAACTAATGTTAGGAGTAGGAGTAGGAGTAGAGCCTGTTAAACCTCTTTGGTTTTTGGTGATAAAAAACACCGATTCGGGTAATGATCCGAGGGCTTTCGGATTGGATTTGGATGAAGATAACTCAAGCGTAGAAGATAGACATATGGAATGGGATTTAGTAGAGCTAGATAACGATGGCCCAAGAACGACACAAAGAAAGCTGATATTAAGCCAGAATGGATCGGGAAGTTCAGTTTTGAAATTAGTTGAACCTACAGGAGAAGAATCATTTTTAGTCTCACCGACCGATTCTGAAGGCGCTGAAGGCCAACCGACTGCTATTCCACCGGACACGAGCGACTCAATATGGGAACAACTTGGATTTTATTCAGTAGCCGAAGCACAAGAGAATCCTAGCGAGGAAGCTGCAACTGAAACGTCTGAAGAATCGGATAAGAATTTTCAAATAATTGAATCTATACCCAACGATTTTAAGTTTTTAGATGGAAGAGTAGTGAAGGCAATGGTTTCTGGAATAAAAACTGACGAACAAACCGACTTAATTTCTGCAGTTGATGGAAATGGAAATATTATTTCTTATAAGTTATATTCAGGTGAATGGGCGACTAATCCATTTTTAGAGTCCGGTTTCAATTGGAATTTTTATGTAGATGGCAATGGAGTAATTTACCAACATCACATAATCGAGGATAAAGGACATGAACCCTATCCTATACAAGGGATTAAATATCTTTTACCTGACCAACTCCCAGATACTTATTGGGATGAGAATAATCCAACCGATTTTAATCCTCGGGCATGGCCTGAAGATGGGACATTGGCAGTTTTAGATAGACATGGAAATATAATTATGTATTATTCAAAATTAGAAAAATATTGGTGGTATGCCGGATACCAACAAGAATTGCCTGGTAATATGGTTTATAGGATAAGTGGTGCGGCGTTGGAAAGTTTGGGTTTTAGACACATACCTGCCAGTGAAGACAAATGGCCTGGTGTTACGGATCATTGGTTAGATGTAAGAAATATGATCGACTGGTTCGCATATACCAGAAGGACTGGTAGTTTTATAAGCTTTGAGAATTTTATGAAAAGGAATGGGTCTGGAGAAATATTTAGCTATAAATCATGGGTATATAATTTACAAACAGGGGAATATGAGCTTACAAAATTAAGCTCAAATACGAGATTAATTTTTACCGCGACAGTTTCCGGAAGGAGTAGATATAGTTATGGCATTATGAACGGTGGAGAAGCTAATGCGGTGAATGGCGGGGGAGGATTATGGACGAGTGTACAGTTAAATCCGGATAATTCCGTATCAATTATTTCAGGTGAACCTTTTGATTCTATGGAAGATTCCGAATGGCCTTTTGGACGATACGTTGATGCCGGCGTTACGCCTTTTAGCTCCTATGTTGCAGGTGTATTGGGAGCCAGCGATAAAAATCAGAAAGAAGGTATAGATAGGGATTTCCCAGTGAACCGTTTACCTAATGATTTAGCGGATAAATGGTTGTTTCTGATTTATAATTATTTAGTGGATATAAGGCAAATGCGCCCGGAAGATGAATATTCTTTAAGCCAAGTTACTCCTATAATCATACCTGATGTACAGATAACAAAATAAGATTGAAAATAGTCTTGCAACCTCGTAAAATAATTGTTAAATTGAAATGTGATCAAAAGGGTAATACTCGTATCTTCACTTTTATTAAGTTTATTTTTTTTATCTGCAATATACTTATTTGGGATAGTACTCTCTTTCTATGGACAGTTACCTCAAATTAGTCTGATAGGGTGGCGTATGTCCAATATCCAGGTAATAAGTCATATATCGAATTTGGATGTTCCTCTTACAAGTCAGTCAAGATTTGCATATGAATATTGGACTAAGATGTTGGGTGTAAATGTTTGGGACACTTCATATATTATTGATATTTTACCCGCGGATAATTTATCATATAATCCTAAAAGTACTTCCGCACCATATACAACTAGACTATTAGATGGTGATAGATTAATTTATGCCATAGGGACTCCCAGTAAAATCGAATCGCAGAAAATAGTTAAAATCCCGATATATTTTTCAGACTCTTTTATTAAATCGACTAATAACGATAATCCATTATTTATCCGAAGGTTACTAAACAATCTTGTGATAAAAGGAATATTAATTAATAAAGCGGAAAAGTATTCCGATGTTGTATTTACTACTAGGGAAACTGAAATATTACGGAAGTTAAGTACTTCAGACTTTCTACCATTGGGGATAATATTAGAAGGTACTGCAGTAATAAATAATTTTCCTTGGGATTTGCTGAAGGAAATAAGAAGTAATTTCAGTTTGAAGTTAATTAAGGAGATTTTCGCACAAGGCTGTTGTACTTTAGGAGTATATGAAGATTTTTATGAATGTTCTATTTCTGGTAGCGGTTGCAACAATCCCGGTAGACGATGTTCTGGAGGTGGTGGTACATGTCAGTATGTTGAAACTCAGTGTGTTGATGCATACGAAGGAGATTTGGATAGCTGTAATGTGGGAGCTGCTTGCTGCTATGGTGGGTGTAGTTGTGGCGGTGGTGAGCCGACACCGACGCCGGGGGGTGATGGGGGTGGAGTGCCGAATCCTTGTGATAATATCAAAGGTCAGAAGGTATCAAACCTAGCTCCTTTACCCCCTGAAGTTAATAGTGCAACCGTACATGGCTGTTGGGCTTCGAACAGTGAACCGGAGGATTATTGTGCATATGGTTTTGACATTTCCAATAACCCATATTCCAGCGGCCCTACCAGAAACGGCCGCTGGGACGTATGGGTTGACGTACCAGCAGGATGCAGTGTGGGTTATACACTTTGTGAAAATTCGACGGGTTGTGAATCTAATCCACCCACACCGGGAAATTCTGTGACATTTCGTTGTGGTTCCGGTGATGTTTGGGATGTATGGTGGCATTTTAACTGTCTAGCCTCTTCTATACCTTCCTGTGCTGTTTCTTTAAATCCTTTACCTGCAATGAGTGTCGGACAAAGTATCAAGCTTATACC
>MGGJ01000013.1 GCA_001792345.1 Candidatus Woesebacteria bacterium RIFCSPHIGHO2_01_FULL_39_32
CGAGCTTATTCAATTTGCTCCCGACTTGGTACTCAACTGGCCTCCATATCTTTCAACAAAACACGTTACCTGGAGAGAAGTTGCTCCGTGAGGTAAAGTGGAATTGAAGTTATGGAAGATTTTTACAACGCTTTAGCGGTGCCAAGCTCTGCTTATTCAAATCTTTCAACTCTTGACAAATAGGCTTACCA
Organism: Candidatus Woesebacteria bacterium RIFCSPHIGHO2_01_FULL_39_32; assembly: GCA_001792345.1. GTDB lineage: Bacteria > Patescibacteriota > Microgenomatia > UBA8517 > UBA8517 > WO2-FULL-39-10. The sequence continues at coordinate 192 of MGGJ01000013.1, forward strand.
TTCCTTAAAATACACTTCAACATGACAATAACCCGAAACGGATTTTTCTTTTTCTTTACCTCCTAAACTAGGAGGCGGGTTGTATTTGTAATAAAAATATAATCAAAGGACTAGCCTCCTAGAAATGGGAGGTTTTTTTATTGTCTAAAAAATATGACAGACGAAAGATTAAAAAATTCCCCCGGAGTTATTTTGGGCGTAGATCAAGAGGCATCCGAGGAAAGAAGACTATCTCTCGAACAGATAATGCACCAAGCAGCGCTCGATAACATTATCATCCCGAACGATGGGGCTGACCTACCTAGAGTTATCGTGGTGGCGGGACCCTGTAGAACAGCGACAGGTGCTTTGGCAACTGCTCTAAAAAGACTGGATAAAGTTCGTGCTTCACACATACAACCACACAAAACTGCCAGAAGAAATGCTTACAGCCTTGCTTTAACCGGACAAGAAATTAACTATGCCAAAATAGTATTGGAAATACCTGCGGGTGATCATGTTGAAGTAGTAAAAGAAACTGTTGGACCAAAATCCCAAGCTGAGTTTTTTAACCCTCTTACCCCATTATTAGAGAAAGGTTATCCACCAGAAAAAATTGTTTTCATTCCAACTTTTAGAGAACCGGATGATACATACGATTCTACAGTTGCAATGTGGGATCCTTCTTACATAACCCCCGAGGGATTTAACGCAGGTTATAGAGTAACCGCCTCGGTAATTACTTATGCATTAGAAACTGGAATAAAAGTAGTTCCATATGTTCATGAACTATTGCGCGATTATGAACCTGAAAGGGTGGTTCAAAATATCATTAGCGCTGCTGGTCTTACCTATGACCCCAAAGCCCTTAACTGGAACGGCGATGGTTACGAAAGTACAACCACTTACGAAATACCACCGGAAAGATTTATCAGTGGATCTATTAGTCAAGGCAGGGGCGGTCGCGGAGGTCTAGTTTGGAAACCTCATCAAAGGGTAATGACTAACGACCAAATTGCCGAAATTCAACCGCACATAGGAGAATCATACGATATTTATCAAAGAATATATTCGGTCGCAGAAGCCTTATTAGCTTTAAAGTAATATTAGAGCTTGACATAATAATTTAAGATTTCTAAAATACCTACATAATATGAAATCTCTTTCTCTCACTACCAAGCGAGCCATGCTCCGCGCAGGGAGCCAAGCTTTGCTTACTGTCGTTATTACAATCCTCCTTTTGGGGGCTTAAACGACGTGTGAGAGAATAAATTAATAAAACGTTTCTCAAAATTAAACCTCTCAACACGAGAGGTTTTTTAGTTTTGTAAAAATGGCAAAAGAATTATTAGATCGTATCCTCGGAACCGATGGTCATAGTCATAAAGATATGGCAGGAACCATAGTTGATCCCCATCAGTTTCAAGTTGGATTAGAAGAATATGGTTGTAGATTGGAAGTAGATCCTTCTGAAGGGGGTGGTTTTATCTATGCAAATGGCAGTGGTCCAGTAGCATATATAAGAAGTCCTTATTGGAGGGCAGTAGTCAATGACCCTAATCTTAGAATAACTGATATTCGTCCAGTTTTTATTCAACCCAAAGAGTCAGCTACTCTCGAAGGAATACAAACCGGGGCCGAGTTTGAAATGTTCGTTTGGAACCCAATGAATTCTGATTCAGCTCCGGTAATGGGACCTGGAAGTCCTATACCTCATTGGCTTGAAGAACGCAGCAATGGAAATGGATTTGTTGAGGAAGATACAATTTTTCCAGAGCTTAATGGAAAAGCAAAAAAAATTGGTTTTTCGGACGAGTTAATTAATTCCTGTATTGAACTTAACTTTCACCATTCATCAGATACTAAAGAAACTGCTATGTCTATGGCTAGAGCTCTTAGGACCTTAGCCCAAGGAGTAGAACAACAAGGGTGGTTGCTAACTCCGATTGCCTCATTACCCCATAAACCACTAAAACCGGAAGATACAAATCAAAATCCTTATGTTCAAAGAATAGCAATGGGTTACATGGGATGGGAAAACGTCCGACATTTCATTGGGTCTTCATGGCAAGTTCACGTAGAGATGATTAATCTAGAATCCTCCCTAAAGGCTATAAATCTTTATCAACAAGTTTCACCCCTTATGTATGGGTTATCTTTAGCAGGTCCCTTTGCTCACGGACAGACAGACCCCAACTTAAAAGAGATTTATTCTATAGACGAAAATAACAGGGCTAGATTTTCGGATGCCGAAACCTATAAAGCATTAGACAGCAGAGATTGGCTTTCAATCCGTTATCCTGCAAGGTGGAGGGGATCACCCTCAGGCGGAGTATTTACGGAACCCGCTCCCGAAGATCCTCAGGAGTTTTTTGCAAAAGCTGAGGCTGGTTTAAGAGATAATGAAGCAGAATCATCTGCAAATATTCCTTCACCCGCAAGGACGATGGGGCACCACAGGGACAGAATCAGAGTTGATATTAAAGACCATGGAACGCTTGAAATATCAAATCAGGATACATATGGGGGACACGTTGCCAAACTTGCGGCTAATCAAGAGTTCACTAGAGTATTGATGTGGAAACTTCAGGTTTTTGCTAAAGAAGGGGGGTTAAATGAGCTAGTACAAGAGTATCCTGAACTTTTTAATTACCCAGTTACATCGGAATCTCTTAGACAAGCTCATTTATCAAGTATAGAAATTGCAAAACGGGGTATGGATTCTATGATTCCCGCAGCAAACGGAACCTCACGGGTTGCCCGTGATCTTTTCTACCAACTTATGAATTTTGTTAACCAACCTTTATCTGTACCGAACAAAGGTATTGATTATCAAGGATTACCCCAAGGAATAAATAGAGAATTATATAATTCGAGTCTTAATCCTGAAGGTACTTTTGTGTCATATACGGACTCGCACGGAATAACATCTTGCAGAGGCTTTTACGAAAGTGGTGTTGGGACGTTATCTCATTGGCTGAAACGCAGGGCTCAAGAGTTAATGACTAAAGGGTTGTCTTCCGAAGATGCCATCAAGGACACAATGAGAGACCTTGGGGAATCTTATCATAACCACCTTCAGGAAATTAATGGACAAGTTATTGCTAACTTATTTAGTTAATTAAATCTGAATTAACAAGACTTTAAGCAGAAGCTTTCGCAAAAATCAAAGACAAAACGGCTCTTAAATAATTTTTAAAATGATAAATAAGATTCTCTGTCTAAGTAAAAAATTAATAGAGATTCCCTCAAATAAGGAAAATCCCAATGCTTTGCGTGAAGTTTTAAGGGTCTGTGAAAAAGAGCTTAAGGTACTTCAATCAAAGAAATTCAAGAAGAAAGAAGTACCAAGCCTTCTTTATTATAATACACCTAAGATACCAAAAAGATTCAAGATTATTTTAAATGCACACCTCGATGTTGTTCCGGCAAAAGACAAACAATATAAACCAAAGATCGTCGGCGATAAACTTTATGGAAGAGGGGCGAACGATATGAAAGCAGCTGCTGCTGTTATGATTTTTGTTTACAAAGAGTTATCCAAGAAAGTTAAATATCCACTTGGTTTGCAGCTTGTTGCCGATGAAGAAACGGGGGGATTTAATGGAACGAAGTATCAAATAGGAAAAGGTGTGAGGGCTGATTTCGTAATTGCTGGTGAACCTACAGATCTTGGTGTAAATAATAAGGCAAAAGGAATAGTATGGATTAAAGTAAAAGCAAAAGGGAAGAGTGCTCACGGAGCGTATATTTGGCAGGGAGAAAATGCAATATATATGGTTACCGAGTTTTTGAATAAACTCAAAGAAAAATATCCAGTACCCAAAAAGGAAATCTGGAAAACAACCATGAATGTGGCTAAAGTTGTCACGAGTAACGAAACGTTCAATAAGGTTCCCGATGACTGCGAGGCCTGGCTTGATATACGCTATATTCCAGAAGATTCCGATACTATTACTCAAAGGATAAAAAGCTTAGTTCCAAAGGGAGTTGAACTTGAAATTATTCTTAAAGAACCTGCGCAGTTAACTTATGAAAATAATCCTTTTGTAAAAAAACTACGTGAATCTACAAAGGAAATCACTGGTAAACTAGCACCCGTCATTGTCAAACACGGAGCAAGTGATATTAGACATCACAATCAGATAGGTTGCGATGGAGTAACTTTTGGTCCCATTGGTAAAGGATTACATACAGATAATGAATGGGTAAGCGTTAAAAGTCTTTCTGATTATTACGAAATTTTAAAAGACTTTTTGCTTTCTTTTTAAAGATTTTTCCAGGAGGCTAAAAATATTGGGCTGGACCAAGCCATGTGGCCGTCTTTTTGAACTATTTTGACGAAGATTGGGTGTATACCCTTTGTGAGATTTTTCAAAGGGAACTCAAGTTCCATCTTACCAGGTATATTAGATAAGCTTGTTTGATAAATCTGAAGTTTGGCATCTAGTCCGCCCATCTCAAATACTTTAGGGAGTTGCGTTATAGAATTTAGATTAATTCTAATTTTTCTATCATTAACCACACCTTCCAATGTTCCCCTAGATTTCTCAAAATACAATATCACCCCTTGTGTACCCCCGGTAGTAACCCCATTCAACGTTAATTGATTATCTTCATAGGTAACAAAACCCTTATTATAGACATTAATATATTCAAGAGCCGCTATTTTATTGTCCGACAGTTTGAAATTTCCTTTCCAATTAAAACTTCTTCTTCTTCCCTTTACCTTAGAACCTGACCATACAACTTTTATGGCTTTCTTTTCTGTAGTCTCCAGTGGGGGATAAAAGGTTTTAATGATTCTATCTTCACCATAAAACTCAATTCTATCTATCGGGGAAGTACCATAAGTGGAAATTTTTATGACTGGACTTTTGGAAACCTTTAGTTCATCTCCCATAATGCCTATTTTTCTGCCATTTTCTAAGCAAGTTACGTCAAGATAAATTTTGGCTCCGGTTGTTGCATACGCATGACGATAATAAAGTGCTTCAAAAATTGCCTCTCGCGTAAGTTCATCAGCCAAAAAACAAGTAAGGCCTCCGTAAGTCTGAAAGTGTCCCAAACCAGGATAACTTGCACCAAGTCTTCCGTCATGGCCATCGCTTCCGGCAACAACTCCTACTTTATAACCCTTTTTTAACGCATCAAAGATAAACCACTCGAAAGTACCCCAATCCGAGTGAACCTCAACCGCACGTTCGATCTTTTCGTCGTGCATATTCAAATTAGAATATCGCCCACCAACATGAGCAATAGTTATTACACCCTTTTTAGGAAACCTTTTGAATAGTTCATTAACTGTTAGAACGTCATTGTTTAAGTCGCTGAATTCATCGACTAAAGCGTGGGAAGATCTGTAAATTGGCATACCTTCTTTCAGGTACAGCACATTTCTATCTCCACCTGCGGGAGTATTTCCTGACCACTCGTAGCCGGGAAATGCTACGAACTCTCCACCCCGGGTAAACTTCTTTGTAGTTTCGTTAATTTTATTCCAAAACTCATTAGTCACCTGGAAATCGTTTGCCTGATGGCCGGCCACGTCAAGGAATGCATACTCTTTAGCAAAGTTAAAATAATCATTTATGTCATTGGTTCCAACTGTTTCCTCAGATTGTCCGTGTAAATCTCCCCAAAAATGTAGATATCGTGGGTTATCTGAGATAACAATAGGGTTTGAAACTCCCGATAAAGTGCCGTAGCTCCCATTTATATAGCATGTTGACTCCATCAGAGGTTTTGCCTCAACATCTGCCTTACCATTATTAAACTTCGTCTCACTGGGTAAATCTACAATTTCATTTTTCTCTATAGCAAAAACTCCATTAAGGGCAGTGCAGGGATTTTCCCACTTATCCTCAAGTTTTATCAAAAAAGTAAAGGTTTCATCCTTCCTTACCCTTGTTGGCCCTAAAACCACAATTTTTTCCGGTTTATCAGGAATTATCTCCATTTCAGTAGAGTGGGGGAGTTCGAGGAAGCGTGCTGTAGCAAATGGATCTACTAAAATCTTGAATTCAAAAGTTTTTTCGCAAAACGTTTGTGCCCTCCAATTCTTAAAATCTAAATAAACTTCATCTTTCTCGGAAAGAGAGTCGTTCGAAAAATTAAGTACAAATCCTTTACTCCAGGGTCTTTCGTGTACTTTCCCCAACATACCAGATGATTTTCCAGTAACTGCTATTTGAACATTTTTGTTAGTTGAGGAAAATGCAACATAATTATCCGATTTAGGATCTTCAAACTGTGGATCGGCACAGTCCGAAACAATTCGGAAAAGTACTTTTAAACCTCCGCTGTCATCAATACCTAAAGACCCTACCTTATAGGTAAGACGGCAATTAATTTTTGACCCTGCAACAGCTTTATTAATATTTAAACTGGCCGAGCCAATTTTATTTTCGTAGGCTTTTTGGTAATCCATAATTATAAAGGTATTACAAATAGTTAAATCCAATTTTTGTAAACGTTATCAAGCACTGCTCTTGCCTGGGGATTAAATTTTACCGGCGTTAGTAAACTCGGATGTGAGGGATCAACCTCTCCCGATAGTTCTTGCTGAAACCGATCAACCAAAAACCTTGCAGTTTCATTTATAGTAAGTTCAATTCTTTCAATAATTTTATTATTTTTATCAGCCAGCACAAGTTCTCTTACCGGTATAACTTTTACAGCATTTCCAAGCATAAGTAATGACTCCAATTTCCCGTTGGTAAAATCATCCAGACCAAACACATCTTCAACAACCTCTAATCCGTATTTTCTAGCCATGTGTCCAGCTACATATTCAAGCGTTGTTCCACCCAGCCTGTTAACACTTAGCGGTGGCCTAAATAATCTCTTGCCTTTTACTCCAAGAATTTCTTCTCCCATACCGTCTGCAAAAATGACCGAGTGCGCCAGTTTTTTTAAGTTTAATGAAGTGACTAATGTATCTTCATAGCGTAATTCACCCGTAGAGGGATTTCTTAAAAAAGGGGCAACACAAATAACCTCATGTGCCCCAATTTCATTTGATCTGATACCGATTTCTGTTCCCCGTGCATAATTACCCGCTTCTTTGGCATAAATTTTACCGGCTCTTTGCACATCCATGTATACAACAACCGGTGCTCCTTCCCTATAATCCTCCTCGGGAAGATAAAATGGCCAGTTCCAGATTAGTGCGGTCATATCTACCTTTCCTATAAAACTTGGTAAAACGCCGTAGCGACCAAATCCTCTTTTCACTACGGGACGAATGTAAGCACGTGAGGGTTTATCTCCATCTCCTAAAAGAACAGCTGGCCCTAGGACTGCTACTAAATCTTCTATACCCTGTGCAAGTTGAGATAATGAAACTGGAGTTTGGAAACCATGATGTTTAGTTGATCTTCTAAGGCGCATTAACCGAGGTTTCCAAAGAATTAAGTTGCCTTCCTTTTCGGATTTATACTCTAAACTCAGACCTTCAAAGACTACATGGGCATAATCGGTTCCTGGATTTTCTTTGGATTCAGAATTTAGAGGATGATGCGGGGGAACGATAATCAGTTTCTTTGCCTCATGTGAATAGAGAAGAACGTAGTTTGCTCCCGGTAAGTTATTTTCGAATTCCTTTTTTCGCGAAATTTCGACAGGACCCAAGTTAGGATATTTTTTCAAAAGCGAACTATCCGGTATATATCGATTTATATTTAGACGAGAAGACATTTTAATTTAGTATTCTAAAAGCATATTTATTGCAGAGAACCTGAAGTATATAGAAATATGGTGGACCCGGGGGGAGTCGAACCCCCAACCCCTTGACTGCCAGCCAAGTGCTCTAGCCATTGAGCTACAGGCCCTCACCTTATTCGAACGTACACCTGTATTCTATATTATCTTTAAAATCATGTACAATGATGGAATTGTTAAATGAAAAGGGAAAATAAAACCAGCCTTCCTCTTATATACAAAAACCGAGGACTTTCCGAGTTGATTAAGGAACTTAACTTCCGCTCTGATGAAAGCGATTTATTTAAAAGGATCTTGGACTTCGACAAGAATCACTTTGTTTTCTACAAATTTTTAAACGACCTAGTCAAATTTGAAAGAGGAATCCCAAAATACGGAATTAAAGCCCAAGCTTCAAAGTTAATAAATAGACTGAAAATTAATACCGCTGTTTATTCTGATATAACAAACAAAAACTTCCAGAATCAAAAGGGTTTACTTATCTACGGCGTTAATCATAACGCCTTTATTGAGCCGATTATTTTATTTTCGCTTTTAAATCAAAAGAAAATCAAATTGATTCTTTTCAGAATGTACTACTTTATAGGTAAAAACTTCCAAAAATACACGCTCCCGGTTGCAGCTAGGAATTATTCGGTCAACAAAGGTTTCGGACTTAAAGGTAAACTCGACCCGTCACAAAGATTTCGTAAATTCGAAGCTCTTTCTGATTCGCAAATAATTAAAATCAATGACAAAAGCATAAAAAACGCCACAAAAACTCTGGAGCAAGGAGGCATTGTTGTAATTTTTCCTGGTGGGGGTGGAAATGAACTTAAAAAATGGGGGGTTGGCATCTCACGAATCATTTTAAGTATCAAGAAAGATAAGAGAGAAGATGTAGCGCTTCTACCCGTTTATTTTTCTGGAATGGGCTATAAAAGAATGCTCTTGCGTGTAATTCGCGCCTATAAAAATATAAAACAAAACCATTTGAGGGTCGGTGTATATTTTGGAAAAGAAAAAACAATTTCAGATATTTATCGGTTATTGGGAAATAAGATTAACGAGTTAAATATCTTAAGATATCTTCGTGAAGACGCTTTCTCGCAGTATGGCCTAAAAGAATTTCCGTTGAGATTATATCTTTATCCTCAAAATTATCCCTTGGCTGTAAGCCGAAGTTTTACTTTCGTAACAAATCTACTCATCCAAATCCTTCCATTCAGAGATATATTTAAAGGTTTTTAGCTCGGACATGTGATCGGGAAGGGACTCGAACCCCCGACCTCCTCGATGTCAACGAGGCGCTCTAACCGACTGAGCTACCCGATCGTTTACCAGACGAATTATACCATCTATATTTGATTAGTGTTAATATTAACTAATGCAAAAGATTATTGAAGAATCGCACAAAAAGGTTTCCGCCTCAGAACTTTTGAAAAGAGGGTTTTATAGCGGAGTTGGATGGGCGTTTGGAGTAACGATTGGATTCGTAATTGTCTCAAGCATAATTGTGGTGATTCTTCAAAATCTGGGGGGTCTTCCTCTTGTTGGCAGTTGGATTGCTGATATTGTTGAAGAAACACAAGCACAATTAATTAGAAGGACCCCAATTTTTCAATATTGACTCCGCGTAGTACATGTGTAAAATAACATTAAACTCATGAGAATTTTAGTTACAACGTGCAAGCGGTCCCAAGTTTTGCTTACAATAACCACAACTACCTGCGTTTCCTAACGGAGGTTTATTGTGGTTTAAGCATTTAAAAGTCAACCTCCGAAAGGAGGTTTTTTAGTTGAGAATTGCAGATAATACCCGATATTGCATCGTAATCAAATTCGGAGATTGATTAGCTTGGATTATCGGAACAAGAGTTGAATGTTAATCTATAAAGCTATTTGTAGTATCATACGGATATGAGCAAGGAAGATCAAGAATATTTGGACAAATTAAGACACTCTGCAGCACACTTAATGGCAGCAGCCGTCATGGAACTCTGGCCTAAAACAAAACGGGCGATTGGGCCTGCAATTGAAAACGGATTCTATTTCGATTTCGATTTCGGAGGTGTAAAGGTTTCCGAAGAAGATTTCCCCAAAATTGAGGCTAAAATGAGGGAAATTTTACCCAAATGGAAAGCATTTGAAAGACACGAGTTAAATTCAAAGAGTGCAAAAAAGGAATACCCCAAAAATCCTTACAAAGAGGAGATGATAGATGAGTTTTCAGAAAAGGGCAAGAAGAAAGTTTCGTTCTACAAATCAGGGGATTACTGGGATTTATGTCGAGGAGGTCATGTAGAACATCCCGATAAAGAGCTTCAAAACTTTAAATTACTTTCAGTTGCTGGTGCTTACTGGCGAGGAGACGAAAAAAATCCCATGCTCACAAGAATTTATGGAACAGCATTTCCTACGGAAAAAGAGCTTAATGACTACATTAAACATCTTGAAGAAGCTCAGAAAAGGGATCACCGAAAAATAGGAAAAGAACTAGACTATTATTCGATTAGCCAATTAACAGGACCCGGGCTTATCCTTTGGCATCCAAAACTTGCTACAACCCGTGTAATAGTAGAAGATTTCTGGAGACAAGAACACTACAAAAGAGGCTATCAGCTCGTTTTTACACCTCATATTGCAAGTATGGATATGTTTGTAATATCTCGTCACTACAATAAATATATAAATTCAATGTTTCCTGCCATGCTTCATCAATATATTGAGGGGGAATCTCGTCCCGATTATCAAACAGATGAACAACTAAAACCCATGAACTGTCCAAATCATATTCAAATTTATAAATCAAAACCACGCAGCTACAAGGATTTACCGATCAGAATGGGCGAGTTGGGTACTGTTTATCGATACGAGCGTGCCGGAACCCTCCACGGAATGACCAGAGTGAGGGGATTCACACAGGATGATACCCATATCTTTTGCAAACCCGATCAGGTAATAGATGAAGTCAGGGGTGTAATTCGCCTTACCAAAGACATGTATGAAGTTTTTGGATTTACTGACTATCAAGCGTATATTGCTACCAGACCTGAGCGATATCTTGGTACTTCCAAAATGTGGGATTTCGCCGAAAACTCTTTGAAAAAAGCATTAGATTTGGAAGGTATAAAAGATTACAAGATAGACGAAGGTCAAGGAGTTTTTTATGGTCCGAAAATAGATTCCAAAGTAAAAGATTCTCTTGGTCGCGAATGGCAGCTAGGGACAATACAGTTTGATTTCAATATGCCTGATCGTGCGGAAACCACCGAGGCAGATATTGACGAATTCTGGGCAATGAAAACTTTCCATGATAAATTCAAAACTAGGGAAAATTTATCTAAATATCTTAAAAAACTGGGAAGAGGTTTTAATGTCCAATACATAAACGACAAAGGCGATAAAAATCAAGCCGTGATGATACATAGAACCGTTTTGGGATCAATGGAAAGATTTTTCGGCGTATTAATAGAGCATTACGGTGGAAGTTTTCCTACCTGGTTAGCTCCTACCCAAGTTAAAGTTTTACCAATTACGGATCGGCATTTGGAATATGCTTCTAAAATTGTTGATAAGTTACGCGCTAACGAGTTAAGAGTTGAGTTAGATGAAAGATCCGAAACACTCCAGGCAAAAATTAGAGATGCACAAGTTGAAAAAGTTCCTTATATGCTAGTCGTGGGTGATAAGGAAGAAAAGGTCAAAAAAATCGCAGTAAGACTAAGAACAGAAAAAGACCTAGGTCAAATGAATTTGGAAGAGCTTTTGAATAGAATTAAAGAAAAGATTGATAAAAAGTCATTGGATCTGTAAAATAAACTAGTCAAGTTGAAAACAGGGACCATAAACTTTCGCATAAATCATCAAATCCGTGCACCTCAGGTGCGCGTGATCGGAGCTGACGGTAAGCAAATCGGTGTTATTAAAATCGAGGAAGCCCTACAAGAAGCACAAAAAGTTGGTCTTGATTTAGTTGAAATTGCCCCAAACGCCAAACCGCCCGTTACAAAAATAGTAGAAATTGGAAAGTTTAGATACGAACAAGAGAAGAAATTAAAGAAAGAAAAGAAAAAGGGTAAAGGCGGTGAATTAAAGGAAGTTAGATTGTCACCTTTTATCGCTGATCACGATTATAAAACCCGAATGGGTAAGATAATAGAATTTTTGGATGAAAATAATAAGGTTAGGGTTGTCGTAGTCTTTATGGGAAGACAGATGGACAGCAAACAGTTCGGGTATAATGTACTGAAACGCGTAACAAATGAACTTGACAACAGAATAGTTGTGGACATGGAACCAAAGTTTTTAGGAAGACACCTTGCAATGGTCATCTCGCCGGTTAAAAAAGGCAAAAAGGAAGGAAACGAAAATGCCAAAAATGAAGACACGAAAATCAATAACTAGAAGGTTTAAAGTAACCAAAAATGGAAAGGTTATGCGTCGACAAGGCTTTCGCGGCCACTTGAACGTCAAAAAATCTTCCAAAAGAAAACGCAGGCTTGGTAGGGTTGTTGCAACTAGGAAAGTTTATGCAAAAAAAATTAAAAAAGCTCTAGGCAAGTAGAAACTTGTCCTGAGCGACTGAGAGGAGTCGAAGGATGGCAAGAACCAAATCAATCGCTGCAAGACGTCACAGAAAAATTAAAAAGGCTGCACGAGGCTTCATGCACGCAAGAAGTAGGCGTGTAAAATCTGCAAAAGAAGCCTTGCTGCACGCAGGCCAATACGCTTATATCGGTAGAAAACTACGTAAGAGAGATCTCAGAAGTCTTTGGATTAAGCGCCTTAACGCAGCCGTCCGAGAACACGGAATGAGCTATTCTAAATTTATATCTGCACTCAAAAAAAATAATATAGAACTCGACAGAAAAATTCTTGCCGATATCGCAGTCTCCGATCCTGATACTTTCGCGAAAATCGTCTCCGAGGTAAAATAACTTCAACGTGCGCGAGGAAATAATCAACACCAAGAACGAAGCCATTGCTCAAATTACTGAGACAAAAGACGTCAGAGAATTAGAAAGCCTACGCATCTCTTACCTTGGTAGAAACGGTAAAATTACAAAGCTTATTAAAAAAATTAAAGATTTGAATCCCGATGAAAAAAGGGGGGTCGGGAATCTTCTTAATGACGCAAAAAGAATTGTCCAAGATGAATTGGGAAGAAAAAGAAGAGAATTGGCTGAAAGCTCAGCAACAAAAAAAGAGTGGTTCGATCTAACAATACCTGGAAAAAAACCTGAGGTCGGAACGCTACACGCTTTAACAAAAACTTTAACAGAAATAATTGATATCTTTACATATCTAGGATATCAAGTTACTGATGGTCCCGAAATAGAAACCGATTATTATAATTTTGAAGCCTTAAATATCCCAAAAGATCACCCAGCTAGAGACACTCAACAAACTTTCTATATAGACACAATGGGTGCCAATTTAAGCTTTGGTGAACTGATTTTGAGAACTCAAACTTCAGCAATGCAAGGAAGGGTAATGGAAAAGATAGAACCACCCTTTAGGGTCCTCGTTCCAGGAACAAATTATCGCTACGAACAGGTTGACGCATCACACGGATTTCAATTTAGCCAAGTTGAAGGATTCATAGTTGATGAAAATATACACCTAACAGATTTGTTCGGAACTATTGAATATTTTTTAAAGATACTGTTTGGACAGAAAGCAAAAATCCGATTTGCCACAACAAATTTTCCCTTTGTTGAACCTGGAGTTGATACATACTTAGGATGTACTATTTGTGGGGGTAAGGGATGCTCGTTCTGTAAAAATACTGGTTGGAGCGAAATAATGCCAGCCGGTATGATACATCCAAATGTTCTTGAAATGGCAGGAGTCGATACTAAAAAGTGGGGAGGGTTTGCATTTGCGATAGGTTCCTCTCGTGTGGCAAATCTAAAGTATCATATTCAGGATTTGAGAATATTAACAACACCCGATTTGCGAATTCTTAGACAGTTCTAAATTTTATGAAAGCACCTATTTCCTGGCTTAAAGAATATGTCGACATAAAACTTCCTCTTAGGCAGTTGATGTGGAAAATGACAGAGGTTGGATTAACCTGCGAATCTTATGAGAAAGTGGGGGATGATATTGTACTCGACGTTGAAGTAACCGCAAACCGCCCCGACTGGATGAGTCTAGTTGGTGTCGCAAGAGAAGTTGCTGCGATTCAAGGATCAAAATTAAGATTGCCCACAATTCCTGATATTCCTAAACCTACCAAAACTCTTCCAATTGACTTTAAAACTGACTACAAACTAATTGAGCGTTGGAGCGCCGTTATCCTCTCAGGAATAGAAATTAAACCTTCTCCGGATTTTATCCAAGAGAGATTGAAATTAATTGGATTAAGACCAATAAATGCAATAGTAGACATAACAAATTACGTAATGTTCGAAGCAGGCATTCCGATGCATGCATTCGATTATGACGAGATAAAAGAAAATACAATGTCGTTAGAACTCTCTCGTGGAGGTGAAAAATTTATTTCGGTCGATGAAATCGATTATAAACTTCCGAAAGATGCAATGATAATCAAAGATAGTAAACGCATTATTGATCTCGTTGGCATTAAAGGAGGATTAAACTCGGGAATAACTCAGAAGACAAAAAATATCTTGCTTCATGTAACTATCGATAATCCGGTTTTAATCCGGCGCACATCCCAACAATTAGGATTAAGAAGCGAAGCATCCGCAATTTACGAAAGAGGACCCGACAAGGGCGCTACGGTTAATTCGCTAAAAAGGGCAGCTAATCTTATTATTAAATATGCAAATGGAAGTGTCTGCTCGGAAATTTACGATTTTAAGGAAAAGGATTTTAATCCTTGGGAACTTAAATTAAATTTACCCAGACTGGAAAAAACTCTTGGAATAAAAATTCCGGACAATGAGGTCATTGATATCCTAAAGCGTCTTAATCTTTCACCAAAAGTTAAGAATGATACTTTAGTCTGCACAATTCCAACGTACCGCGGAGACTTAAAAATTGAAGAGGATATCATCGAAGAAGTTGCAAGGCTTTGGGGTTATAATAAATTTCCCAAAACGCTACCCAAAGGAGTAGTTTCATCGAAAAAAGTACCCTATTATTACGATCGTGACTTTGAACTCGAATTAAAAAATCTTATGGTCGCGTCAGGATATACAGAATCACTGACGCTCTCGCTGGTATCAAGCGATTTAATTAAACGTAGTCAACTCCATTTGGATAATCACATCAAGATAGCAAATCCTGTGAGCTTGGAGTTTGAATATCTTCGCACTACAATCGTTTCAAGTTTACTTACTGCGGTTAAACTGAATGCTAACGAGGATAGATTGAAATTGTTTGAATACAACAAAGTTTATTTCGGGCCACTTGAAAAACCTCTGGAAATTAATAAATTAACGGCGGTTGAAAAAAACACCGACATAAGAAGCATTAAGGGGGTAGTTGATTTAATTCTTAGTAATTTAAATATTACTTCTTTTGAAATTAAGCCGACTCTTGTATCTTCCAGTCTCTGGCATCCAGTAAAAAGTGGCGTAATAGAAAAAGGTGAGATAATGATCGGGACTTTCGGCAAAATTCACCCTAAAGTACTTGATAATTTACAAATAAAGGAGAAAATATTTGCATTTGAGCTGGATGTAGCGGTACTTTATGAATTGGCAGAGGATAAATATTTCCAGGAAATTCCACAATATCCACCTCAAATAGAAGATTTAACTTTGGCTATACCGGCGCGTACGAAAATAGGTGATGTCCTGAAGACTATTAAATCTGTCGATAAAAAAGTTTCATCAGTTGAATTAAAAGATGTGTATAAAGATTTTTACACGATTGGTGTTCGCTATCAGGATCGTAATAAAACACTTAATAATAAAGAAGTCGAAGAAATTAGAAGCGAAGTTCTTTCCAGTCTCAAGAAAAAATTCGGAATCTCTTTAAAAACATAATTACTATTCCGGGGTAGGAGTAGGTGTCTCTAAATAATCCCAGGCAACTTTAACCCCGATTGTAATGACTCTATCTGACTCTTTTCCTTTTGAATCCTTAGCTTTAGCACGTAGTGTATGTACACCATCTGCTAAATCGACTTCTTGTTCGTATGGAGGTTTAGTAAAAGTACGTACTTTTACTCCATCTACTTCCAATTCAATTTGAACTATGTCATCGGTTGAATCGGCTGTCACTTTTGCGCTAAATTTATTTGGAAGATTGGAATCTCGATCCTTGGGTGTTACAAACTCGACGTTAATTGGATTTTGAGTTCCGCAGAAATCGCTGGGAGGGTGGTACTTCGAATCCGATTGGGTTGCCAACCAGGCATCTATTCCAAGCTGGAATCGATTCACTCCATCGCTACTTACCGGATCATCTTCTTTAAATACGAAAAACTCTTTTTCATCATAATTTCCAGCAGCGATATCGGAAGGTGTCGCGAGCTTCCCATCAGATTTACAAATTTTAAGTTTTGTATGCACAGGATCTTCTCGTGGCTCCGTTCCCACAATAAATTTCTCTATTCGAGAAGGATAACCGTCGTGCGCCTCATACCCTGAAACCGTATCCACTGCTTTGGTAACAATTCCGCCGGGAGTTTCAAAACCAATGTTTGCTTTACCCTTCAAGGCCTCCAATAGAATTCTCCTCCAAATCGGCGAGGCGCCGGTTACCCCCGAAGCCACCTCCCGCATAGAAGAATTATCGTTATTTCCAACCCAAACCCCAATCATTACCTGTTTATTCCCTCCAATAGTCCAATTGTCCTTCTGCAAATTTGTCGTTCCTGTTTTTACCATAATCTTCCATCCCGGAATGTTAAGTTGGGAATTTGGACCAAAAACCGCAGTTCTTGCTTCATTATCCGATAAAATGTCAGTAATTAGATATGCTTGTTCCGGTGTTAAAACTCTTTTGCTTTTTTCGGGTTTGATTTCTTCCAATACTTTTCCGTTTTGATCTTCTACTTTCAAAATTCCTGCCAAGTCTGTTCTAAATCCCTGATTGGCAAATGCGTTATATGCATTTGTTAGTTCAATTAATTTAACCTCTCCGCCGCCCAAGGTTACAGAAAGCCCAAGTCTTGAAAGATTTTCTTTTGTGGGTTCCAAAGTAGTAATACCCAGGTCGTATGCAGTGGAAAGCATATCCTTAACTCCAACCATAGCAAGCATTTTCACCGCTGGAAGGTTTACGGAATTTCCTAATGCGTAGCGAACTTGAATAGGACCCCTAAATTTTCCGTCATAATTTACTGGCGTATAGGGAGGTTGCCCCGCTCCACCTGGAAATTCAGTAGAAACGTCCATCAATAAAGTCGAGGGGGTGTAACCCTTTTTAAAAGCCGTTACGTAAGTTACTGGCTTTATCGAGCTTCCAGGTTGTCTTAATCCATCAGCAGCAACATTAAATTGTCCGTCATAATTCGGATCGCTAAAATTTTTGGATCCGACCATCGCCAAAATCTCTCCTGTTTCAGGATTTAATACGACAGCCGCTCCATTTGTTATATTTAGGTTTAAAACCTTTTCGATCTCCTCGGCAACGATTTGCTGAACTCGTTCCTGAAGTTCTAAATCTAAGGTAGTTGTCACTTTTAAACCACCTTGTTCAATAACCTGTTCGCCATAACGATTAATTAGAGCTTTTTGTATATATTGGACAAAGTGGGGTGCTTTAAAGTTGGCGCCTTTTTCCTGAAATTCAATATTTTCAAGATCTTCTTGTGCTTTTTGTTCCTCTTCTTCTGAAATATATCCGTCTTCGCGCATTCGTCTTAAAACCTGTTTCGTTCTTTCAACATATGCGTCGGGTTCAGGGGAATAGGGTGAATAAACGGAAGGTCTTTGTGGAAGCCCTGCCAGAATTGCAGATTCTACCAAGTTTAAGTCACGGACATTTTTACCAAAATATGTTTCAGAGGCAGCCTCAACTCCCCAGGCAGTTCCACCGTATGGTGCTTCATTGAGATACATCTGCAGAATCTGATCTTTTGAGTATCTTCTCTCTATCTGAATAGCCAAAACGAACTCTTTAATTTTTCTCCATATTGTTCTTTCGGGAGAAAGTAGGACGTTTTTAACTAACTGCTGTGTCAAAGTGGATCCACCTTGTGCATAGCCTCTTGTGAATATTCTCGTAAAACCTCTAAGCATCCCAAAAGGATCAAATCCCTGGTGCTTATAAAAATTTTTATCTTCAATTGACACAGTTGCATCGCGCAACACTTGGGGAATGTCTTTTATTTCGACGAGAGTACGCCTTTCATCAATGAATATGTCATACAAAGCATTTCCATTACGATCAACTATCTTTGTTGAAAAACCCTCTCTACGAACAACTTTGTCAGGTGAAGGGAGGTTGAAGGCAAAAAACGGCAAGACAATAAAGAGACCCAGAAAAACCAGTACTACTCCCAGAAAAGAAAGTTTAGCTATTTTTACCATAAGACGACTTCTGTTAACACCTTTGCTGTTTCTAGAAAACCTTGACCTCCACTTATTTCTTCTTCTTATCTTTTTCCAATTAGCCATACGTCTTAATTTTACCAGAGATTTGAAAACTTGAAAAAAGATAAATTAAGATGTACATTATGGGATAACGGGCGAGTTAGCCAAGTGGTAAGGCAACGGTCTGTAAAACCGTGACCACGGGTTCGAATCCCGTACTCGCCATGTCGAACGGTGCAGGGGTAATTTTTTGGGGTTTGAGATACACAGCGCATCTTTTTTGAAATTATATTTTTATTTTTTTACCCCTCCAAACTCCCCTGCACCGTTCTTTTTTAATAATTTGTAATATACCCTCTGAACTTTTTCTAAACTTTCAAGTTTTCTTTGTAAATTATTTTTATACTCAAATTTCCTTGATATAATTCCGTTTTGAAGTTTAACAACGTCTCCCAAGACCACCCCATTGTCGTTTAATAAGGAAACTCTCATTTCTCCAGATCTCTTTCGAATTACTTGTAAAACTTCATAAATCTCATGTACCGGACCGAATATGGTACGGTCAGTATATTTTCTAATTTCCGGTGAGTATTCTTTAATAAGCTTTAGCAATTTATCATTTTTCATAACACTTAATTTGCTTTCATCTATAACTCTACAAAGGGTTAGGTTTTCTCCGTGTTCTCCTACCAATTCTAGGTTATTTTCCGGATTGTTTTCCAAAACTTGCATTCTTTTATAATCCAATCCCAAGCCGATTCCATATACCTGATTTGAATAAAGTCCATTCCAATCACGATAACCTTTATCATTAATATTGGAAAATTCGTATAAAGCCCAACTCATTATATCTACAGGATTAGTTACCACCAACAAAAATCCTCTATATTTCGAGTTTCTTACAGATCTTGATATCTCCCATATAACCTTAGCATGTGAATATATCTTCATATTTCTTTCTCCTCCGAACACCACTAAAGGTTCATTCTTAACATTAAAAGCAATCACTACCAAATCTGAATTATTAAATAAATCTCTATATGTTTTAGAAATATTCACTAATACTTGGGGGTTTGCACTACGTAAATCAAGAGAAATCCCTTTCAATTTTTTACGGTCGGTAGATATAATGTTTAAAATCCTCAACCATGGCTTTGCTATGATCAAATTAAGGAGCGTATTGCCAATTGTCCCTATACCGATTATGCCTATTCTTGCTATTTTCTTGGAATTATAGTAAGAATTTATTATTTCAGCCCATCTTTGTTTATTTGATGTTTTATTACCCAAACAGATATGAAGTGCTCTAATTATTCTATATACATCCTCTTGCTCGAATTTCTTAAGTAAATTTCGATCTAAAGGATAAAGGGTGCCAACAAAATGTTCAAAAAACTCATTCTCTGATTGTTTATATATATCTCTTTTATCTTTATCAGATACAAAAAAAACACTCGTTAACTTTGTTTTCTGTTTACCGCGATTATTTTCCTTTGAATTTAAATCGGAAGCGTATAAGTTGCCTTTTTGATTCCATACAACTATAAAATCATTGGCTACTAGCTTATATTTAAACTTATTTACTAATATTTCCGCTAAAGTTGTTTTTCCCGATCCAGACGAACCCGATATAGCTATGCCTCGTTTTTTATTTTTCAAAAGCACCGCATGTAGCGGAACAAACCCTCGAGGCAATTTTCTTACAGTCTCTAATCTATATTCTTTTTTTTCTTTTGGACTCAGTCTTTCGCCTTTATGATTAATAATATAGGTCAAATTCGTACCTGGAACATTAAATATTAACCGCATAATTTGACTTTTCTAGCAAAAACGATTAAATTATATACCGTATTAACATATATTAAAGGCTTTGAAAGAGAAATAGTAGATTTTTCCGGGTGACAAGAGAGATTTTGCGGAAGCTGAAAGCGAAACGTACAAGAAAAATCCAATTACACTCCCGAGCTGGTCCGACGATAAATCGGACACGGGTGCGCCCGTTAATGCGCTAGCGTATCACTGCAAGTCGTCAAGTACGCAAATTAATGAGACTAACTCATTTGACGAAAGGGGGCACCAGTGATGGTGCTTTTTTAGTGGGTTAGCGAAGCAAGGTGGTAACGTCTTTTTGTTTATCAGGAAGGCCCTTGTAAAATTCCCAATTATCTAATAAGGGAGTTTAGCAAGGGTTTTTTTAATTTATAAATGCCACAAGAAAGAACAAATAATAATCTATCTAAAGAAAATATTTTTGAAGTCCGACCCGAATTCGGAAGGGACATATATGCTAGACAACTGCGACAAACAGCAATAATGTTGTCTTTAGTAAGTAAACTTAACGTTTTTGGAAACGACGAGACTGATGAGTTTACAGTACTCAGGGAAAACGGTGAAACAAATGGAATATTTAAAACTTGGGCTGTTCCCGTTGTTCCTTTTTTTGAAGGAGAAATGCAGGAAAATCTCGCCTTATACCTAGAGCAACGCCCAGAATCATTCTGGGAAGACATGCCGGGTGATCTGAAAGCATGTGCAAGTGAATGGTACGAAAAAACAAAAGATAACCCAAATTATCTTAGGCAAACTCTAGAGCGCTGGAGAACCTTCTCCGAAACACAAGATAGAAAACTAATCGAAATCTTTTCCCAAAGGGAGTTACCTACTGAAAAAGAGGAAAGAATTGCAGAATTATATTGGAGACTAAAAATTGCTTTTGGGTATGCAGCACCCTTTTACCATTTAGAAGCAATGATATCCGATTCTGAACAAACTCCATTCAATCCTATACCTACGATGAAAAATGGGGTTAAAAATGTCGGTGGTTCTCTTGACGTTATTGGTATAACGTTACCTTCAACTTTTTCAACTGAAGTAATCGCATCTTCTGATGGATGGAATGGCTTAAACTGGCAAAAGATTCAAGAGATGACCAGTGATCTAGATGAACAAAAAATGTCGATTGCTCTAAGAATTTCCAGAGTAACCGGCACATCCCTTGAAGATATAATTTTTGCTGCAAACGTATTAGAAAGAATGCCAGTTAGCGTTGGAGGTAAAAAGGGCGACTTGTCACAAACGGAAGCAATTAAGATTACTGAAGAAACTTTAGATCAAATAAAAACAAAGGATTCAATTGTTAAGGTAGCTGGAGACATGAATGCGCTAATCCGATTCTTGAACTGGTTCCCCTTGATAAAAAGTGAGGAAAATTTTAGTTTAGGGACAGGATGGAGATATGCAGCAGTTTGTGACACAACCAATGCACTACTCAATGAATTATCTGACGGAACATCATTTTTAGAAGGTTTTTCTGATATTTTTGTAGACTCTTTATTACCACAAATCAGACAGCTTGATGCAACATCTGCTAAGGGTAGATTTCAAATTCAACTTATTGAAGAAGGCAAATTGTCACCAGAAATATATGATTTAATCCAGAAAAGAGGATCAGAAATAGTAGAAAGAACCTCTGTTGGACTTGTAAATCTGAAAGTAGAGGAAGCAGTAGTTGATCTAAATGAAACTAGACCCAGAGTATTAGTTGGGGGTAAAGCTGCCGGTTTAAGTGAAGCAGTAAAAATATTCGGTAAAGAAAACACCCTCCCTGGATTAACTATTACAACTGAATGGATAAACGAGGTGCTTTTCCAAGACGAAGAGATTAAAACCCTAATTAGTATCTTCGAAAATACAAGTAATATAGGCGAGAAATTTATCCTTGCAAGGGAAATCAGAGATAGGATACATAATTTGAGATTTGTCGACCTGATATCTATACCAACTCATAATAGATATGCCATCAGATCTTCGTCTTATGATGAAGATACCACAAATAATGGTACAGCAGCAGGAGTTTATGAAAGTGTGATTGACGTCGAGGCAACAGGAGTTGAAGCTGCAGTGAAAACTGTTGTCGCATCATTTTTTTCAGAAAAAGCAATTAGTTTTAGAACCTTACACGGTTTTAGCGACAAACCATCTATGGCAGTAGTAATTAGTCCACTTATCGAAGGAAAGGGCGGAGTTATTATTACCTCAGGAAACGTAAAAGATTGGGAGCTTTCAGTCGGAAAATCGGCTCAGCATGTTGTTAAAGACGGGGAAACAGGCTTCGACTCTTATAGAAGCATTGATGGAGCTTTAAAGTATAGATCCGATAATAAAATACTTAAACAAAATGAGGTGCTTATGATTGCTGAGGCGGCCCTTAAAGCAGAACGATTGCTAAAAACCCCCGTAGATATCGAGTTTGTATTCGATAAGGGGAAGCTGTTAATTCTACAATTAAGGTCTGCATCAAACCAAGGTGATACACAAGCTTATTCATCTGAAAGTACAAATGAGATGGAAACAACTACGACTTTACAAGTAGACGATCTTGCAACTCTTTATTCGCTTGGCCAATCGCAGACTAATTTCAAGCTGAGGGTTGGAAAGGATATCGACATAGGTCAATTCCAGGGTGAACTGTTAAGATTTCTGGTGGTAAATAGAAACCGTTTAAGGGGGTTAATACTAGAAAGAAGAATACCAAGAACTAGTCATTTAGCAAATATTTGTGCTAACTTAGGAATTAAAATCGAATTCACGGACTAATGAACAAAAGAGAATTAGTATTGCTTAAAAAAATTAGTAAAGAGGCTGTAAGACTAGACTGGGAAAAGGCTTTTAATGGAAAAGCAAAAGGGAACAAGCATCTTTTTAGAGTAAATAAAATTGCAAAGTTTCTTCAAAAAAGGGAGGGTGGAAACTTATTTTTAATTCTTACTTCAGCCTGGGTACACGACGTCTCTTTAGCGTATGATTGTAACGAATCAGAAAAAAATATAAACAAAAATACAAGGCAATTTCTAAGTCAGTTTAACTTACTACCAAATGAAATTAATAAAATAGCCCAATATTCATCTTCACATGAGTCGGGGAGAAAAAATATTCCAATAGAGGCCAAGATTGTTCATGATTCTGATGTAATAGATAAAGGTGGAATATTGGGAATCATAAGACATGTCTGGAAAATGACCAATTTACTGGAAAAAAGAATATTATCTAATAAGGAAGACCTGGCACAAGTAAAGAAACATCTAAAGGAAAGGGAAAGGAAGGTTTTCACAAAGACATCTAAAAAAATAGTAAAACGACTGAATAAAAAAAGAGACGAATTCTTTACTAATGAAGATCGTGCAATTGAGTTGATGAACCAAATATCAATTAAAGCAAATAAGGGTATAAATTCCGACAAGATTGCCCTCTTCTTGATTAAAACTGAAAAAATATATATTTCTGAAATACTAAGAAATCAACTCGACTGCTCTTATCTAAATCTAAGAATAAAGGAAAATTATAAGGAGTAAAAAGTATCAGAGATGAAAAAACTTGTTAAGCCAACTTTGTGTGAAAGATCCCGACGGAGAAATAAAAGAATTTTAAAACTTTTAGAATAATGGATAAAGACAGAAAAAATAAATACCAGATACTTATTGATGAACAACATACCAGATGGAAGACGGGTAAACAAGAAGATGGAGAAATAGAGCTTTGGAAACAATCTTTTGAAGAAAAACCAGCACTTCCGGACCCAAAGGATATGTTTGAAATAGAGATTTCAGACAAAGAAACTCTTCAAAAGATAGGAGTTCCTGAAGATAGAAAATCCTTATTTATCGAAAGAGAAATAATATTAGATAGCGACCTCGGTGATGAGGTGCTTATAGAAAGAATATATACCTCAAACGCACAAGAGGAAAAACAAGCAGCATCATATTTAATAATTACTCCGACTGGCGAGACTTTCGGTGACAAATCTATATATAGGTATAACTTATCTACACCCAATCCCAAGCAAGGATTATCTGGTTTGCTAATTATAAGTAATGTAAGAAGTTTACTCGAAACGCCAATCCCCATAACCCATTCAGAATGGAATCAAGGAAACAGTTTCGCCGGTCTTTCTAAAAGTGAAGTCAATAAAGCTTTGAGAAACGTAATTGAGTTTAGAGATCGAACAAAGAACTAATGAACCTGATTTCAATAAAAGCAAATAAGGATATTAATTCCGACAAGATTGCTTTAATATTGGTTAAAAAAGATAAAACTCCTTTCCCAAAAGCTTTTCTTGAACAACTCCGGTGTAAATATTTATAATAGAGTATTGAGTGAATCTTTAAGTATTGCTAATAAGAATATTTGACAAATGATTAAACCTCCTATAATATTGCAAATTGCTGTTATGACTACTGGCTATTACTATTACTTTAGCCCAAGTTTTTAAAAGCAACGCGCCTTTGAGCGCGTTTTTTTATGCAAAAAAAATAAGATGATTGAAGAAAGACAAATACTAACAACAGATTTAGAACGAGTAAAAGACTTCTTTGTCGATCCAAGAAACCCACAATCAGCAGAAGATCTTGTTCAAATCGGGGGAGATGCAATACGTGTGATGGCCCAAATTTATTCCACGGCGGGACAGATTGAGTCAATGCCGCCAAAATTCAGGGATTGGTTGCAAGGCATAAAACCTGGAATGTCGGAACTTGAATCAGTAACAGGGGAAGTCCTAAGAATGGAAGCAAAAACCCGAAGGTTCGATGAAATGTTCATGGGTCAAATTCATCCACAAGGTAGCAAAATCGGAATAATTTCTAACTTAGTCGCTGCCTATATGAATAACAATCTAATAGTCGAAGATGTCTCTCAATCTGAAAGAGTAATGGAAAGAGAATCTATTAGATGGCTTGCAGAAATTTTGGGATATGAGACCGATTTGGCAGGTGGAAATATCGTTACTGGAGGTACTGAAGCTAATGAAATTGCCCTTATGGTTGCTAGGGAAAAGCTATTGGACTCAATGGGTTTGAAGAATCCCCTAAAGAGAGTTAAGAATCCTGTGCAGATGTATGTTTTGACTTCAAGGTGGAAACATTATTCGATAAGTAAAAAATGTGATGAATTAGGTATTGGTCTTCTGGAAATGCCATCTGATGACTTTAAGATTAATGTTCGCGCAACAGAAAAAGCGGTGAGGAAATTGAGAGAGAGAGGTAAGCATGTTGTTGCAATAGTCGGGTTAGCCGGCGAAACAGAGACTGGAGCCATTGAAGATCTTGAGGGACTTGCCGAAGTTGCGCATAATACTGATATTTATTTCCATGTTGATGCAGCATATGGCGGACCTTTTGTGTTATCTAGAAGAAAAGATCTGTTCAAGGGAATTGAGTACGCAGACTCGGTCACAATAGATCCACATAAAATGCTCTACACACCTTATCCTGCAGGAGCAATAGTGTTTAGAAACGCCAGCGATCAAGACTATCTCCACACAGATACTAGATATTTGGGGGCCGTGGCCTCAACATCCTCTGGATCTAGAAGTACTGCTGGCACAATATCCACTTACGCAACAATTAAACTTCTTGGAAATGATGGTATAGCAACCTTGTTAAACCACACACTTGATTTAGTGGAAACAGCATATCATTACGTGGAAGATTCTAGAGTACTTAGAGCTCTACATGAACCGGAACTCAACACTATGTTAATAGGCCTAACTGATGATGTTAAAACAAGAGCGGCTCAAAGAGGAATTGACGGAAAAGCATACGATGACATGATTTGCGCAGTAATAAGACAAATTGACAATCATCGATCTAGAAATCCTTACGTCTCAAACAATAGCGATGTAGATCCTGAAAAACGTTTTGGTAGGATCGGTAAACGAAGTGTTTTTAGATTTATAGCTGTTCACCCTTATACAACTCATGAAGATGTCAGAACTACTCTTCAAAGAGTCGAAGAGACAGTTAGTGAAAAAATAGGGCTATAATCTTTTAAATTAAATATGCCTGAGAAAGACATACAATTATTAACTTCCGAAATGATCGCTATTCCTTCTTTGACGACCGATCAAGAAGCTTGCCTTAAGGTACTCGATTATATTTCTTCGTACCTAGGAAAAGTACATGCAGAAACTTACTTGCATACCGGAGTGTATTCACGCATTTGGGGTGACAACAATACACTTATGAACCCAAGACTTCTTCTTTCTGGGCATATAGATGTTGTCGACGTAGAGGGTGATGACACTTTATTCCACTCCAAAGAGGAAGCTGGAAAATTGTATGGTAGGGGTGCGGGAGACATGAAGGGACATGTTGCCTCGATGCTTTACTCTTATAAAAAATGGCTAGAAGAAGGAGGGCCTAGAGGAGTAGGTTTGCTTTTAACTTCAGATGAAGAAATGGGCGGCTTTAACGGTACGCGGTATGTTGTGGAACAAGGTTTAAAACCCAAAGTTGTATTTATTCCTGATGGAACTCTTGATTTTTCTATTGTCAAATCGCAAAAAGCGCCCCATCACTTTGTAGTCGAAATTCAAGGACAAGGCGGACACGCTGCAGATTCGTATAAAATTAAGGATCCCATCGATAGCCTAATCGCTTTTTATTTACGAGTTCAAGAAAAGTACGATATTGCAACTCCAGAAAACGGTTGGGCTTCAACTTTCAAAATGACCGTTGTAAACACTCCAAACCAATCAAAGAATAAAATTCCAGATAGAGTAACGGCAGCTTTTAGTTGGAGGTGGCCACCGGAACAAATCCTTTTTGAGGAAGGTAGGGATGAAATTACCAACTTAGCTAAACAATATGGGGTAAAAATCCTTGAAGAGGAAGGTGGAGGTGAAGGATGTATTCTTAACGAAAATGCGGAATTTGTAACTCAATGGAAAACAATTATTGAAGAAATTATAGGTCGTGGTGTAAAATTCGTCAACATGCATGGTACCACAGATGGCCGACACTTCTATAACAGCAAAGTCGCCGGGACTAAAAATGTACTTGTCACCTCAGCAATCTCGGGAGATCACCACCAAAAAGGCGAGTGGGTAGACATTCAAAGTTTGAATCAGTTATCTGGAGCTATTAGTAGGTATATGCGCATTAGTGAATAAATATGTCTTTAGAGCACCATCTTGATCAATTAATAAGTCGAGAACAAGAGCCTGTAACTATTGATGAAACGTTGCGTCGAGGTGTCGAGATAATTTTACCTGATCGAAGTAGTCTACAAAGCGAGATGGAACAAAGAAAGGTACGGTTGTATTTAGGAATTGATGCAACCAGCCCAAATCTTCATATAGGTCATACAGTCCCACTTCGCAAATTAAGACAGTTTCAAGACTTAGGCCACGAGGTAATATTTCTTTTCGGGGGATTTACTTCCTTGATTGGAGATCCATCAGATAAGTCGGCTACTAGGCAAAGATTAACTCCAGAACAGGTTGAATATAATATGGCGACCTATGTTGATCAGGCAGCGAGGATACTTGATTTTTCTCCCAATTCACCAAATCCAATTAAAATTATGAATAATGCCGAATGGCTTTCGAAACTTACTCTTGCAGAAGTAATAGATATTCAAGCCAATTTTACAGTGCAGCAAATGTTAGAACGAAATATGTTTCAAGAACGAGTGCAAGCAGGAAAACCAATCTGGCTTCAAGAGTTTTCTTATCCATGGATGCAAGGTTGGGATGCTGTTGCTATGAATGTTGATATAGAAGTTGGAGGTAAAGATCAGCTTTTCAATATGCTTGTTGGCCAAACACTTGTCAGAAGATATAAAGATCACGAAAAATGGGTAATAGGCACAAAGCTAATAGAGGATCCAAGCGGCAAGAAAATGGGCAAGACTGAAGGAAATATTGTTAATATACTCGATTGGCCGGAGGTCAAATACGAAGGAGTCATGGCATGGCCGGATACTGCAATTGGCGTAGGTTTCGAATTAATCACTTCTGTACCAATGGAAGCAGTTTACCAAATACAAGAGGAGGTTTTACCTCAAACACTTGAGGGAACTAGTGGTATTCACCCCATGGAATTAAAGGAAGCATTAGCGTTTAGGATGGTATTAGAATTAGATGGCGAAGATGCTGCCGTTTATGCACGAGAAGAATTTGATAGAGTGAAAAGACAAAGACTACTTCCTAGACGAATCCAAGAAATCAACGTTCACGCTGATTCGAGCTTTTTACAAATATTAGTTGATTCAAACTTAGCTCCAAACGAAACCGAAGCGCAAAGATTGATTGCATCTGGTGCTATTTATATTGACGGCAAGAAAGAGACAAAAAACAGAAATTGGGGAAAAAGCGATGGAACTATTCAAATCGGTACTAAGACAATAAGAAATGTAAGGAGAATCGTTCTACAAGTCTAATAAACTACTTCAAAATTAATAGTAGAATAATTTTATGCTTTGACGCTACGACACTTCTAGACTAAAATATTGATTGAAAGGCTAAAATGCGAAATTTATCCATTGAAGAGGTTCTCACGAGGGGAGTATCTGATATTTTACCAACTAAAGGGGGCCTCGAAAACTTAATGAAAAGAAGGAAAATAACCCTCTATCAGGGTTTTGACCCTTCTATGCCTAGTCTTCACTTGGGTAATTATGTTGGAGTACTTAAACTCAGTCAATTTCAGAGGTTGGGTCACAAAGTCATATTTCTTGTAGGGGACTTTACTGGAATGATCGGAGATCCCAGTGATAAACTGTCCAGTAGAAAACAGCTAACTCGCGAGCAAGTTCTAGATAATGCCAAAAGTTGGAAAAAGCAAATCGAAAACATTCTTGACTTTGAAGGAGAAAACAAAACACAAATTCTCTACAATTCAGAATGGAGCGACAAAATTTCTTTTAAGGATTTATTAGAAATAACTTCAAATTTTACCGTTCAGCAAATGATTGAGCGCGATATGTTCCAAGAGCGCCTCAAATTACAAAAACCAATTCGCCTTCATGAATTTTTATATCCTGTTGCTCAAGGGTACGACTCTGTCGCTATGGATGTTGACTTGGAAATAGGCGGTAGTGACCAAATATTTAATATGCTTGCGGGAAGAACTTTAATGAAAGCGATAAAAGAAAAGGAAAAATATGTCTTGGCTACTAAATTATTGGTCGACAAAGAAGGGAAAAAGGTGGGAAAGACTACGGGGAATGCTTTGTTCTTAGATTCATCACCTGAAAATTTTTTTGCAGGGATAATGTCTTTTCCAGACGACGTAATTGAACTTAGTTTCGAACTATTAACAGAAATTCTCCTTCGGGGATTGAGTATGAAAATTAAGAAAAACCCCTTAGACCAAAAAAAGAGATTAGCATATGAAGTAGTTAAAATTATTTGGGGCGAAACGGAAGCCAAAAAATCACAAGAACATTTTGAAAAGACTTTTCAGAAAGGAGAAACACCAAGCGAGATAAAGCCTTTGGAAATTAGTGTCAGTGAAAACATTACTGTTACAGATGCCGTTGCCCTAGAAGTAGGGAGCAAATCTGAGGCCAAACGACTTTTGGAGCAGAGGGCCATAGAAGTTGATGGAAAAGTAGTTGAAAATCCTAAGGCTGAACTAGTGGATGGAGAAGTTCTGAAAATCGGAAAGAAAAAATTCGTAAAAGTTGTCATAAAATGAAAATAAGATTTATCAAAGACAAGAAGAAAGCGTTATTTACTTTAATTTTGGTTCTATCAACCTTAGGACTTTTGTTGACAACCTTTTTACCACTTCTGTCTCCTTTACTATTCGGATAGGTACCTGCGGGGACAGTCTTCGCAAGTTGTAATATAATGCAATTAATAATATGAAGCTCAGTGCTCCGGTTAGTCGACTGCCAATGGTCGGGCATATTTATGTCAATCGTCTAGAAAAACTCGGTATCAGCACCATCGAAGATCTTCTTTACCACGTACCTCACAGATATCAAGATTTCAGAATCGTCTCGGATATCTCTCGAGCTCAAATCGGAGAAGTAGTCACAATTCAAGGAATAGTACTATCTATGAAAAATATTTATACGAAATACGGGAAAGTAATACAAAAAGCCGAAGTGCAGGATAAAACAGGACAGATTCAAGTGATATGGTTCAACCAACGCTATTTGGTTCGTTCGGTCAGAGAAGGGGAAAGGTATTCTTTCTCGGGGAAGGTAGATTGGTTTGATAGAAAAAAGTCTTTAATTTCGCCAGATTTTGAAAACATACAAAACTCCAACACGACAATTCACACCGGAAGGCTTGTACCAGTCTACCCCGAAACACGCGGAGTGTCTTCGAAGTGGATTCGAGGTAGGGTTTTCTTTGCGCTAACCGAAGTACAACCATATCTAGAAGAGTTTTTGCCGATCGAGATAATCAAAGAAAATTCATTTATCGATTTACCTAATGCCTTACATATTGTCCATTTTCCCGACAATTCTGAAGACGCAGAAAAATCAAAAAAAAGACTGGCTTTTAATGAACTTCTTTTTTATCAGCTAAGAAGTCTTTACCGAAAAAGTGACTGGAAGAAAATTCCCGCGGTTTTTCAGTTAAATATTAACGAAAAAATAATTAATGAATTTATAAAAACCCTTCCTTTTACTCTAACAAAATCGCAGCTTCGTTCAATCAAAGAAATTTCCAATGACTTGGAAAAAGAGTATCCAATGAATCGTTTGCTGGAAGGAGATGTTGGTAGCGGAAAAACGGTTGTTGCAGCAGCAGGCGCTTTTGCTTCATTTGTAAATGGTTATCAGACAGTTGTGATGGCACCAACTCAAATACTTGCCCAGCAGCACTTTGATACATTAAATCAGATTTTTGACAAATTTAAAGTACGTGTGAGCCTTATTACATCTGCGGGTGTAAAAGCGGACTTAGGAAAAACAGATATCTTTGTAGGAACCCACGCCTTAATCCACAAAAAGGTACAATTCGATAAAGTGGCCTTGGTTGTAATCGACGAACAGCATAGGTTCGGAGTAGAACAGCGTGCACACCTGATACAAAAAACCGGCAAATCCGCAAGCCGGCGGAAAAAAGCTCCTCACGTTCTAACAATGACTGCAACGCCAATTCCAAGAACCGTTGCATTGACTGTTTATGGGGATCTCGACCTATCAACCCTAAATGAACTTCCCAAAGGTAGAAAGCCAGTTACGACCTGGATTGTTCCTCCACATAAACGGGAAGGGGGTTATAACTGGATTCGAGAACAAATTAAAAAAGAGGGGGTTCAGGTTTTTATTATCTGCCCCCTAATTGAAGAGTCGCAGGTAGAAACAATGAAACAAGTTAAATCAGCTACAACTGAATTTGAAAGACTGAAAGATATCTTTCCAGATTTAAAACTAGGGCTTCTCCATGGTAAACAATCGTTGAGCTTGAAAAACGAAGTTTTGGAATCATTTAGAAGCGGAAAAACACATATCTTAGTAGCTACGCCTGTTGTGGAAGTGGGAATAGACGTTCCTAATGCGACAATTATGATTATAGAAGCTGCTGAGAGGTTTGGATTGGCACAGCTGCATCAACTTAGGGGTCGAATTGGTCGCGGAGAAAGAAAATCTTATTGTCTCTTATTCACAAATGTAAGATCAAATACTGTTTTAACAAGACTTAATGCACTCACCAAATCAATGTCGGGATTTGAGTTGGCTGAGTTGGATTTACAAATGCGCGGGCCAGGTGAAATGTATGGCATAAAACAGCACGGGTTCCCAGAATTGAAGGTCGCTTCCTGGAGCGACACAGAGTTAATAAAATATGCACGAGAAGTAGCTCAAGAAGCTCTAGATAAGCCAGAAAAATTTCCTAAACTTATAAAAATAATCGAATCTAAATCCATCGTCCCGAATTAAAGATATCTTAGGATTTACAATTTTTAACTTCTAAGTTAAAATTGCAACATGGCTCCAGTACCGAAGAAAAAACATACAAGAAGCCGAAGTAATATCAGAAGGAATGCTCCTGCCAATAGGAGGAGTTTGCCTAACCTCTCGAAGTGTCCTTCGTGCGGAAAGTTGCGCGAACCACATAAGGCATGTCCGCATTGTGGATTCTACAAATAGAACATTCGTTTTAATCTTGTTACTTGCCACCTATTACTTATCGCCCTTATACTTAATCTCATGAAAACAGCTAAAGATCCGAGACACAAGAACCGAAGAGAAGCTGTAAAAAGTTTATTCGCTGAAACCTTTGTAGGGCAACAGAATTTCTCAGAATTAGCACGTGTTGTTCTTTCAAAAAAAGAGGAAGTTGACAGTTATATTCGAGAAGCGGCTCCCGCTTGGCCAATCGACAAGTTAAATAAAATGGATCTTGCAATTCTTAGGCTTTCCGTATACGAATTATTACATACTGAAACTCCACCCAAAGTAATTATAGACGAAGCAGTTGAGCTTGCAAAGGAGTACGGTTCCGAAGCTTCCGCACCATTTGTAAACGGAGTTTTGGGTACAATATACAAACAAAAGTTTGGAGAGACTGCAGATATTGTCGATTAAAGGTATGTTGGACAATAAAAATAATGCAAAGATAGTTTTAGAATTACTCGCGAGCCACCTTGGAGTAGAACCCGATGATGTAAGCGAGGACGATTCCCTAACAACTGATCTTCACATGCGCGTGACAGATATCTCGGATTTTTTGGGATCGCTCGAAGAAAAGGGAATAGATGTAGATGAGATCGACTTAGCCGAAATCGAGACAGTCGGCGAGCTCATCGAAGCTCTGGGAGAAAACTTATGAGTAAAAATGATCTTGCTAGTCTTTTTAAAAACTTATTTCTTTACGAACAAGCTTTGACTCATAAGTCGTGGGTAAATGAACACCCAGGGAAAAGAGGTTCTAATGAACGCTTAGAGTTTCTAGGTGATGCGGTTTTGGAATTTATTGTATCAAAAGAACTATATGCGCGTTTTCCAGATAAAGAAGAGGGCTACCTTACGGCTCTCAGGGCTAACCTTGTAAATACGATTAATCTTTCTGAAATTGCAAAGAGCTTAAACCTGGGTCAGAAACTATATTTAAGCAAAGGCGAGGAAGAAACAGGTGGACGAACCAACCACTCACTTTTGGCAAATACAGTAGAAGCGATTGTAGGAGCGCTTTTCCTAGATAGTGGACTGGGAGACGTAGAAAAGTTCATTGAAGAACACCTGCTTTCGACTCTAGATAAAAAGCTGGCTCAACCTTTAAAAGATTCCAAGAGCTTACTTCAGGAATATGTTCAGGCTCTTGGGTATCCTGCGCCTCGTTACGAGGTAGTTGAAGAATCGGGGCCTGATCACTCAAAGCAATTTACTATAGCCGCAATGGTTAATGGAGACTCATTAGGTAGGGGAAGGGGTAGGAATAAAAGCGAGGCGGCGCAAGAGGCGGCGCGGGTTGCACTTGAGAATGTTATGCAAAAGCAGTTAAAGGAATAATTGCGCAATAAGTCCATATAAAGTAGAATTATAAAAGTCAGATTAAGGTATGATTAAAATTCGCCTAGCTAGACACGGATCTAAAAACAAGATTTTTTATAGGATAGTCGCCATAGAAAAAGGTAAAAAGCGCGAAGGAGCGCCCTTGTCTGTATTGGGAATAGTAAACCCGACGAAAAATCAAAAAGAGATTAATAAAGAGAGACTTAAATTTTGGTTAACAAAGGGTGCAACAATGACTAAAGCAGTCGAGAAAATTTTAAAATGAAGGATTTATTAGCCTACCTTACTGAGAACATTCTTGGTAAGAAAGATTTTGCAATAGAAGAAGAGCTTGATACAGATCAGAACAATTTTAAAATTTTTGCTGAATCCGAAGATCTGGGAATTATTATTGGAAAGGGTGGTCAAACTATTAAAGCAATTCAAACTCTCGTTCGTGTACGCGGACGGCTTGAAAATAAAAACGTAAATGTCTTCGTTGAAGAGAAAAAATAACTCTTCAATTGAAAGGATTGGGTCTATCTTTTGGTGTGGAAGGTGTAAGGTTTGTAAATACCGGTTTTTTGAGGCTTTGCATTTTTGCTAAAACTAACTTTTGATCGTCTGTTAGTTCTTGGATAGGTACCGTTAGTTCTGGAAGAGTTACGGGAAGGTTTGCCCAGAAAATATTAATTTCAAGCTCACCCGAAAATAAATTTTCTCCAACTGAGTGCTTCTGTACATTCAAGCTCTTAACGCTTTGGATTGGTGCTGAATTTACCAAATCTTTCAAGAAACTGACATAGGAAGGAAATTCTTGATTTTCAGTACTTACTTTAATTTCCATATTTTTGATATCTTCGTCCTCCCCAAGACCAACAATCTTTAGTTCTTTAATGACGATTGCCTTCTCGGAAGCTGAAGTTCTTAGATTGGATACTATAAGCGCTGCTGGGTTCTCTGTAGGAAGTGCGATAAGAGTAGCATCCGCTTGATCCAAAACACCAACTCTTACTTCTCGCAAGATATTAAGTTTCTCATTAAGTGTTGCTTCAGACTGTTTTGCTTCATTGTGCTGCGTTAACTTGACCCTAACTTGAGAGTAACCATTTTTAAAGACAACTACGGAAAGTAAAATCACCATAATTATAACTATGGTGGGGCCAAATAATATTTTTATATCTGGACCCAAACGTCTTGTTATTGATTTCATATTATTTGACAAAACCGAATTCCGCTGAATACCCCTCAGTTGGTTTAAACGATAGCGTTACTAGATAAATTGATTTAAACTTTCCTGAACCGGCTAATGATAATATAAAACGTGAGAGATTTTGTAAATTATCCGAATATACAGCAACTTTTATTGCTTCCTGGGATAATGTTACTTCTTTGAAAGATATTCCTTCCGGAAATAACTCTGAAACTTCATCTAAAACATTGACTCCAATGTTTAGAGATTGCGTATTTTCAACAGCAGTAAACTTGTCTATTCTGTCTTTCAAAAGGATCAATTTTTGTTCTGTTTCTTGTAAAGCTTTAATTTCGGCTTTCAAATTTTCCTGTTGTATGGCACTTTGACTGAGCAATCGTGTGTAAAAAATAAAAATGCTAAAAACAGTTAATGTACCAACTAAAAAAACTATAAGAGAAATCAGTGCAAGTTTTCTTAGATTTTTTGCTAGTGCAACCGCATATCCTTTTGGCTTTAAATCTTGTGGAAGTAAATTTATGGCCATGGTAAGTAAGTTATTCTCTCATCGCTAAGCCAACCGCTATAGAATAAAAAGGAGCATATCCGGATAGGCTCTTTACTGCTTCGGGGTCCACGTTTACCTTTGAGAATGGATTTCCAACTACAACTTCAATACCTAAAAGTTTTGTAAGAGTCGAGGCTGCCTCAGGCATTCCAGCGGATCCACCAGAAAGAATTGCCGAGGAAGGAGAATCTCCTTTTTCCTCAGACTGATAGAAATGGGTTGCCTTTTTCATTTCGTCTGCAACCAACCTGAAAATCGGATCTAGCGCACCTTTAATTTTTCCCTCTAACTGAGTAGAACTTAATCCATATGCCTTTTTATATTCTTCCGCTTGAGCCTCTTCAACACCCAGGGTTTGGGAAACTGCTCTAGTGAATGCCTCTCCTGCTGTTGGAATTGAGCGAGAAAATACCAATTGACCGTTTCTGGCAATTGCAATGTCAGAGGAGCGTGCGCCGAAATCTACTAATAATACAGTTTGATCCTCGGGCGCAAGAGATCGAACAAGTGCAATAAGTTCTGTTTCAACAGCAGCCAAGGATAATCCCGCCATTTCAACAACCCGTGCGTATTTTTCTACTAATTCCTTTGGGGCTGCTACTAAAAGAACAGAAACCGAAGGGGGAGATGTATCATCTCTTCTTTCGATGATTTGGTGTTGAACAATGGCCTCATTAACAGGAATAGGAATATACTGCTCAGCTTCCCATCGTACAGCTGAGGCAATTTCCGCATCTGTGAGCTGGGGGAACTTGATTGTTCGCGTGTAAACCTGAGTTTCAGGAAGTGCAATTCCTACCTCGCGTGATGTGATTTTTGCTTCTTTGTGAAGCTTTTTTACTGCTTCTGCCAGAAGTCCAAGTTCTTTATCCTCCTTTATATGTTCGGGGGTTTTACTCTTGTGAGCCACAACACCGGAAGCACGCAAACGAAAAGTATTGCCTTCTTTAGACAATTCCACAATCTTTATAGTTTTCGAACCGATGTCTAATCCAACAGACATAATATTTATGGCTTAATTAAATCTTTCATGCTAAAGACAGCACTGTCGAAAAGTGTAGGGTTTTCCGGATAACTTTGAAAGACATTTACTTTTCTTGTCGAGTCTCCGGCAACGCCTGTCGAGGATATTTGAATCCCTTGAGGTGGAAGCCCTCCAGCACCAGTAGTCCAAATTCCAATAGGCTTTGTAGAATAGTACATTCGTACCTTAGCCATAAGAAGTCGACCTTCACCTGGATTACCGACACAACCTGAACAAATATTATTTACGTTTATTTGAGCACGGCGGGCTGACGAGTCGATAAAATTGCACTGGCTAGTCGAACCAAAGGAACTGCTAGTTCCTCCCAAGGGACCGAAAGCTCTTCTGTAAACTTGCACATTGGCGTACTTGTTCGAGTTCACTGCTTGTTTTGTGTTTGAATCATAAAAAACTAAAACTTCAATTGCAGGATTAGGCGATCCGCTCCCCACACATATATTTATTTCCGAACCCCTGAAGCATGTATCGCCAGCGCATGTTAATTTCCCAGCGTCGTCGTGTTCTACAAGCCAAAATGTGGCTACTTCACCCGAGGCCAGGGTTCCAGGATATGTAAATTTCCCGTCGTTTTCTGCCAGATCAGCGATTAAAACATCGTAGGTAGCAGCAGTCGGATCCGAAGGATCTGCTGGGATGGGAGGAGGATCTGCAGGAACAGGATTTAGTAATGCGCTTTCAATTCCTGCTTCTGCAGCAGAAAAAGCCCGAAGAGCCTCCTCTTCATACGAAGTTATCGCTACATCTGTGACTGAACGGGAAGCAACCGACAAAACTACCGTCAAAATTACGGCCATTGTAAGAAGAACTACGAGGAGTGCTTGGCCGCTCTGGTTTGGCAGGGATCTCATATTTTAAGTTTAACAAGCGGAGTAACTTCGGTCAACATGTTATTAGTTTAGTCATACGTTCGCAAAAGCATCTTTGTTTTGGATGTGACTTCATTTCCTTCCGCTCCCGAAGAAGCTTTATCTCTTCCCGTTATCGTGATAATTATTGAACGTGGTACAGGACCGGGTGCAGGTGTAGCAGGACAAGAAAATACATTAG
Organism: Candidatus Woesebacteria bacterium RIFCSPHIGHO2_01_FULL_39_32; assembly: GCA_001792345.1. Taxonomy (GTDB): domain Bacteria; phylum Patescibacteriota; class Microgenomatia; order UBA8517; family UBA8517; genus WO2-FULL-39-10. Next base: position 37,421 of record MGGJ01000013.1, read on the forward strand.
AACAGTTAGTAATCGTAACCTCCGAGCTGGTTATCCTAAGGTTTGCAGAACCTGAAGCGATATAACAATCAGAACCCGAACACATACATCTAAATCTTCCTGCCTTATCATACTCATCAACATAATTAATTTGCGAGCCGCAGGCACCCGTAATGCTTTTAGAGTTTCTCAGAAGCCTTTCCATAGTACTTATTGCATAATCAACGTTCTGGCGGGCTCTACTTTGTGCATCACTTTTTCTGGAACCTCGTAGAGATAAACTTAGAGTTTGGGTTGTTACGATTGCCAAAATACTAAAAACAGCGATCACAACAAGCATTTCAATAATTGAAAAACCCTGTAAATTTGTTCTTTGTTTATTGTTTCTTGCTCTCTTCATATCATTTGTTCCAATTAGTAAAAGTGGTTATATTGCGAACCTGATGGGTTCCTTGGCCGTCACTCCATTGTACGATAACTATTGCCCGGATTTCTTCGCCGTTGAGATTTACCACATTAGAAAACGTTGCACCCCTTCTAAACGGTGTCCCAGGTATATCACACATTCCGCTTACGCTTATACAGTTAGGTGCTGCGCCATTTAAACATTTTGTATTTGTCGCTTGCAATTTGAAAGCATTCCAACCCGTAGTTCGAAGGGCATTGTCTCTTTGCTCTCTCAGACATTCACTACCTTCTTGAGCATACTTACTTGCAAGTGCATTATTTTTTGAAAAGGTTGAGTTAGCAATCGACTTTGCCGCTAAACTTGCTATAGCCACAAGTATTACCGCTGCAATTCCAATAGCAAAAATAACTTCAAAAAGTGACTGGCCTTTATGGTTCATATATTTCTCCGCTTGATTTAATAATAATATCTTTATAGGCACCGCTACTCGTTTCTCTAACTCTTATAGTCATAGATGGGGTATTTGGAGGAAGGGAAATATAAACACCTCTTCCTAAAACATTAAAACGAGGGACTGTATTTACGGGAATCCTAATCAAAGAAAATCCGGTAGGTAAATTTTCTATTTTTACAGATACCGTATAATCAGGTCCCGGAAGACTTCTGTCGCAGTAGGCACGTATTTCATAACTAGTTGAACTAGCGACAAACTCATAACCTAATAAAAAATCATTTGCAGCACATAACTTCCTTTGAGATAATGCATACTCCTGAGCAAGCCTTAAATCTGCTTTAATTTTTCTAGTTACGTTTATTATCCCTTGCCTCGCCTGGAATTCTCTATAACCGGCATAACCCACACTAAAAAGCAAGGCCATAACTACTATGACAATTAATAATTCAATAAATGTGAAGCCGTGGTTAACAACAAGTAACTGGTGGTTGCGAGGTTGGGCAGAATTTCTCTGCATATATAAACTATACACCAATCAATATTCACTAATCGCTGCCTAAGGGCTTTTTACGTTATATGCACAGGGGCCAGGAACACAACCCATACAGGGCTGAGCAGGTATCGGGCTAGGGGGTTCTTCCAATCCTGTACAAAGACTATAAGAAGTTGTACCAACAGGCACATATCTGTAACGGGCACCCGAAGTCGGATCCTCAGGCACATCTGATATATATGTGTTGGAATTAGAGCAGGCCGGACCGTAAGCAGAATTACCTTGTAATGGATTTATCCCATCAGGTAAAGGTGATGGTGGATATCTGTTACAGTCAGCTTTATAAAGCTCCAGTCCTGACCTTATTACCTCAAGGTCTGCTTTTCTTTTTGCGTCACGCCCAGACTCACGGGCTCCTTGCAAAGCAAATATCGAAATTCCAGATAAAATGGCGATAATTCCGATAACGACTAAAAGTTCAATTAAAGTAAATCCTATCTCAATTTTTGATTCTTTATTTTTGATCTTTGATATTAAAATCATATCGGACAATTAGTGCCCCATGAATCAGGACCCCTCTTTAAACCGCTTTCACCAGTGGAACATACAACAAAATACTGAATCTGGGCTGGCGATACAGTATCATCCAATATTTCAAGCTGACCCCACAACACATATTGCAACGTAGATGATGCCATGCGGTAATGAGCGGGTGATTTTGGGTCGTCGGGGCAAGAAGGTAAAACAAGTGGTCTTGGAGCAGAACCACACTGTGTTACTATATTTGTTGCAGCAACTGTAAAATATTGTCCGTTATTTTTATTTGCATAGACTTCCATCGCTGTTTGATACTGTTTAATATCACTCCTTCTAATTGAATCTCTGGCTTTTTTCTGTGCTCCCGGATATGAAGTCATGAAAATTGCTGCCAACCCACCCAAAACTGCGATGACTATAAGAAGCTCGATGAGGGTAAAACCAAGTTTGGTGATTAGTGTTTGGTGATTAGTGTTTGGTGGGGAGGATAATCTTAAATTCTCTTTTATCATGGGTAGTAATTATTTACAAATGTCTCATTTAAATAATATAAATAATGACATTTGCTACAGAAATCACACCTTATCTAAAAAAATATTGTGATTTCTCTATAACATAATACACTATAAAAATAACTAGTTTCCAGTTTTAGACTTCTCTAAAAGCTGCTGTTCATATTCCTCAATTGAAATATCCAAAGGGGTTTCGCCGGAACTTTTTCCAAAGCTGCAAATACCGACTCCGCAAGGTAAATTTCGATTAAACACTCCTGAATTATATTCGTCTTCGTCGACTCCTCCTTCGAGAAATGCGTAAAGCTGAAATCTGTTTGCACTCGAAAAATAAACGTAAGAAAATCCCTCATTCGTTTTCGGATCGGACGGAATTACTGCTAGGTAGGGAGTATATGAATCATCAGTTACGTCACGGAAAGAATCAACTCCGTACTCACAAGCTCGAAGACCTTGAAAAAAAAGCTCTCTATCAAAGGTTTCCGTATCTTTTATTTCCGTCAGAATCTCATTAAAATTGTTTCCTTTGCAGGCTCTAATTTTCCTCCCATCGCTTGGTGGGAAAAAACCAAATTCTTCTTGAAACTTATGAAGTGCATCGGAAATTGCACCCAGATCCGCCTTTCTTTGTACATCACGGCTTCGTCGAATAGAAGCTTGTAAACCAATAAAAGTTAGACCAAAAACCACTATAAAAATAAGAGTTACTCCAATTAATTCCTGTTTTGAAAATGGCTTCATGGCATATATGGAATTATATATCGCGAGAGGCTTTCTCCCCAAAAAAGTGCTATAAAAAAGGAGAAAATTAAAAATGGACCAAAGGCTATATGTTTACCAAATGAGGCTCTTTTTAAAGAAATCAGAATTAGTCCTAAGATAGCACCTATTACAAAACTTAAAAAAATCCAAGTTATCGTTACCTGCCAAGTAAAAATAGGGGAAAGGGCAAGAACTAGTTTGACATCTCCAAGTCCCATACCACGCCCCTTGGTTACAAGATGAAGCATTAAAAAGAAAAGTGATGCCGCAAAAGAAACAAAAAGTATTTCATATAGATTATCAACTCTAAAAAGGATGAGTGCCATAATATTTACCACAAATAGTAAAAAAACCAAATTGTCGGGAATAATCTGATGTTCTAGATCGATTACAAAAATCGCAACAAGGACTGTACTTACAAGTAGTAGATAGGGGAGTATCCACAATCCTAAAAGATCTGTCCATGCGCAAAAAGGGTTACCTTCAAAGGTGCCACCTTGCAAGATAGTCGCACAATTAATGTAAAAATAATAAATTCCAGCGAAAAGTATACCTGTTGAAAACTCTATGAGGGGATAACGCAAGGAAATTTTATTACCACAATATCTGCATTTACCTTTGAGGAGTAGGTAAGAGATAAGGGGAATATTGTCAAACCAAGATATTTTTTTACCGCATCGATCACACTTAGACCGACCTTTTTTCACACTTATTGTCCTAGGCGAGCGGTATGTGTATAAAGTCAGAAATGAACCGATTATTAAACCAAAAATAAATATGAAGATTGATTGAATTACCACAACTTTAATTAAACTACAGAAGCTTAATCAAAAACAATACGTAGACACTAATTCCTTGCTCCCTTTTCACCTCGGAGGAGTCCCTTCGACTTCGCTCAGGGTAAACTTTACCCTCCGAGGTGGTAAAAACACTTAATTAAGACAAGCGGTCTCATCTACATCAGGACCAGGAGTCGTAGTTCCACAAACAACACAGCTTCTTCCGGCTAATGACAAATAAGAAGTGTATGCTCCGTCTGCTGTCGTACAAGTACCCATGTTCAAGTTCTGATCAGATTCAAGATTCGACCAAAGGATAAATGAGTCCGTATCAGATTCGTAACACCATCCGTTTTGAACAGTACCAGTCGCAGTAGTACACAGTGAAGTGAGTGAGTTCGTTACCTCCCCAGGAACTTGAGCTATTTCACCTGATGTTGTTAATTCGGTAAAATCGACGGGATAAACACCACTATTAGTTGTGTAGTAAGCCTGAACCGCACGGCCAAGTTGAGCAACCGTATCTATTCTTCCTGCGTCTCTTGCTCTTGCTAACTGTTGAACAGGATTAATAGCCACTAGTACTACAACTGCTAAAACACCTAAGATCGCGATAACTATAAGAAGCTCAATAAGTGTAAAGCCCTGCCTGACGGCAGTCAGGCTTTTTTTAATATAGGCAGTCATAAATTCATTCTCACCCCCTTCACATTCTAACTTTCTTTTCAGAAAGAAAGTTAGACAAACAAAATATAAATAATAAAATTCTTTATTTAAACTAAATCTACTCAAGCGTGCGCCAGGCTAACAAATTTCTCCTGGCGTTTACACAAATTATGGACAAGACGTACCCGCCCCCGGTTGAGCGCCGGCACAGTATACACAACCTCTACCGCTAGTTGATGAATAGAGAGCATAGGCTGGATTAGTACCATTACAGGTACCTCCAGAGGTCTCATTCGTGCTCGCCTCCAGCCTTGCAAAGACAACGAAGGAAGAACCGCCAGTTGCATAACACCACGTATTGTTTATGCGATTTGTTGTACAAGGCGTCTTCCCGGCTACATTATAGGCAATTGCTGATGGCACCTGCTTTATTTCTCCTGATAGAATAAGTACTTGGTTTGGTGGCGCCGTAACCCAACTGTTAGCTCCTGTTGCTGGGGGGTAAACACCATTGTGGCTTGTATAGTAAGCTTCGACTGCATGTCCAAGCTGTGTAACGCTACTTATTCTTCCCGCATCTCTGGTTCTTGCAAGTTGCTGAACAGGATTAATAGCTACCAAAACAACTACGGCCAAAACTCCAAGGATTGCAATAACGATTAGAAGCTCAATAAGTGTAAAACCCCGCCTGACGGTAGGCAGGCTCTTTTTAATATAGGCAGTCATATTTCCTTAATTCTCACCTCCTTAAATGCTCATATTCAGTATTCACTAAATCCGACTCTAATGTCAATACCGATCTATCTTTTTCTTTGACTTAAGTTAGTTTCCAAGCTGAGTCGTCAAGTTATAAATCGGCATAATTATCGATATAACCATTAGCGCGACGCCCACTCCAAGTACTATCAAAATAATCGGTTCAACTGCAGCAGTAAGAGCTTTTAGTTTTTGGTCGCTTTCAACTTCAAACACATGACTAATTTTTGATAAAACCTCATCCATTTTTCCCGTTTCCTCACCAACCGCAATCATTTGGGATAGGATAAAAGGAAAAGCCTCAGGATGACGCGAAAAAGCAAATGCAATTGGAAACCCTTTCTCAATCATCTTTGTAGCATCGATAAGCGCATCGGAAATTATCGAACTACCTACAACTTGTGAGGTAATAGTTAGAGACTCCATTATCGATACACCTGAACCGATCATTAGGGAAAGTGTCCTTGTCAGATCGGTCAAAATTATTTGCCTTTGAAGGTCTCCAATGAGAGGTAACTTAAGAGTAATTTCGTCAAATTTTCTTTTTCCGGCACTTGTATGTCGATAAATATTAATAGCATAAAAAATCCCTCCGATAGAGAGAAGCACGATCGGCCAAAAGCGAACCATAAAATTCGATACTGCTATTAACATTTTAGTCATAATAGGCAAATCTACTTCAAACTGCTCATAAAGGGTAGTTAACCGGGGAAGGACAAAAATAATCATAATTAATGCAACTGCAAGCATACCGAAAATTATGATAATCGGATAAATTAAGGCTCCTTTAACTTTTCCCCTAAATTCAGCTTGTTTCTCCATATCATCAGCTAAGCGGGCAAGAACCTCGTCTAGTACTCCACCAATCTCTCCACTTCTAATAAGAGCAAGGTAAGTTTTTGAAAAAACTTGCGGGTACTTGCTCATGGCAGAACTTAATGCTTCACCCTCTTCAACATCCGCCAAAATTTGGGAGACAATCTTCGATAGAGATCCTTTCGCCTGAGACCGCAATATTACAAGAGCTTCGGTCAATGGAAGACCGGCATTAATCATCGTGGAGAGCTGTCTGGTTATTGTTGTTACATCTCCTACAGTTACTCGATCACTTATTTTTTTGAAAAAGTTAAGTGAAAATTCGGTCTTTGTATCCAAAGATATAACTACCAGACCTTGTTGTCGGACAAGCTTTGCGGCTTGATCTATGGTGGAAGCTTCTACTTCTCCAGCCACCAACTCACCTTTTTCGTTTTTTGCTTTGTATTTATATCTCTTCATGAGATAGTACAAAGAACAAAGCGCAAAGTTCAAAGGTTAAAAAACTTTATCTACCTTTGTTCTATGTTCTTTGTCCTTTATTCTATTTAGAGGTTCTAACTAAACGCATCAATTCTTCTGGTCGGAGTGAAAAAGTCTGTGCCGTTTCAAGATCAAGCTTGCCGTCTTTTACGTGCTGGGCAAGTGACATTTCAAGAGTATTCATACCTACCTCGGTCGAAGTTTGTAGTATATTATCGATTTGGTGAGTTTTTCCTTCTCGTATCGTAGTTTTTATAGCTGAGGTTCCAAGCATTACCTCATAAGCTACCACTCGTCTTCCCGAAATCGAAGGAACTAACCTCATCGAAAAAACAGCTTCGATAACATTTGAAAGCTGCAGACGAACCTGTTCTTGCTGTTCCTCCGGAAAAACGTCGACAATACGGTCAATAGTTTGAGCAGCAGAGTTGGTATGCAATGTTGCAAACACAAGGTGCCCGGTTTCTGCTACAGTCAAAGCCGAGGCAATTGTTTCATGATCGCGCATTTCACCAACAAGAACAACATCAGGATCTTCACGAAGAACGCTTCTTAATGCAATTTGCCATGAATGTGAATCAAATCCCATTTCTCTTTGAGAAATAATTGACTTAATGGGTTTGAAAATAAACTCGATCGGATCCTCAATCGTCACAATATGTTCCGCGCGTGTACTATTAATCTCATTAAGCATCGCAGCCAGTGTTGTTGATTTTCCGTGACCAGTTGGGCCTGTTACCAAAATAAATCCTTGCCTAAGTCCCGTAAAAGAGTGCAAGATTTTGGGTAGTCCCAGCTTATCTATTTCAGGAATTTCCAAAGGAATTCTTCTGAAAGCAATTGCAAGAGTCCCTTTTTGCGTATAGGCATTAACCCTAAAACGAGCATTTTGGTTAAAGGGAAGGGAGAAATCGATTTCTTTATTAACCGTAAGACGCTCCAGCTGCTCAGAGCTAAGAATTTCTTTGATAAATTTAATTACATGATCGGGTGTTAGGATTGGTTCATCGGGAATGGGGGAGAGAATTCCTTCAACCCTGAGGTGTGGAGGAATACCAGAAATGATATGTAGATCGCTTGCACTTCTATCGACTGTTAACTGTAGTAATTGCTTGATTTCCATTTTATTCCTGAGCTACTCTTAGTACCTCCTCAACTGTAGTTATCCCTTCCAATGCTTTTAAGTAACCGTCTTGTTTAAGAGTAATCATTCCTTCCTCGCGTGCTTCCTTATCAATTTCTCCAGACGACGCCCTTTCTAATATTAGCCTACTAATTTTTTCAGTCACCGGCAATACCTCAAAAACCGCAATCCGCCCGTAATAACCTGAATTTGCACATTCTTGATCTCCCGTACCTTTGTATAAAGTATTATCCCGCGCCGATGGCCATAGGTTACCTAAAACATTTTTCATTTCTTCAATCACTTTAGGTTCTCCCGAATAAGAAGTCTTACAATCTGCGTGTATTGTCCTTACAACACGCTGGGCAACTATTGCCGTAACAGAAGAAGCAATTAGGAAAGGTTCGGCTCCCATATCAATCAATCGTGGCAGTGCACCGGATGAATCATTGGTATGAAGAGTCGCAAAAACAAGGTGTCCCGTAAGTGAAGCTTGTATGGCTAAATCCGCCGTTTCCTGATCACGAATTTCTCCAACTAAAATTATGTTCGGGTCTTGACGTAAAAAGGCTCTTAAACCTGAGGCAAAAGTAAGACCTGCCGCCGGATTAACTTGTACCTGATTTACTCCGGCAATTTTATATTCAATGGGGTCCTCTAATGTTACTATATTTACTTTGGGTGTATTTATTTTTTGAATTATTGAGTAAAGCGTTGTCGTTTTTCCACTTCCCGTTGGACCTGTTATAAGAATAATTCCGTGTGGCCTAAGTATTGCGTCTTGTAAATTTTTAAGGGCCCTACCTCGAAGACCCAACTCCTGCAATTCCGGAACTCCGCCGGTTTTTCTAAGTAATCTCATCACAATTTTTTCTCCCCAAGTAGTCGGAAGCGTAGAAACACGTAAATCAACTTCTTCATCTTCTGTTTTAAAATTAAAACGTCCATCTTGTGGAACGCGTTTTTCGTCAATCTTCATTCCCGACAGAATCTTGATCCTGGAAATAAGAGCATCATGAAGTTCTCTGGGAATTGTTAATTTTTCTTGTAAAATGCCGTCAATTCTATATCGAACCCGCGTTGCTCTTTCCTGAGACTCAATATGCACGTCCGAAGCCCTTGCCTTAACCGCAAAACCTAAGATATGAGTAACTATTTCTGCAACTTTTTCCTCACGAATTAAACCTGTTTTTGTTGCGTCAAGCGTTTTTATTTTGTCGCGGGAAGGAGATTCACGTAAAGCTTCTGAAACTTCTTTTGCAAGAGAGGTGGTGTAACCCGCTGCAATCATCGTCTCGATCTTTGCGGGATCGGCTGCGTGAGGCTTTACGATATAGCCTGTTTTTTGCTCGACGAATTCAATCGCAGTTAAGTTCAGGGGATCTGCCATTGCGACAACAACTTGCTTGTTGGGGAGGTCAATTGAAACGGGGAAAACTTTAAATCTCATCGCAACCTCTTGAGGCAAGATTGACAGCGCTTCCGGGGAAACTGGAATATTAGTTAAATCGATATATGGAATGTTGTATAGAGCAGCTTTTGCTTTTACCAATGCTGATTCATCTACTAAGCCTTGATTTATTATTATTTCTTCCTGGGGTTTGCCGGTCTGAATCTCAGAAAGTTTAATTTGTTCAGCACGAGCCGAGTCTAATGCTCCGAGAGAAACCAGAATATCTGCTAAAGTTTTGGAGTCTGAGTTAGTTAAAGATGATTGTGATTGGGCAGGCATACTTTATCAATTATGCCTTAATATTAGATATCGATCAAGGGAGTGATCTAAACAGCGTTTGTTTGTAAGTTCCAGAAGTGTTTGTATAAACCTTTTAGCTGCTTAAAAAAAATTCATATCTTTTATATCTTTATATGTGTTTATGTTTAAATATTCTGCCCGTTGTATATCAATCACGAAAACATCGTAATCGTTTTTTAAAGAAGTTTCCATAAAAACAGCAGTTCTTTTGCTGGGGCGAGAAAAAGTGTTCCTAAAATCGATAATGTGATCGGCATGTATTATTAAAGTGGGACCAGGAGACCATGTTGCATTTTGTTCCCTGTTAATACGTACTATTTTGTTATTAAGAGTAATAACTCTTGGTGGGATAAGTTTTTTAGGTTTCCATTTAGTAAAAATTGAGCAATGGTTTTCTTTAAATAATTTCACAAAGGACCTTAGCCAAGACTTTTTATAAATTACATCTCCTGAGGTATAAAAAAGCGAACTTTTTCCGTCTAGAATTTTTTTACCATCACCAAATTTCAATATATCCATGTAATGCTCTGTACCGAACGGATGCAATGTTTTAATGTAATTATTTTTTGGCACATATCCCTTCAGCATCAGTAAATCAAATAATTCTGCCTGCCAGGAGTAGTTAAAGGATATCGTTATATCCTGAAAACCAAAATCAAGCAGAGTTCTTAGTTGATATGACACTAGAGGAAAACCATTAATATTGGCTAAGGATTTCGGAATCACCTCCATCGTCACCTTTTTAATTCTGCTGCCGTCACCCCCAGCGGCTATAAAAACTTTTATTCTCTTTTCATCAGTCATTGTTTTACAATTTTTTCAATTTCTTCTCCAGATAGTTCATATGTATGATAGCTAATTAGATCAGTGCCCAATTTTTTCAGCTTCTTTCTAGCATTGAAATTTGCACATTCGATATAACTTATAAATGCTTTAACCACAATGTTCTGGTTCTTGAGGGATTTTATTGCCGCAGAAGCGGTCTCTCCTGTTAAAATCTCGTCATCAATAAACATAATGCTATTTGGTGTTTCGATGTTATAAAGATATGCTGGTTCGTCGGGTATGTAAGGATCAAAAAGAGAGATTTTTACCGGCAAATCAAGATTATATTTGTAAGCAACTTTTAAAGGTTTTTGTAACTTTAAACTGAGGGCAACTGCCAATATGATTCCAGGGCGGTCTCTGGCAACAATGTAATTTGAATTTTTTCTAATGGAAAGGGGTATTCTTGACACGATAACGTCTACTACCTTTTTCAATTCACTCGGCTCAACTTTGTTTTCAATACCATCACCTGTAAATGTAATTTTAAATTTCCTTTTCTTTTTCGGGTTATATCTTTTTGTAATTTTGACGTTGAAAATTTTTGGCACCATCTGATTTGTAAATATTTATTTCGTTATTATCACAATTTTATTTGTAAATTCCAAAAGTGTTTGTATAAACCTTTTTCCTTCGCAAGCAAACTCATATGGGATCCTTTCTCAATAATTCTACCTTTTTCCATCACAATTATTTTATCCGCCCGCATTGCGGTTGAAAGCCGATGGGCAATAATGATAGTGGTTTTATCCTTGGCAACTTTCCATAATGCTTCCTGAATTAACCTTTCATTTTCGGAATCAAGTTGACTAGTCGCTTCGTCGAAAATAATAATATCGGGATCGGATAAAACCATGCGGGCAATAGCCAATCTTTGTTTTTGGCCTCCCGACAATTTGATCCCACGCTCACCAACATGGGTGTTATATTTTTTCGCCAGAGATTCAATAAAATTATGTAAATTTGCGATTTTCGCTGCAGCAATAACCTCCTGCTTGGTAGCTTTTTCATTTCCATAATTTGTCATCCTGCCATAGGCAATGTTATAGCCGATTGTGTTATTAAATAGCACCGGTTCTTGGGGGACAACACCCATAAAGCTTCTTAAATGACTTTTTGTAAACTTACGAATATCAATATTATCAATAGTAATAGAACCTCTATCAACGTCATAAAATCGCATTAAAAGCTTTATCAGGGTAGTTTTCCCCGAACCGGATCTGCCGACGAGGGCGATCGATTGCCCCTGACGGATCGGTAAGCTGATATTCTTAACCGCTTCCTTTTTGCTTTCTGAATAGGTAAACGAAGTATTTTTGAACTCTATTTCACCGCGAACTTTATCAAGGAATTTGGGAATTTCAGGATCCTTTATTTTGATGTCGTTATCTAAAATACCAAAATATTTCTCGATGTCGGAGTAACTTTTTGCAATATCCCTAAAACCCCATACCAACTCATAAAGATGCGGAAAGAAACTTTGTAAAAAAACCGCTACTAAAATAAAGTCCCCGAGGGTGAAGAACCCCTTTATGGTCATATTCAAAGCATAAAGTAGTATGGAAAATATACTGAGATTAATAAGCGTCCCCATAGAGATATCTAAACCCCTATACGTGTAAACGTATTTCCAAACAGCCTTTTTCCAATCAATCTGAATTTCTGAAAGTCTTTTCTGTTCCCACGATTCTTTAACGAAAAGCTTAACTGTTTCAAAGTTGATCATATTATCAACAACTACCGCAGAGATATCATCTTCAAGCTGATTTACTTTTCTTCTTCTTTCGACATTAAATTTAACGAAGACGAGCATAATGATAGATGCAATAGTGAATGTAGCAATGGTCAGCAGAAATATCGTTGAGTTTAAGTTTTTGAAAAAATAAAGAAGAACTATAAACCTAACCAGTACGTCGACTATCCTAAAATGGATAGAAAAGTAAAGGTTCCACATTGCACCTTCACCGCGTTTTATCGCACTTATCAATGAGCCGGAGGATTTTGACGAATGGAAAGCAAAATCCAAATTGTGGATGTGAGAAAAAACTGTGGCCAGCGTTTTTGCCACAGCTTCAAGGCCAAGAATATCCCCAACCAGAAATTTAGCGCTACTCAGCATTAATGCTATAAACTGAATTCCGATGTAGAAAAGCAAAATTTTCAGCATTAAGTTGTAATCCATCTTTGGAATCGTATCTACGAAAAGTTTATAAAAGTACGGCGTTAAACTTTCGACTACCGGAGAAAGGATAATTAAAACAATAAACACAAAGGTCCAACCCCTTTTATTAAAGAAGAATTTGTAGTAAGTCTTGAGAATTTTTAACAAATCTTGCATTTAGTCGACAAAGAAAAATCCCCTCACGGGGCCTTCTTAACAGGAATATTCGATTATATTACAAAAAGCATTAGATTTTCTATATTAATTTCCACAGACCGATCAAAGTAACGGGTGTCAATAGGAGTACACCCGACGGGTGGATTTAAGTTCGCACCCGTTAATCCGGAAATATCCGGTTGTTACTTGACTTCTCAATCAGCGCTTGCCGTATAATGATTGGTCATGCATGCGTACCTTATTGTAGGACAAGATCCACTTGATTCATTAACTAAAGCGAAAGAACTCTCGAAAAAAGTTGGGGAAACCTCTTATGAGTTTTCTATTACTAAGATTGACGAAGTTCGAAAATTAACTGCTTTTGTTAAGCTTTCGTTTGAGAAACCAACAACCATCATAATTACGGACATCCAAAGTGCAACCGAAGAGGCTCTAAATGCTTTTTTGAAAAATCTCGAAGAACCACAGAAAAGGTTAAGTTATATTTTAATTACTTCTTCGGAAGAGAAGCTTATACCAACAATCGTTTCAAGGTGCCAAGTAATAAGAATTAATAAACAGGAATCAATAAACAAAAATATTGATAAAGATTTAGATAAGTTTATAGAAATGTCTATCGGTGAAAAATTCGCTTACTTAGATAAAATAAAAAAGCGTGATGAAGCGGTGAGTTTTCTAGAAAATCTCATCTATATTTGGCACGGAACGTTAGTGAAAGGACAAGGAAATCTTAAAAAATTTTCGGAATCCCTAAAACTTACAGAAAAGACACACACAAACCTTCAAGCAAATGGAAATGTTAACCTACAACTCACAAATTTTGTAGTAAATTTGACAAAATTAGAGATGATTTGAGATCAAATTTAAGCTATAATAGTAATATGCCAAAACCAATTCAGTCTTACACCGCAAAAGAAATTCAGGTACTTGAGGGGTTGGAACCTGTCAGAAAAAGGCCGGGAATGTTTATAGGTTCAACTGATACCCGAGGTTTACACGAATGCTTAAGAGAAATTGTCGATAATTCCGTTGATGAAAGTTTTGCAGGAGTTGCAAAAAATGTTTGGGTGTGGATAGCAAAAGACGGAACAGTAACCGTCAGAGACGACGGACGGGGAATTCCCGTAGATAAGCATAAAACAGGAGTCTCTGCATTGGAAATAACAATGACGAAGCTTCACGCCGGGGGAAAATTCGGAGGCGGAGCCTACAAAGTTTCGGGTGGTCTTCATGGGGTGGGAGCATCTGTCGTTAACGCTCTCTCGAGTTATTTCAGAGTAGTAATTTTACGCGATAACAAGGCATATTTCCAGGAATATCAAAAAGGGAAAGTCAAGGCTCCCGTCAAAACAGCTTCTCAAGAACAAATAGATAAGTGGTTACCGAGCCAATGGAACTTAAAAGTAAGCGGTAGTGAAACAGGCACAATAACCACTTTTCAACCCGACAAAGACGTTTTCGAGGCAACCCAATTTGACTCCCAAAAGATAAAAACACTTCTCAAGGATCGTGCATACCTTATTCCGGGACTTTCTTTCCACTTTTATGACGAAGGTAGCGGCGAGGAAGCTCATTACTATTTTGAGGGAGGAATTAAATCATTGGTTAGCCACACTAATCGCGGTAAAGACGCAGTATCTGAGGTTATTTATGTTTCAAAGGAAGAGGGAGATATTTCAGCAGAAGCTGCTATTCAATACACGGATACATATAACGAAAATGTAAAAGGTTATGTAAACGGTATCAACACAACGGACGGCGGAACTCATCTTACCGGTTTTAGAATCGCTTTAACTCGAGCCATTAGCGATTACGCCAAAAAGGTTGGAGTTTCCGAAAAACTTCCGGGGGGAAACGGTTTGTCTGGAGACGATATGAAGGAGGGTTTAACTGCCGTAGTTTATGTCAAGATGCCTTCGGAATCATTGCAATTTGAATCGCAAACAAAAGCAAAGTTAAATAATCCTGAAGTACAAGGTTTTGTTCAATCGGCTGTAAAAGAAGGGTTAGATACTTATTTTGAAGAACATCCCAATGATGCCAGATCAATCATTGATAAAGTCTTTCTGGCCGCAAGGGCACGACTTGCCGCACGTGCCGCTAAAGAGGCGGTTCTAAGAAAAGGCGCACTCGAGGGATCTTCCTTACCCGGAACACTTGCTGATTGTCAATCCCGTGATCCTGAAAATTCGGAACTTTATATAGTTGAGGGTGAGTCTGCAGGCGGATCTGCAAAACAAGGTCGCGACAGACATTTTCAGGCAATCTTACCGTTGGGTGGAAAAATTCTTAATACCGAACGGGCCCACCTGGATAAAATAGTAAAATTTGAAGAGTTGAAAAATCTAATAATTGCGCTGGGAGCTGGAGTGGGGGATATTATCGACTACAATAAAATCCGCTATCATAGAATCATAATAATGACCGATGCAGATGTTGACGGCGAACACATCAAAACCCTTCTTCTTACATTTTTCTTTCGTCACATGCCCGAGGTTATAACTAGAGGCTACCTTTATGTCGCATTGCCGCCTCTATACAGAGTCCAATCCGGCAAAGACGTCAATTTTGTTTATTCAGACGAAGAAAAGGATGCTGTCGTGAAAGAAAAAGGCAACGGCAAAATTACTCTTCAAAGATATAAAGGTCTTGGAGAAATGAATCCAGAGCAGCTTTGGGAAACTACAATGGATCCTAAGGTTAGAATTCTTAAACAAGTTAATATCGAAGACGCCGAAGAGTCGGATAGAATATTTACTACCCTTATGGGTGAGGAAGTCGCACCCCGCAAAAAATTTATTCAAACTCACGCGAAAATGGCCACTCTGGATATTTAAAACAAACCTCTTGCAAAGCCGAAAATATTAAAATAAAATATGATTTGGACTCAAGAAAAGAGTCTTTTTTGTATCAAATAATTTATGGATATTCAATTAATTGCTTTATTTGTTGCCCCTTTAACCTCGATAGTTGCGCTAGCGTACGGAATTTATCTTAGCCGGCGTGTAATCAAAGAAGATGAAGGTTCAGATAAACTTCGAGAAATTGCAAAAGCCGTTCGCGAGGGAGCAATGTCGTACCTAAATAAACAATTCAAGGTAGTACTTCCAATTATGCTTCTTTTAGCATTTCTTATTTGGATTACTTTGGGGTTCGGAATTGCCGTAACATTTTTGCTGGGTGCAATATTTAGCGCCATAATCGGATATTTCGGGATGTGGATTGCGGTACGCGCCAACGTGCGAACCGCAAATGCCGCCCAAAGCGGACTGAACAAAGCGTTAAGAATTGCTTTTGGGGCGGGAACTGTAAACGGAATGTTGGTTGTAGGCTTAGGACTTCTTGGGGTATCCCTAATTTATATCTGGTCATATTTTAACTTCATCGCAGAGGGATCTGATGTTGTTGCCAAGCATGCAACTGAGGTTCTAGTTGGATACGGATTTGGTGCTGCGCTTTTGGCACTTTTTATGAGAGTCGGAGGAGGAATATTCACAAAAGCAGCCGACGTTGGCGCGGACTTGGTCGGTAAAGTCGAAAAAGGAATTCCCGAAGATGACCCCAGAAACCCAGCTACAATTGCAGATAATGTCGGAGATAACGTGGGGGATTGCGCGGGAATGGCAGCCGACGTTTTTGAATCTTATGCCTTAACGATCGTCGCTGCAATGATTTTGGGCGGGCAGCTTTTCGGACTTGCCGGAGTTGTTTTTCCCCTTTTGGCCCGCTCGGGTGCAATATTAACCTCAATCTTAGGAACTTTCTTCGTCAAAGCGAAAAGCGAAAAAGAAAATCCGATTAATCCATTGATACGCGGCTTCATCATTTCTGCGATTTCGGCAGTAGTAATATTTATGCTACTTTCTACATACCTTTTGAAAGAACCAAGGGCCGGTTATGCCGCAATCACAGGAATATTTTCTATGCTTGCACTTTTGTACGTCACGAAATACTACACAGGTCCGGGAGAAAAACCCGTTGTTGCTATTGCCAAAGCTTCTCAAACGGGTGCGGGAACCAACTTAATAAGTGGAATGGCGTATGGTATGGAATCGACTTTTGTTTCAGTACTCATAATTGTTGCAACAATTCTTGTCGGTTATCTTTTCCTGGACTTTTACGGAATCGCACTCGCCGGGATGGGAATGCTGGCAACAACAGGAATTATTATGGCTTTGGATACCTTTGGTCCAATTTCAGATAACGCGCAGGGAATGGTTGAGATGGCGGGTTTAAAAGGAAAGGCCGAAGAGGTTACTTCAGGACTGGATGCAGTCGGAAATACGACTAAAGCTTTAACTAAAGGATTTGCAGTAGGAAGCGCGGCTGTAGCCGCATCAAGCCTTTTTGCAACATACTTTGAAGCAACCGGTTTAACTGCTATTAATATCGCGCTCCCTAAAGTTTTTATTGGGCTGCTTTTGGGAACAGCGCTACCATTTTTATTTTCTTCAAGACTTGTAGGCTCCGTAGGAAGAGCTGCATTTCAAGTTGTTGAAGAAGTTAGGCGTCAATTCAGAGAAATTAAAGGAATTATGCAAGGCCGCGCTAAACCAAACTATTCCAGGGCCGTTGCAATAGTCACTGCCGCCGCCCAAAAAGAACTTGTAATTCCAGCTGCAATTGTTGTTTTTATGCCTATCATGGTCGGATTTTTGGGCGCAGAACCATTGGGAGGATTTTTAGGGGGAGTTGTAGCATCGGGTCTCACGCTTGCTTTTTATATGTGTAATACAGGAGGAGCCTGGGATAATGCTAAAAAATATATTGAGGACGGAAATCTGGGAGGAAAGGGAAGTGACACCCACAAGGCAGCAGTCGTAGGCGACACGGTTGGAGACCCCCTGAAAGATACGTCCGGTCCGGCACTTAATCCAATGATGAAAATTGTTCAAATCGTTGCTCTTCTTCTGGCACCGTTTTTGATTTGAAAACCTAAAATAAGTATTCCGCTATCTTTCTAAAACTGCTACACTGATATTTAATTTATGAAACGAGCAGGAGACTTCAAACCTTTTTTGATAATTATCGCGGGTGCTATCTTGGTATTCGGAATTATTATTATCAAATCTTTAATTTCCATCCTGTCACATTAGTCAAACTTTTAAAACTTCTATTACTTAGGTTACAGAGAAATAGTTTGGGTACATTCGTTTGAGTCATTTTTATCCTACAGGAGAATAATTAATTTTTTTAGACTTACCTCCTAATTTCAGCGTACCTAATTTTTTATCATCCCAATTGTAAATTTTATCTTTCCAGTTTTTATTCGACTCATAGGAAGCAACAACTTCGCCAAGAAAAAGAACATGATCCATCGCATCATATTCCTCAGCAACTTTGCATTCAAAACATGCAATAGAATTATCAATTAATGGTGGTTTAATGTGCTTTGATTGAATGAATTTTAATTTTATATTCTTTGTTTTATCGATTTTCCAACCGTGAACAGAGCCACAATATAACACGTCTTCAACTTGCTCAAAAGAAGGAAGACATAAAACAAACTCTTTTGTATCTTTCAAAACTGAAGTTGTATAGTGGGTTTTATAAACGCTTATTACCCACGCTTTTGGTTCCCAACTCGCTAACGTAAAAAATCCGACGGGACACAGGTCTACTTTTCCCGTTTTATTTTTAGTAATAATTAAAGCAACCGCTTCAGGAAATCTGTATTTTACCACTCCTTCAATATCGTTATTTTTTAGCATTAAGGTAAATGTAGTTCAAATGTTATCTTTTATCAATAATCTACCATGTTTTATTTATCTTTTGGTACAATTAAAAGGATATGGATAAAAAGAATAAACTTAAAGAACTTAAGGAAAAACTTGCGCACTATGAAGAAAAATTAGCACGAGAGATGATAGGGTATAGGGGGGTCAAGCACGAATCCGCCGTATCGGAAATTAAACATGATAAAGTCATGGTACTTCGCGACGTGGTTAACAACCTTAAAGAAGAAATCCACAATTTGGAAAAAACTTGATCAAAATCCGATATTGCAACGTAATCAATCTCCGAAATTGTTTAGCTTTGAATATCGGAAAATGGCAGGCAGATTTTGCTAAATAAACTTGCTTTTTGACCGAATTTATTGTATATTACCCATCATCACCAAATAACTTCAAGCCTGCTTCAGGATCTCATGTCATCTCTCTAATTTTTAAAACACTTTAAAAATTTGACAGGTGGCTAATATGAGAAACAACCTTAAACACTTCTTAATAGGAGCACTGATTGCGGCAGTGCCAATGTCCTATGTCGTATACAACAATATACCTCATAAACCTGCTGTAACTATGATTAAAACTCCTCAAAATACCCTTAGAGCGGAGGAATTTTTGTGGAGTTCGAAGCTCAGTTCACCTAAAAAGGCAGTCAAATTATCCTCAGTGAATCTTAATATTCAAGTTTCAGCTTGGACATTTACAAATACTTTAGACCAAGTAAATATGCCTATCGAAACTCCAACTCCCACGAGTGAAGCCTCCCCAAGCACGGAGCCCTGGGACATCTTTTCTAAAGATACGCCTTCGGCGAAGGCTTCTAGCCTAGGCTCATCCATCCCCGAGTACAGAGACTCGGGGAATTCTGAATCTGTTCTTAAACCAACGCTTGCACCCAAACCGACAAGGAAACCGGAACCTAAACCTCAAAGTCAGACGGAAGCGTACGTTATTCAATCTCAACCCGCCCCTTCCGACGTTGATACGCTAATAGAGATGTACGCAACGGAATACGGAGTTAATAAAGATATGATGGTTCACATCGCGAAATGCGAATCCGGATTCAGAAGTAATGCAGTAAATGGCCCTTATGCAGGAATTTACCAATTTGTGGCCTCAACATGGTCTTCAAACAGGCGTGCAATGGGATTAGACCCAGATCCAACTCTTCGATATAATCTTGAGGAAGCGGTAAAAACCGCTGCCTTTAAAATGTCTCGTGATGGATATGGAGCATGGCCGGTTTGCCAAAATAAAGCTAGACGACTTCTTGGTTTAAATTCCCAAGGTATATAATCTTCCTAGAGCAATACAATGATTCTAAGTGACCTTAAACAAGAACTTCAATCGTTTGCGTCAAAGGGAAAGGCAGAATTTCTTCCGAGATTTTTTAAGGCGGGACCAGGCGGATATGCAGAAGGGGATAGATTTATAGGGGTAACAGTCCCGAATTGCCGTAAGGTTGCAAAAAAATACAATGATTTGCACTTAACTGAAATTCAAAAACTCCTGAGATCTAAGATTCACGAGGAAAGACTAGTTGCGCTTTTGATTCTTGTTGAACAATTCAAAAAGGGAGACATGAAGTTAAAAGAAAAAATCTACAATTTTTATCTCAAAAATACAAAATATATTAACAATTGGGACTTAGTTGATTTATCGGCAGACAAAATAGTAGGGAAGTATCTATATAACAATTCGAATTGTGCAACAACCTTTAAAGAGTTGCCCCCTAAAGGTACGGAGATTCTTAAATATTTGGCTAATTCGGAAAATCTCTGGGAAAGAAGAATCGCGATAATTTCTACATTCAACTTTATTAAAAGACATCGCTTTAAAGAAACTTTGGAAATTTCAAAAATACTACTAACCGATAAACATGATCTGATTCATAAAGCTGTCGGTTGGATGCTCAGGGAAGTAGGCAAGAGATCTCAGTGGAACCTTGAAAGTTTTTTAAAAAGACATTATAAACACATGCCTCGTACCATGCTTCGCTACGCGATCGAGCGACTCCCCGAGGAAAAAAGGCAAACGTATCTTAATGGTTTGATCTAAGTTACAACCGATCTTGAATAATATCCTTCATAAAGAGCATTTCTCTGTGACGAAAAGTAAATAAAATTACCGTATTTTCGGTATAATCTTCTTCTTGCCTTAGTATATAAGACAAGATAGAATAGGTATAGGCTTCGAGCCTGCTTTTTTTGTCCACAAAAATTTATGGAAATAGGTAAAGTACAACCCGCAAACATTATTGAGGAAATGCAAAAATCCTACTTGGACTATGCAATGAGTGTTATAGTTGCACGAGCTCTTCCTGATGTCCGAGATGGTCTGAAACCTGTGCATAGAAGAATTCTTTACGCGATGCACCAAATGGGTCTGACACACACTTCGGCTTTTACTAAAAGTGCAAAAGTGGTAGGAGAGGTCCTCGGGAAATACCACCCTCACGGTGATATGGCAGTTTACGACTCACTTGTCAGAATGGCGCAAACATTTTCGCTTCGTTATCCATTAATTAAAGGCCAGGGAAATTTTGGTTCCGTTGACGGAGATCCTCCAGCAGCGATGCGTTACACCGAAGTTAAACTTTCTTCAATCTCCGACTTCGTACTTGCCGATATCGAAAAAGAAACGGTTGATTTTCTGGATAACTTCGATGCCACACTAAAGGAGCCAGTATATTTACCTTCTCTTTTGCCAAATCTACTTCTCATGGGTTCCGAGGGTATTGCGGTTGGAATGGCCACGAAAATTCCCCCTCACAATTTATCAGAGGTCATAGACGCAATCGTGGTCACAATCAAAAAAGGTAAAGTCACTTTTGAACAAAAGGCTCAAAAAGATGAAGCTGAATTTGTCATCAAAAAGATTAATCTCTTGGCCTCGGGAGCTGAAGCTAAAACAGTAAACGGTGAACTAAAGCCATCCCAAGTGGGTTTTGAAAGTGATATTACAATTGAAGAGCTTGTTGAAATAATCCCAGGACCAGATTTTCCAACTGGAGGAGCAATCTATGATGCAAAATCCCTTGCAGATGTATATGCAACAGGAAGGGGAAGAATTCTGGTTCGGGGAATTGCCGAAATAAAAGAAGGAAGCAAAGGCCGTCAGCAAATTATCATTTCGGAAATTCCGTATCAAGTTAATAAAGCCAATCTCGTCAAAAAAGTTGCTGATCTAGTAAGGGAGAAAAAAATAGTCGGCATAGCGGATCTGCGGGATGAATCCGACAAAGACGGTATGCGAGTAGTAATTGATTTAAAGCGTGACGCACGCCCAAAGAGTGTTCTTAATAATCTTTTCAAACATACCCAGCTTCAAACTACTTTTCCTGCAAATTTTGTCGCACTCGTTGACGGAACACCATATACATTAAATCTCAAACAAATCGTCATCGAGTATATAAAACACCGCCAAAGAGTCGTCACTCGAAGAACAATTTTTGAACTTACTGCCGCTAAGCGCCGCGCTCACATTTTGGAAGGATTGAAAATCGCGCTTGATAATTTGGACGAAGTTATCGCAACCATCCGTAAAAGTAGAACCCAAGAAGATGCAAAGAGTAATTTGATAAAAAAATTCGGCCTAACCGATATACAGGCAACGGCAATTTTGGATATGCAGTTAAGGCGCCTTGCTGCACTCGAGCGGGAAAAAATTGAAAAAGAATACGAAGAAGTTAAAAAGCTTATTGATTCTCTCACTGCAATTTTGAAGGATCCCAGCAAAGTCCTCGAAATTATTGTAAAAGAATTAAGCGATCTCAAGGCTAAATTTGGCGATGCCAGAAAAACAAAAATTTATAAACAAAATATAGGAGAGTTTTCCGAAGAGGATCTTATTCCCAAAGAAGAAACCCTAATTACACTTACAAAAACCGGCTATGTTAAACGCGTTCCAAGAACTACATATCGAGCACAGCGTCGAGGAGGAAAGGGTGTAACTGGTATGACCACAAAAGAAGAAGACGAGATCGAGCAAATTATTGCAGCCACAACGCACGACATGCTTTTGTTTTTCACCAACACAGGGAAAGTCTTCGGAACAAAGGTCTGGGAAATTCCCGAGTCTTCAAGACAATCCAAAGGTCAGGCTGTAGTAAATTTAATCCAAATTGATCAAAACGAGAAAATAATGTCAATCCTACCTTTATCTGCAGAGGGAAAAAATATATTGATGGCGACAGAAAAGGGCATTGTCAAAAAAACTCCTACTTCAGAATACAAAAACTTGAGGGCATCTGGTTTAATTGCGATTCGCCTTGATCCTGACGATTCACTTATGGGCGTTCACCAAACATCGGGGGATGATCATGTACTTTTGGTCTCTCGAAACGGCAAGGCTATCCGATTCCCGGAAGCAAATACAAGACCAATGGGTCGGGCAACAAGCGGAATGAGAGGAATAAAACTCGAAAGCGGTGACGCAGTGATTGGAATGGAAATATTCCCAGGAAGGCAGGTAACTCCCAAAGATAAACGCAGGAAGTTTTTTAAAGATATTCTGACAATTTCCGAAAACGGCCTTGGTAAAAGAACACCAATTCACCTTTTTCCAGTACAAAAAAGGGCGGGAAAGGGAGTTAAGGCTTCCGTCGTAAATGCAAAAACGGGTAAACTTACAGCCGCGTCGATGGTCACAAATGAGACTGATCAGATAGTAATTACTTCAAAAACAGGGCAAGTTATTAAGCTTCCCTTAAAAAATATTCCTCACTTAGGACGCGCTACACAAGGAGTTATCTTAATGAGATTTGCCAAAAAAGGCGATGCCGTCGCCGCCGTAGCGCCTCTTAACAAAAACGGGGATGAGGAAGAAGGCGAAGGAACCTCAACAGCTGGTTGATAAAAAACTTCTGACATAATAGAATGCTTGCAGTTTATTATGTCTACTCGATTAGAATTTGGTACGCAAGAAATTTCTCTCGAAGCTTATTTAGAACGAGCTGATCCGCATATACTAAACGACCACGACGCTTTATCTAGTCTCATTACACATTTAGATCCTAGAATTATGATCCCTTTTGAGTCGCTATCGGAAAGATTAATGCCACTTAGAAGAGAAGATTTGGTTGATTTGCGTGTGTTAGCATTCATAAAACCCATGGAGTCAATAGAAACCATAAGGTTTAACTTTCCACATTCAACGCATGAAGACCACGATTGGTGGGAAGCAATTGGAGATCCCATAAAAACAGTGGAATTACTAAGATTAAACTTAGATCCAACAACAGTTGGATTGCAAAATTGGAAACTCTTACTTTTAAGAAGAACTCCTGCAGAACAACCGGGAGATGATTGGGAATTTAGTTTCGGATGGGTCAATAAAGAAGAGTTAGAAAGATTAAGAGAGATCGCTAAGCTATAAACTTTTGAAAGTCTTCAGGATAGGGGTAATTATGATCGGAACGGGGTTTGGAAATGACTTTCAATTTCGGTTCAACAGAGTGGTAGAATTTTTCGGCTTCAGCATAAGGAACAAATTTATCGTTTTCATTTTGAATACAAAGAATATTTTCAACCGGAATTTTTGCTAGGGTGGATTCAACTAATGCATATCTATCTTCTGCAACTACACTTGCGATACCACAAAGGATTACTTTATTTACTTGTGAAGATATTTTTGGAATGAGGTTTAGCGCAACAAAAACTCCAACCGATTTTGCAATAATATTTATCTCATCATCAGCGATTTCTCCCAAAATCTTTTCAAGCTCGGATTTAAGGGACAAACTTCCGCCTTCCAACCAATGACGCCAGTTATGAACAATTACTTCATGACCAACATTCATCTGACTTGCAATCTCTTCCGCCCATTCACGATTGTGTTCCGATAATCCCGGCAAAATTACCGTCTTCATTAATTGCCTCCTTTTCCATGAAACGCCTCGTGGATGTCACGCAGATGTTTATGGGTAACGTGGGTGTAGATTTGAGTTGTTGAGACATTTTTATGTCCAAGCATTTCCTGAACGCTCCTTAAATCAGCTCCAGCCATTAAGAGATCTGTTGCAAAAGAGTGGCGCAGAACGTGTGGAGTAACTTCTACAGGTAATTTCATTTTTTGACTATACTTTTTGATCATTCTTTGAAACGATCGGGGAGTGAGGCGCATTTTCTCGTCAAGTGTAGTCGGTTCAACCTTCCCTCTATGACGAATAAAAAGTGGCTTAAACCTGTCTGGGCGAGCTTTTAAATAATCCGAAAGCCATTTGACAGCACGGGTTGAAAGAAAGACAACACGCGCTTTACCACCCTTTCCGACAATTCCGAACTCACGCCTATCTAGATCAAGTTTATCTTTGTCCAACTTTGCAAGTTCCGACACACGAAGCCCTGTTGAAAATAAAACCTCAAGGATTGCTTTATCTCTTTTTCCTTGAATAGTCGAAAGGCTTGGAGCATTTAAAAGTCGATCAACTTGATCACCGCTTAGAAATTTAACTTGCCGCTCGCTAATTTTAGGAAGGTCAATTTTATCAGGTGACATTACCTTGTAGTCATTTTTGATAAGCCAGCGCAGAAATGAACGAAGCGCAATAACATGATAAGCTTGAGTTTTTCTGCTCAAAGTACTACCTTTTCCATCTGATCGACGCGAAAGATATACCCGGTACTGCCTAACCACTTCTGGATTTATATCTCTAAGTTCAAGCCTGATTCCTTCTTTTTCCAGCCATTCAAGATAGCGTTGCAAATAATGTTTATAGTTACGGATTGTTAGGGGAGAGGAACCTTTTTCAACCTCGAGGTATTCAAGAAACTCACTTATCTTTTTTGCAACCTCTGAAGTCTGAGTTTGGGCAGCTGCAGACATACTTTAGACAGTTTACATCGAGTGAAGCGAGATGTCAATATTGTGCGACTAAATAAATTACTTACAATATAGCCGCAACGAAGTTCAGGTTTGCACAACTTCCATTTTCTCCACTCACCCTAAATAGTCTATCCCGAAACATACCATCAAATCTTCCAATATTAGAAAGTAAAAAAATGTACGCGTCTGTATTTGAAGCAATATCCATTGCTTGTTCAGGAACGTCCTCAAACATTGCCCCGAGATTAAACATATTTATATTAAAAGATTTCAGAATTCCGCCTTTCATTTCCACAGTGGGCCAAATAGAAATATTTTGTCTTGGGATTTTAGGCAATTTTTCCTCATACCATTCATAAGTAGATTTTATTAGTTGAGGGCGCCTGGAAGTTATTACTTTAAAAGGTATTTTAAGATCAACAAGCTTACTCGTAAACTTTTCCGCTCCCGGGAGTACTTCGGCTTGCATAAGAAAACTGGGATCAAACCAAACGTAATTCTCTAAATCTATCGCTCGTTGTTGTGGCCATCCACTCTCAAGGGCCCATTGTCTAACTGCATGCCAATGTCTAATATCAACGTCTCTATAACCAGTTTTAAGTTCACAGTTAACAAAATCTAAAACTAAAGTTCTTGTATCACTAATAACACCGTCGTTATCTAGACCTGGATTATTTTCCTTGAAAAATTTTTCTGCTGAGTTATTTACAAGTCTTTCTATTCTTTCGCGAGTCATGTTTTTAGCAACATGATTATATACCAATATCTTTCTGAATCTATAATAGTTTCGGGTTAAGCATTTCGTAAACCCAGCATTCCATCAGATCGATTCTAAGACCAGTGTATTAAAAAAGGTGGGTAACTTATCGTCTCAACAATAATATTTATTCCCTAATAATTAACACAATCACTAAATAACTTAGTAACTTAATCTCTTGTATTTCCGTCGG
Organism: Candidatus Woesebacteria bacterium RIFCSPHIGHO2_01_FULL_39_32; assembly: GCA_001792345.1. Lineage (GTDB taxonomy): Bacteria > Patescibacteriota > Microgenomatia > UBA8517 > UBA8517 > WO2-FULL-39-10. The sequence goes on from MGGJ01000013.1 coordinate 63,610, forward strand.
GGGAGAGGGGTGCAGGACTTGAAAAATAACATATTAACTTCTTCGGTTTATGTTCGGCATAACTAATTTTAATAGACTTTTGACGGAGAATAAGAAATAAAATAAAGTTACAAAGTAATTGAGTTACAAAGTAACTAACACAGCAAAAATCATAAAAAAATGCTCCACTCTGAGGTCCATTTTACTTACGTCGCAAAAGTATCATTGTACGACATTATAATATTTCCTTCTCTAGGTTCTCTCAATACTTCTAATCAAGCAACCGCCCAGAGGATAATTAATCAAAGTCTAACGTTACTAAAAGCATTTTAACGCTAGTTCCCCCTAAGAGAAACGGATAAATATTCACTCACTTAAAAGCACTTCTTCGGTAAATATCTAATACGTCGCAATTAGTTATCCACATTGTAAAAGGATCATAACCAAATCTATGCAACTTTTTCATCAGTTTACGTTATGCGAACATAAATGAGGAGAAAGTAGTCTTTCCAAGGCTGGTAACTATATCATTCTGCATCATCTCTGAGTGCATTTCTCTTCCAGTATCCGCTTCGGTCTTTCTTTGGAGATCATTGATGTACCGCTGTGTGAAAAAAACCTATAATATTTGTGAAAACATTTCTAGAATACTCATCCTATAATATTAACTATGAGTTACCCACTACCCTCTCTCCCCCTTTCTACCTGTCCAGTATTTTTTCTTTGCCTGGCTTTCTTTTTTAAAAAAAGTTAGAAAAGGTTATCCTCCCCAACGTGTAACTAAAAACATACCGATAAAAACAGCTGCCCCAATCACAAGGTATTCCCTAACTGTTTGTGAAAAAAGCCGCTCTTCTAAATAAGCCTGGCCTAAACCTAAAAGCACATAGGTAGATACTGTTAAAAAAAGCGATCCTACTACAATTGACGCAGGCCAGAAAAAAAGCGCAAATGCAATCTCTCCAATCACTAGACTCGTAATGACTGACATAGACATCATTTTTTTTGAAAATTGTGTGTCTAAACTTATTGTCCAAAAACCTTGGAAAAATAGAGGAAAAGAACAGAAAGTAATAAGTGGAACCAAAAAATACAAAGGCCATTTTAAAGATAATATTGTATCGAATATAAGGAAAAAAGTAAGTAGTGTGAGTACAAAGCCAACTCCCCTTGCGGCCCTCATAAGAGCTATCGTTCGAACAGCTGCGACCGTGTAAATATTTACCGTAAGACATAAAGCATAGACCCCAAAACCATAAAGAGCTACAACGGGTATCCGGGCAAAAATACTTGACGGCAAAAGAAACCAAAAAAGTCCGACTGCAACAGTAAAGAGTATTGGTAAAATTAGTGCCAGTAACGTCATGTTATAAGAAAGCCCTTCACGAAGAGACCAAGAAAATAAGATAAGTGTAAGTACGCCTAAACTTCCTATGCTCAGAAATCGGTATTGTTGAGGAAAAACCTGGACGGCTATAAATCCGAGAGATAATAATATTGAAGTAAGTATAAAGCGTCTTCGTTTACTCATTTAGGTAATTTTCTGAAGTATTTCATCAGGAATGTTTATATTAGCATAAACTTTTAGAACGTCGCTTTGATTTTCCAGATTGTCTAGAAATGCCAACACTTTTTTAGCAAGAGTTTCTTCATCCACTACCTGGAAATTTTTGGGTTTCTTGATTATTTCAAAGGATGATATAGTTATACCAGCTTCTTGAAGTTTATCGCGAGTGGCACCCAATTTATCAACTTGTACGTAAGCTTCTATGTCGCCGTCTGTTTCTTCGATATCCTCCACTCCGGCGTCGATTAGTGCTAGCATTTGCTCTTCAGGATTATCTTCTTTTTTTACAACAACAAGGCCTTTTGGTTCGAAGTTAAAGACAACGCTTCCAGGACCCGCTAAACTCCCCCCTCCCCTTTCGAAAAGATTTTTTATTTCTTGACCAGTTCTATTTCTGTTATCAGTCGCAGTTTCAATAATAACTGCAATTCCGTTTGGTCCAAAACCTTCGTAAGTAACCTCTTCTAGGTTCGAGCCTTCGCCAACGCCTTTACTGATCGCCCTCTCAATATTATCTTTCGGCATGTTATAACTTCTTGCCGTATCAATTGCATCACGAAGTTTTGCATTAGCATTAGGATCAGGACTTCCTCCAGTTTTAACGGAAATCTGAATTGCGCGGGCCATTTTGGAAAAAATTTTTCCCTTGGCGGCATCTTTTAAACCTTTTTGCCTCTTTATTGTAGCGTAGTGCGAATGTCCCGACATGTTGAATCGATAATATTATACTACACACCCCTTGACAACCTAAATTACGATTCTATACTCAAATGAGTTCAATCTTTAAAGGTATGAATACGGATCTTGCCCAAGAAGCAATTTCTCTTGCTCTTTCCGGCAACTGGCAAGGGGCATTAAAAATTAACGAGGAAATACTAAAAGAAAACCCTAGTGACGTGGATGCCTTGAACCGCTTAGCTCGTGCCTACTCCGAAACTGGCAACTTCAGAAAAGCCAAAGAAACAGCCCAAAAGGTTCTGAAAATCGATCCCTTTAACACAATTGCAACGAAATCTATTGAAAAATGGAAAGGGTTGAAAAAGGGTGAAACATATTCGCAAAAGCCTTCCAATCCTCATTACTTTTTGGAAGAGCCCGGAAAAACAAAAATATTAACACTGATTCACGCTGGAAGTCCGAAAGTCTTGGCAAAGCTTGATTCCGGAGATGAAATTCATTTAAATACCCATTCCCACAGGGTGTGTGTACAAACTGTTAACGGAAAGTATATCGGAAGACTCCCCGATGATTTGTCAGCTCGATTACGAAAGCTGATACAACTAGGTAACACTTATCAGGTAATTGTTAAATCTGTTAACACTCATGAGGCAAAAATTTTTATACGCGAAACTTATCGCGCGCCATCCCTAAAGGACGTACCTTCATTTTCGGCTGAAAGGATAGATTACGTTTCTTTTACACCACCCGAGCTGGTTCACAATAAATCCGAGATTCATGTAGAGGTTGAGGAGGAAGAGTAATTTAGTACTCAGTTATAAATGACCTGCCGATACTAACTTCGATATCAAAGTTACCTTCCGGATTTTCTTCAACCTTAATGCAAGGTAATATTGCGGTTAACTTATCAGAAACATTATTTCTTCCTCTAACCTCGCAGCCTAGATCGTTAACGTTTTCAGGCCCATCAACCTTCTCAATTGAAGTTATTTTTCCTCCCATAACTTCCAGGATAGAACCCATGTCCGTTGCTAGCCCGTAAACTCCAGTTCCATCTTTTATGCCGACCCTAAAAGCATTTTCCTCAAAGTTTGGATCCACGAAGTAAACCGCCAACTCTTGAGGCAGTGCCCCACTTACAATATAGCCTTCTTCCCCATCAGAAAGGGTCAGTTTTTTAATATATCCAGTATTTTCCAAAGGTATTTCGAATCTTTTCGGATTTTTAACAGAAAGAGAGAAAAATCCAATACTTATCTTGTCCCCCACTCCTAGATTTGTACTATAAGGTAGAAAAGTTGCCTTTAACGTGTCAAACATTCTACCTTTGGAAAACCCACTTGCGGGATAATCTGCCCAAATAAAAACGGGAAATTTAAAATGTTTTGCCAAAGTTCGTGTGAGTAATAATTCTCCTAAGTCTTGTCTTTTACCCAATTCCCAAACACTACCTAACTTCCAAACACCCAAGCCTTTTGCAACCTCGACTTCAGTATTACCGGGAATTGAAATTTGAACAATCTCTTCTACAACAGGATCAAATATAATAACATCGACTCCACCCTCTGGATTTCGTACTGCAACTGAGATTTTATCTTTGCCGTTCCAGTACTTACGAGTTATATTTACGTACAATAATAAAAAAAGGGGTATTAAGATTAAAAGAATATAGCTTATCGCCTTTAAGGGGAAGCTTTTTTTCTCACGATTCCTATTTTTGATTTTTCTTCTTCGGGCAGGCATGTTAGGTAAATCCAAAACCCCAATTTCAAAATCTAAATAAAATTAATTTGATATTTGTCATTTGGATTTGGGATTTTAATTTATGTGAATATCAATCTATTAAAATGACTTTGGCCGGCTTTTTTCAAGCGTTCGCTTCTGGTACCGTAAATACGTAATAGGTTTCTGATGTGGTCTCCGGCCACAACTTCAGGCACGACGACATAATCTGCTCCCTTCTCATAAAGCTTGAGAGCATGAGTTCGTGAGCTACTGGTGAATATAGTCAGTGGTTTTTCCTCAGCTTCAACCACATACTCGAGTAATGTGAGGTTGTCCTGCAAGTTACCTACCGTCGAAATTATAAGTCTGGCGCTAACTATTCCCGCTGCTTCCAAAATTTCAGGATCGGAGATATCACCAAATATTACGTTAATATTTTCTGCTGTCAGCTCGTTATACACGCTTGGATTAAAATCTACCACCAAAAAGTCATACTTTTTAGCTTTAAAATACCTTATCAACGTCCTGCCGGTTCTATGACACCCTGCTATTACGACGTGGTTTTTAAGCGACGTGGGTATATTATCTATATGCTCCGTCGTCTTTCTTCGTTCAAATATTGAGAGACTTCGTTGTAGTCTTTTGTATAGTTTATCTCCTCCGAGAATAATATAGGTGGAAACAGTCATTGTAATTGCAGTGACCAAAACAACCGTGGCTACATCTGATTGACGGACATGGCCTAGTTGGAGGCCAACTGTCAATAAAATAAGGGAAAACTCCGACGTCTGAGAAACAGTAAGGGCTGATAAAAAAGAGGTTCTTTTTTTGTACCCCATAATCCCCAGAACAACCAATACACTTATAGGATTTATAAGAAGCACAACTGCTGAAAATAATATGGCCGGAAGCAGGATGCTCTGAATAGGCACACCCAAAACTAGCTGGGTTCCCAGAAAGACAAAAAAGAGTATCAGAAAAAAGTCGTGTAAGCTGCGGCTGCGTGAAGCAATCTGCAGGTGCTCAGGAAGCGTTGATAAAGACAAACCCGCCAGAAATCCACCGATTTCTAAACTAAAACCAACTGGGCCGGCCACAAAGCTTGCAACCCCCAGAGCCCAGGCAACGCTTACAATAAATAATAATTCGGGGGAACCTGCGACAAATCGTTCGAAAAACGGCGGAATTGCTTTTCTGGCAAATATATAAAGGCTTATCAATAAAATCGCCAATTTAACGGCAACGAAGAAGTAATCAGACAGGGAACTTCCACCTCCACCCACTCCCGCCAAAAAAATCAAAATTAGTATTGCTACGATGTCCTGAAAAAGAAGCGAGCCAACCGATATCTTGCCGTATAAAGAAGATAAATCCTTTTTATCAGAAAGCAGCTTGACCATGATAATCGTAGAGGAAAAGGTCAAAGCCGTTGCAATATAGAGTGCCGGAACTAAAGAGAAGCCCAAAATTAGTGCCAATCCCAAACCGACTACTGCTGTGAGTGCCATTTCAAAAAAACCCGCAATACTTGCGTGTTTACCTATTGTCGCGACTTCCTTGATGTTCATTTCGAGGCCCAACAAAAAAAGTAATAAGGCAACTCCAATTTTTCCAAGATTTTCGAGAGCAAAATGGTCTGTGATCAAACCACTAACGGAAAGGGCTACACCTGCAAATAAGTAACCTACAAGAAGCGGCTGTCGTAATAGTTTAGCAGCAAATGCAAAAACTGCAGCCACGACTAAAAGAATAGATAACTGTGAAAAATCCATCAGCTTAAGCTTAAGGGGTTTGAGAGATCTTTTCAAGAGAAGCTAAAGCATTTTTCAGATCTTTCGGAAGATCCGATTGAATATTTAGCGCTTTTTTAGTTTCAGGATGCGTAAAGGAAATCTTACTCGCATGTAAAAAAAGTCTAACGCAGAATATTTTATCGCGCCTTGCCGTTTTTCTTCCTGCGTAAAAATTGTCAGAGACGATCGAATGGCCTAGATATTTCATATGAATTCTTATTTGGTGGGTTCGACCGGTTTTAGGATGAAGCTCTAAAAAAGTGAATAATACTTGATGATTAGTGATTAGTGAATAATACTTAATTACCTTGTATATTGTAACAGCGTCACGGCCACCCGGAAGCACACCAAAGCGTTCTCTATTCCAAGGTAAACGACCAACGGGTGCATCAATTTCTCCCTCTCCGCCAGCCGGCGGGTCTACTTTCCCATGAACCAAAGCAATATATTCTTTCTTCACATTCCTACTCTTAAATTGAACCTGCAAATTTTCAAAAGCAGGGTGTGTTTTTGCTACCAACAAAATTCCGCTTGTTTCTTTATCAAGCCTGTGGACAATCCCACTTCTTAATTCCCTATTCGCGACAATCGGATAATTAAAATTTTTCTTAAGCCAAGATTGAATTACGGGACTGCCTTTGGTTGTTTCAGCCTCGTTAACTATCCAGCCTGCAGGTTTATCAAGAACCAACAAGTACTCATCTTCATATATTACTTTAGGTTCCATAAGTTTAATTTTACCACTAAAAAACCACCTCTCGGCGGTTATTTTTACTAACTACTCACTACCAACTACCCATAACTAAATTATTTCTCCCTTTTCGCCTGATCTTTGGCACAAAGAGTTGCTTCGGGATAAATCATTAACCTATCCGTATCAATCATCTGTCCACAATCTTCACATATCCCGTATTTTCCGATTTTTATACGAGTCAAAGCCTTTCTTGTCTGAATAATTCTTCTATCGAGTTGCTCTTTTAAGGCAGACGCCCTAGCGTGTCCAAATTGTTCGGCAGCATCAGCGTCAGGAGACGCGTTATCAATCAGTCGCGAAGTATCCTTGAAAGGATCATCCTCATCAATTTCGTTTCGTCTTTTTTCAAGTAGGTGTAATTTGTCTTGTAAAAACCCCGCGACAGGAGATAAAAGTTTACTTGGAAAGTTAATTACGTTTTTAACGGTGCTACTTTTCCTTTTTGATATTTTTGTGTTTTTTTTCGATTTTTTCATGGTGATTTTCTTGCAAGATTAAAAAGCAACAAAAAACAAACGAATGCAGCCACCCCTGAAATCAAAGTCTCGTAAGATCCCACAAAGGATAGCACAGAGAGAAACTTTAGTGCAACAAGTGATCGAATCAGAAAAAATCCTCCTGCAATCACTAAACCCGAAAACCCAACTTTCCCCGAAGCATACCAAGTAAAATGCTTGTAATGTTTATTTAGTAGGAAGTATAAGAAAATACCCAGAATAAGAACTACTGAACCAATACCGGAGAAAACTGTTTTATTAATTGTAAAATCATGCAAGAATGCAAAAAGGATAAGTATTAAGCCCCCCAATATACCTCCTTCAACTGTTTCGAAAATTCGTAATTTGAATCTGAAGATTCCAACTAATATTCCCAGGCTTCCACCGACCAACCCTAAGTAAAACCACCAAGGGGCGGCAAAGAAGTTTGCAATAATATTTCCAGCTCCTACACCAAAAAGTGTATAGAAAGCCGTAGTAAAAACCTGATTACGCGTGTAGTCTTCCTTAAGTTTTTGCCAGAAAAAGAAAAGAAATAACAATACAGCTGCAAAAGTAAAACTGATATTTAAAATTAGTGGCATTGGCTTATGGGCTTGACTTGATTTTTAACAAACTATATCATATCAGATACCGTGCTTGAGACGCCACATGTCGTCGTAGCGGCAGCGATAGCGGTAAAGATTGCTAATCCTGCCTTGGCAATCCCCATAGCTTTGGGCAGTCATTTTGTACTGGAAAAAGTCCCTCATTGGAACCCCCATTTAAACACCGAGTTTAAAAAATACGGAAAAGTCACAGAGAGAAGTACAAAGATTGTTGTTGTTGACGCTATTGCCTCACTAATATTGGGAAGTTCAATCGCATATATGATGCTTCCAGACGTAAATCATGCTGTTTTCGTTCTGGTCGCCTGCCTATTTGGTGTTTTACCCGATTTAATTGAAGCTCCATATTTCTTTCTACGAAAGAAAAGCCAGTTTTTAGAAAAAGTTTGGATACCACTCCAAAAGTCCTTACAAGTAGATACTTCTCCACTCCCAGGCCTTACAACTCAATTTATAACCATACTTGCAGCATTCTGGTGGATATTGGGTTAATTATTTTGCTCTCTCAACGTACTCTCCGGTCCTTGTATCAACAACGATTTTATCCCCTTTGTTTATAAAAAGTGGAACTTTGACCGAAAGAGCGTTTTCCAGAGTGGCCGGTTTATACATATTTGTGGCAGAGTTTCCTTTTATGCCAGGAGACGTATCGGCTATTAATAAGGTAGCTTTTGGAGGAATTTCTATAGATAGAGGTCTATCTTCTTTACCTTGAGCTCCGCCGAAGGACCAAAAAAGTACGTTAGCATCGTTTCCTTCTTTAATGTAGGGTAATTCATCTTTAATAATTGTAAGTGGGATTTCCACTTGCTCGTAAGTTTTGGGGTCCATAAATACGGCATTTTGCTGCATCTTATAAAGAAACTGCAGTTTCCTTTTTGATGTTAAAACATCGTCAACTTTGACGTTAGAGCTGAAAGTCTTATCCTCAATAGCCCCTGTGACTAAATCCTTTGCAGTAACGCGAACAGTAGCACCACCCCTGCCCATTTTTGTATGGGTATACTTAATCACTCGATAAGGCTTCCCATTTGAGAGAAATGTTGTTCCGTTTTTTAAATCAGTTGCCTGTATCATTACTTATTCAAATTTTCTTTTGGAGCAAGCTCGCTTAGGCTCACTCTGAAATAGTTTTTGTTATTTAAGTGCATATCTTTCCGGGTATACCAATAAATTACTCATTGCTTCCGATAAAGGTAGTTTTGTTAAATGCTCGATCCAAAGATATTGGCCATTTGGGTTAATCTCAAAAAAAACATATTTACCTTCAGGTGTAACGGCCATGTCAATTGCTCCAAACTGTAATTTAAAATGCTTGCATAAATTAAAACACTTCTTAATGATATCCTTTGGCAATTTATATTCTTTATGTGGAATATCAAACGGATTCGCTTTTGTCCAATCAAGTTTTGCATTTTTATTCTCCTGTGAGTAAATAGCACAAGGAAATATCTGATTACCGATAATTGTTATACGCAATTCCAATGATTTCTCAATTTTTTCCTGAACTAAAAAGGGATAATCAACTTCTCTTTTTTTGTAATATTCACGAAATTTATCAATACTAACTAAATAAGTTTGGAAAGTAATACTTTTTTTACCGTAAGTTACTTCAGGTTTACCAAGAACCTTAATAATCATTTGTCCGTCATGATCGGAGCAAAATTTTTCTATTTCATCATAACGTGTCGATACCAGTGTATCCGGTATTGAGAGTCCGATATTAAAAGCTTTATCTAACTGTAATATTTTATATTTTGCTTTATTCAAAGCATTATATGGACTAACAACAAAAATACCATTTTCTTCTGCTTTTATAAGAAGTGTATTACAAACCTGTCTAAATTCGTCAATTTTATAGCGTTCTGACAAAGCCTGTTGTACTTTCAGCTCATTATTAATCATATCGTAACCAAAATACGGTTTCCGAAACCATACTGACCTTATATCGGATAGGGATATTTCTAATTCTTTATCAAATATTGAATAATGACTTGTTTTATTAATTTTTGAAAATCTGATATCTGGAGATTTGATCAAGTTGTTCGTTTCCAGTTTATAAAACGGTATACTCCATGCCCTTAGATACTTAACGACTTTATCTACATGGGGGTCAGGTTTACTGGAAACAATAAGTACAAATCCCTTCGCCATACTTATACTATAACATTTGAAAAATTACCAAAGAAGTTTAATCTGGATCTGTAGTCTGAATATCATAAGAGCCACCCTTTGGAGTATACAAACTTGTGAGATAGCGCGTAGCTCCTTCCATAGATTGAATATTAGTTAGAGTGGAAGGATCGGGTTTATCAGATCGGGACTCTTGAAAGACAATGGGCTCAGGAGGAGTAATAGTTTCAATAAAGGGGATAGATTCAGAAGATACAGAAGTTCCCACAGGAGAAGAGGGGTGGACTTCTTGTTCTAAATCAACTAGGATGGGTATTTGTCGTCTATTATCTATTTCAGTACTCATATATAATTATCTATATTTAATAGCTATAACTTATTAGTTGACGAGTATTGTAATTTAATCCAAAACAATAATCAAGAATCTATCAAATAAAGACTAAGAGTCTTATTTACAATTTTACTAACCATTTTCCGTTTCTCTGAACAAGCTTGTCATCGAACCATAATTCTCCACCCCGCCGAAGATCCTTAATCATATCCCAGTGAAGTGCTGATACGTTTTTACTACCCGTTTCCTTGTATCCCGATCCTAGTGCTATATGGATACTTCCACCGATTTTCTCATCAAATAAAATATCTTTCGTAAAGCGACTTATGGCGAAATTGTTTCCAATCCCTAGTTCCCCGACAAATCTTCCGCCGCGGTCTACATCCAAAATTTTATTGAGGGCTTCTTCATTCTTTTCAGCGCTTGCCTTGACAACTTTCCCGTCTTTAAATTCGAGTCTGACGTTATGGAATTCTTTACCGAGGTAAAGAGCTGGATACGTATAGGCTATAAATCCATTCGCGGAATTTTCAACCGCTGAAGTAAATACTTCCCCGTCCGGCATATTAAACCTTCCGTCGCCATTTTCTGAACTTCTACCCTTTTTAGATATTCTTAAATCGGTTTCAGGACCTAGTATATGCATCTCATTTGTCACATCGATAATTTTCCTCAATTTCTCCTGCTCTTTATGTTTTGCCTCCCAATCAACTTCATTGATGGCGGGAAATACAAAATCTTCATAATCGCTTAAAGACATATCGGCTTCCTGCGCTTGTGCTTCTGTCGGAAACTTTGTAATAACCCAACGGGTTTTCAGAACGCGATAATCAATTAACGGCCTAACAACTTTTGATCTTGAAGAGATTTTTGCCGCATCAATGTTTGAGAAACCTCGGGTATTAGCTTGAGCATATAATCTAATCCAAACATCAAGTCCTTTTAATTCCTGATCTGCTAATTTCGGAAATGCTTTAATTTGTTCCGGTTTTGCGTATTTAAAATAGCTTTCAGCAAACTCATTGTAAGATCGACTTATCACCTGCTCATCAACATCAACGTGAACTCTTACTTCAGATGCACCTGCCTTAATTAGTTCTTTATAAACTTCTAAAGCTAAGGGTTTAGCTAACCAATCCGATACAATTAATGCTCTATCGCCCTTTTTGACTTTTGTAGAGTATTTCACCAAAATCTTGGCCTGTTTTGTAACTCGTGGATCAATTAGAGACATGTCTTTTGGGTATTTTAGCGTTAGCTTGGTTTTTATTCAAGGAGTTTGATAAAATACGAGTGTTAAGCCGAGGTGGCGGAATGGCAGACGCGCAGGTCTCGTGCGAGCGTAATTAAAAGCGAGCAAAAGCGTTAGCGACAAAACCTTTATTGCGAAGCAAGAATTTGGCCAGGTGCTGGAATGGTAGACAGGCTGGTCTCAAAAACCAGTGGTCATAACAGACCGTGTGGGTTCGACTCCCACCCTGGCCACTTTAATACCTTGTTCGGGAGAGTAACCAATTTGGTTACAAATTGTCGACTCCCTCCCTCGGCACTTTATATCTATCTGTAATCAGGTCTATTTACGTCGCTTAACTCAATTTGCGCCGAAAATCTTGTTTTTAAATTAAAAACCAGTCTATCTAAAATATGCCTTCTTAAATTTTTCGAGGTCGTAAATCTTCGAGCAGAAGGGTATACAATTGCGTCTGGTACAAACTTAATTTCACCTTCGCTTTTAAGTTTCAGCATTATTTCTAAGTCCTCACTTGAGTAACGGCTTTCGTAACCACCCACCCTCAAAGCTGCTTCTCTAGAATAAGCAGAATTATTTCCTATGGAAAGAATAATTCCTTTTCTTAATCTCTTGTAATCATGGACCTTATCTCCGATTATTTGAAATAAATACAACAAAACTCTATCTAAAGGGTCAATTTCCCCCTCAAAACGATCGTAAACCCTCCCATATGAACCGACTACCCCAGCTTGGGATAAGGCGCCAATATGAAAACCAACCATTTCTGGATCTACTATCACATCTGCGTCAGTAGTTACTACATGCTTAACTCTTTTATCTAGCGATAACAAGCCCTTCTGCCTTGCTCGCCCAATACCCTTCTCGGACTCAAAAATTACTCTCGCGCCAAAAGCTTCTGCGATTTGAGAGGTCGCATCGGTGGAACCGTTATCAACTAATAGAACTTGAGTAGGTATATCAGGAATTCTTGCCAATGCTTCATTAACTGATGCTAGACAAAGAGGAAGCCTTCTTTCTTCATTCAAAGCCGGTATAACAATTGCAGCAACCCACTCTCTGGATCCCGCCATTTCGCGTATATATTGCGAGTTGGCCTCTATTAATTTTAGAGTTTTATGCCCCGACAAATCGTTGGGATCAAACTCAGTAGGATTAAAAGGAAGAGGTATCTCCTTCATCATATGATGTATTATAGGATTATCTACCTAATTCGTCTAGTAATTCTGAATTGTAGACAACCTATTCGTTGATCATCAGTAAAAGAACTTACTTTTACAGAATCTTGTATTCGCTCAGTCACTTCGCTTAGTTTCTCTTCCGAAGAACTTCATCTTATCCCCTTTGAAAACCATTTTTAGGCTTCTTAACGGGCCATTTCGGTGTTTCGCAATATCAAGATTTAGATTCTCGGGATTTTCTTCGTTTTCCTTCCACAAAAATATTACAACATCAGCGTCCTGCTCGATACTTCCACTCTCACGAAGATCGGCAAGTTGGGGACGTTTTTCCCCCCTTTGTTCAACAGCTCGGGAAAGTTGCGAGATAGCCAGAACGGGAATTTTGAGTTCTCTCGCCAAATTCTTAAGTCCTTGGGATATTTCAGAAACTTCCTGAACCCTATTTTCAAGCCTTCTAGATAAAGCTAGTTGCAAATAATCAATAATTATTAAATCTACACCAGACTCAACCTGTAAACGACGCGCTTTCGTTCTCATCTCCAAAATGCTCTGTGCCGGCGTATCATCGATAAAAATTGGTGCTTCTGCCAGTTCCCCCATTGCATTAGAGAGTTTTGTAAAATCGTCTTCAGAAAGCTTGCCAGTTTTTAACTTCCATGCATCAATATCCGCTTGCACAACCAATAACCTATCCACCAATTCTTCCCTACTCATTTCCAGTGAGAAAAAGCCAACGGGCTGTTTATATTTTACGGCAAGATTCTGAGCGATATTTAAAGCTAGGGTTGTTTTTCCTATTCCCGGTCGAGCAGCCAAAATAATTAAGTTTGATTTCTGAAGTCCTGCCAAAGTATCATCAAGATCTTTAAAACCAGTAGGAACACCCCGTAACCCTTCTGCTTGTTTATGAAGCTCATCAAGTCTGTCAAAGCTTTGTGCCAAAGCGTCGCGTACAGGAGTAAAGGCGTGTTTAATGTGCTTTTGAGTAATTGCAAAGACTTGAGCCTCTGCTTTATCCAGTAGTTCATCTGCTGCCAAACCTTCATCCATTGATAACTCAACGAGTGTACTTGCAGCTTTCATTAGGGAGCGTTTAGTTGCAGCGTCTTTAACTATCTTACCGTAATGTTCAACGTGCGCTGCTGTCGGAACTTGATTAGCCAAACCAACAAGATAACTCACGCCACCTATTTTTTTGAGGATTTTTCTTTTTTTGAGGCGCTCAGAAATTGTTAATACATCAATCGGAGTTCTTTCCTCATAAAGCTCGAGTGCTGCTAGATAAATCTCTCTATGCCTGTCGTCATAAAAGTCATCGGGTTTTAAAAACTCAGCAATAGCAATAATTGCATCTTTGTCCAATAAAAGTGCGCCAAGAACTGACCCCTCGGCCTCAGGAGAATGTGGAGGAATACGTACTTGTAGTTGATCCGTAAATGCCATTGAGCCTTTTTACCATCAAAAGAAGTAGCTGTAAAGTGCATACTAGCGTCTTTCAAGTACAACAACTTTCTTCTCTTCGGTAATATCTCCCTTTTTGATAGAAAGCTTATCAAGATTCTCTGTTGGCAGCGCTACTTCCTTCAAGAAGTCATCAACTGCTGCCAAACTACCAAATGTAGATTGATCAAGTCCTGAAACCTTATAATGCATCGGAATTGTAATAGTAGGTTCAATGTTTCGAACGATATCTGAAGCCTCAGTTGGACCAATAGTATAAAATCCTCCTACAGGTACCATGAGTATGTCAACTGTCCCAATATCTTCAAGAACCTCCTCAGAAAGTTTGTGGCCCAAATCCCCCAAATGTACTACCCGCAAGTCATCTATCTCAAAGACATAGATTGTATTTGTACCCCGTTTGGCTCCTTTTTCTTCATCATGGAAGGACGGAATCCCTATAATCGAAACGCCCGAAATTTCATACTCCCCAGGTCCTGCAACAACTCTTTTTACGTTCGAAACCAGTTGTGACTGATTATGATCTTCGTGATTATGAGATATTGTCACAATATCTGCCTCAACTTTGGGAAACTTGAAACCTACGTAGGGTGCATAAGGATCCGTGACAACTGAAGCTCTCCTTCCTTTCATTCTAAAGGAAGCGTGTCCAAGGTAACTGATATCCATCGCGTCTCATACTAACAAACTCGTCCTTTCTTGACAAGAGTCTTAATCTTAACTATATTAACCCTGTCTTAGGAAAGTTTTCTTGCCAGCCTTAATGCGAAAAGAGATTCTTATTGCAATTGTCGTGGGAGTGGGAGTTGGTATTGCCGTTGCCTTCGGAATTTGGAGAGCAAATAGCGCCCTTAAAACTAACTTACCCGAATTACCTTCGCTTTTACAAAAACAGAGCCCAACTGAAGTCCCTTCCGAATTTAAGATAACCCTTTCGCAACCCGAACAAAATGACGTAATTTCAGAAAGCCCAGTTACGGTCGCAGGCATTACAAAACCTGCCTCAACCATCGTAATTTTAGGCGAAACCGAGGATTATGTGCTTGAAACTGATAATCAAGGTTCCTTTAGCCAAGAAGTAGAACTAACGTCGGGAGTTAATCAAATCTTAATAGCAGCATATGATGCGGCTAGCGAAAACACCCAAAGTAAGCTAACAATTGTTTACTCAAGTGAGTTCGCCAAAGACATCGTAACACCATCGGTTGTCTCGCCGACCAGTAAAGAAGATAATGCTATTCGAGAAAAGGTACAGGAAAAGCTTCAAGCGGCGCGTAATAACCCAAAGGCCTATATCGGCTCTGTAACAGACAAAACCCTAGATTCTCTACAAATAAAAGATGAAAGTGATGAAATTCAACTTGTATCGGTAGATCCCGAAAACGTAGCGTTTGCGAAAGTTTTAACCAAGTCGACTTCCAAAATTTCTTTTAACGACATTGCGATTGGAGACTTCATAGTTGCTATGGGATTAAAAAACGGAAATAACGTTTTGACTGCAGTAAGAATCCTCGTGACAGAGCCCCTCGAAACACTTAACCGAAGGATAGTTCTTGGCGAGATAATCAACATAGCAAAAAAGGAGGTAACACTCCAAGAAAAAAATGGCAGTGAAATAATATTACAATTTCCTAAAAGCTGGAAAGGGCCTGATCTGGATGAATTAGAAGAAGAAAATATACTTTTCGCTTTCGGAGAATTTGAGGGAAATGCCTTAAATATCCGAACAATTAAGGTAGCTGAAAAAGAGGTATCCCCCACTCCGGCTGAAGAGTAGAATTACTATATGATCCGGATACTAACCCCCAATGATACCGAAATCTATCGCCAGCTTCGACTCCTATCTTTAAAAACCGATCCTTTGGCATTTTTATCAACCTATGATGTAGAAACTAAGTATGATCTATCATACTTTCGGCAAAAGATTTTTAACTCGATAAAGCATCCGCTTTACGGAATATATGGATTATTTGATAAAGACAAATTAGTCGCTTTTGCCCAGCTTGCGGATTCTTATTATAAAAATAAAAGACACATTGCATATCTAAATGAGGTTTATGTACACACTGATCTTCGAAGGAAAGGTGTTGCATCAAAGCTTGTTAAATATTTAATAGACAAGGCAAAGGAAAATCTATCTCTTGAGCAACTTCATTTGAGGGTTAATTCAGAAAATTTAAGCGCAATATCGCTTTACGAAAAGTTGGGATTCGAAAAAGTTACAGTTCTAAAAGATGCTGTAAAAAATCCGGACAACACCTACCAAGACGAATATTTCTATTGTTTTTATATTAAGAGCTGATCTCTCGACTTTGTTCGGAATCAATGGTGAGCAAGGTCGAACCATTGACAAGTTTTATCTATTAAAGTATTATACTTTCCAACATATGAATATTTTTTATTCGGTTCAAAATCATCACTCCAGCCGAGTCTAACTCGGTTGGTGGTTTATTTATTTGATTTACCCACCTAACCGGTGGGTTTTTTAGTCCTTAAAAAATCTAGTTCGACTCGACAACCCCGCAGCTGCGGGTTTTTTGATGGAAAGATGGTGAGTGTAGTGTAGCGGAAACACGCCAGTTTGTGGAGCTGGAATCGGGGGTTCGACTCCCCTCACCTACCCAAGGGTGAACTCAAATAATTTGAAAGGAGGTAAATGTCATGAACCGTCAAGAGCGACGGTGGTTAATATATCATGGCCACTGGCTCCACACCCTACGGCGAGGGGACTACCAATTCTAAATACATTTTCTTAATCCCCTCGCCAACCTAATTCATATGTATATCGATGACGAAAATAGATTTGAATATTTTTCTAGATGGGATAGAGATGAGGCTGCAAAAAAGGCCGATAATTTCTATAGTTTTATAAAATCTGTCTCCGTTGCTCCGCCCGAAAGACCAATAAGAATAAAAGAACTGATACAATATACTGCACTGGGAATAGGAACTCCATTAATCATTAATTGGATCTGTCCAGTAGGAACTCCTTTAGAATTCGACTCAGAAACAAATAAACTATATAGAAGATATGCGCCAATAGATCCAGTCGAGGGATTCCAAAAAGATTATAGAATTATATCTAGAATTGGCCTTGAAAAAAGGCTGACAGAAATGATTGGGCAAATCCAATCTTCATTAGAATATGTAAAAATTGTTGCCGACAATAACCCATACTGCTTATATCCAGCCTGTCTTAGACTAGACGGAGAGATAGACACAAGAAATGCTATAGAAACATATACAGGTTACGTACAAACTAAACTTGACGAGCTTATAGGATCCAAAAAAGTGGCGGTACTAACACTCTCCTCTCTTCTGGGCCAGCAGGGTTTTGAAGAATTTATGAATCTTTTCAAAGAAACTCAGGTGGACGATTTACTCCCCTTTCTACCAAATGATGTATTAAAAACAGAAGTAGATATAATATCAAAGCATACCAAATTAGACCCATTATTAGAACCCAAGTTGGAATCTTTAGCAACTGATGTTATAAGACAATATGCGGTGGAAGGATTCTATTTATACAAAATGTTCGGAGATTCTGTAATTCTTGCTTGGAATGAGTCCACAAGAAGAAGCCAAATCATAGATTCTTTAAGAAAAGCTAGAGGAATTCCTCCCCTACCCAAAATATTTGTCTTGCACGAAAAAGGGAAAGGGCTAATTATTGACAATTATTAATGAATAAAAAAATTTTAAATAAAATTAAAGACAAATTCACTTACTCTCCACAAAACTGGAGCAAGCTAGCAAATTTATGGGAATACAACGAACCCATATCTTTCTACAGTTGGGAATGTCCTCCAAGGCAAATTCGGGAGGACAAAAAGTACGGAAGGTGGGTCAATTTTGACGTTGATATAAAGTCGGTTGTTGGGGGTAAAAAATTAGATAAGTTTACCGAACTTCCCAGGCTAACCTCTCAATGGAGGAAAGAAAAGTGGTTTTCAGAAAACATTATCCAAAAAAACTCCGAAGCAACATATACCAAGCTCATCGCCAATACCAATGGATTATATCTTTACCCCAAATCTAAAAAGATATTGGGTGAAGAAAAAATAAAGTCTTTATCGAAAAAATTTAAAAAAATATTAGAAAAAAGGGCAAAAAAATTGTTGGGCAAAAACTCTCCCAAAATTGTTCTATATACCGAACTTCAAAATATTTTTAAAGTTGAATATGAAATGTTTTTTAAACTCGTCTATAGGTATCTCAGCAATAAAGAAAACGCAATCATCCCGAAAAGTATCATTGACTATTGGACGGATAGAATGATAAGCCACGTTGGCTTGACAAAGCAAGACGAGAAAGAAAAGTTAATTATTTTAAAAAGAGTTATAGCCTCATACGCGGCAGAAGGCATAATCTTTGCCTTACTGGACAATACCAAGATTATGCCAAATCCTGTATGGGTAAATTGGGAAGAAAAACCTGAATCTTCACAAACGTCAGAAATACTGAGAAAAAGATACGGTCTTGATAGTATCCCCGTAATTTACTTTACTAAATACTAAATGCTAATATTTAAACTATGGACAAACAGATGTTGCAACCAGTCAAAGGGTTTAGGGATTTTTTGCCGAAAGAGGCTAAGAAACGCACTTTTCTTAAAAATAAATTCAGAGAGGTGTTTGAACTTTATGGATTCGAACCTTTAGAGACCCCAGCATTAGAATATCAAGAAGTACTCCTTAATAAATACGGCGAGGAAGCAGACAAGCTAGTATTTAAATTCGAAGACGAAGGAGGAAGGAGAGTTGCATTACGTTATGACCAAACAGTTCCCACGGCCCGAATACTTGCCATGTATCAGCAAAATCTCCCAATGCCTTGGCGCAGATATCAAATTCAATCTGCATACAGGGCTGAAAAACCCCAAAAAGGACGGTTTAGAGAATTTACCCAGTGTGATGCCGATATATTCGGTACAACCTCTCCCCTATCCGATGCCGAAATACTCGCAGCAGGAAATACCCTACTAACCAGTTTAGGTTTTAAGGAATTCAAAATTCTCATTAATGACCGCGATATTTTATTCCAAATCATGGAGAGCGCCGAAATTCCCGAAAATATGCAGCTGCCAGTCATTCAAACAATCGATAAATTAGACAATAAAACTCGTGGAGAGGTGGAAGAAGAATTGGCCCAGAAAGGCATCTCAATCGATAGTGTTCACCTTCTTTTTGATTCATTAGACAAGGCTCGACCAACCGATAGGCTAGAAAAAACAATGGGGTTTGCAAGGAAACTGGGAATACCCGATTTTGTATTTTCTTTTACACCACGCTTGGCCCGGGGACTTGATTATTATAATTCAACAATTTATGAGTTTGTCATTGAGGGCTACGCTGCCGGATCCGTCTGTGGTGGAGGAAGATATGACAATCTCATAAACCAGCTTTCTGGAGTTAACATTCCTTCAACCGGTTATTCCTGGGGATTTGATCGTGTTATAGAGGCAATGGAACAATTTAAACTCTTCCCGCAAGAAGATAGAAGGCAAGGGGTTTTAGTTACAGTTTTTTCGCCCGAGCAGATTGAAAGCTCAACAGCCGTAGTTAAAAACTTGCGGGAAAATAAAATTGAAGCAGAAATTTTCCCTGATGAAAATACCAAACTTGAAAAACAATTACGATATGCCGACAAAAAAGGTATAAAGTGGCTTATTGTAATTGGTCCTGAAGAAGTGGAAAAAAATACTGTTATTCTTAAGGACTTGGAAACAGGTAAACAAGCGGATGTTAAGTTGGAAGAACTGGTTCGAAAATTTAAAGACACAAATGAATAGTTCCCTAACTACTAACTACTCACCGCCAACTACTAAAATATGAGTTCACATCGCCTGCGCGCTTATATCTATTTAATACTCACTGCAGCCATTTGGGGGGCAGCCGGACCAATTATTAAATACACATTGTCAGGAATTGATCCCCTACCATTTCTCACTTACCGTTTCACGATTGCAGCCATATTTTCTTTAGGCTTTTTTCTTTTAAAAATTAAAAGAGGTAAGAAATTTCGAAAGTTAAGGGCAAATTTTCCAATCGCAGTATTTTACGGTTTACTTGCCGTTCCAATTGCTCTGGGAATTTTATTTTTTGGGCTAGACAACTCCACTGTTTTAGATTTAACACTAATCGGCATTATCGGACCCCTGATGGTAACAGCAGGGGGTTCGATATTTTTCCGAGATCGTATAACCCGTAGGGAAAAGGCTGGCATCTCAATTGTTCTTCTCGGTGTACTGTTAAATTCTTTCTCCCCACTATTCAGAAGTGGGTCTGACGTGAGACTAACGGGAAACATTTTACTGTTACTTTTTCTTTCTGCAGACAGCGGCTCAATTCTTGTTGCAAAAAAAGCAGTCCAGAAAAAAATTGTATCGGCAAATCTTACAAACTTGGCTTTTATTGTTGGAGCCGTTACCTTAATCCCAATAGCACTATTAGCTTATGGGTTAAGTGATTTAATAAACATTATTACCACTCTTCCGCTGAAATATCACTTAGGCGTTTGGTATATGGCACTTTTATCAGGCAACCTCGCTTATTTTCTTTATGTGAGAGGCCAGCGATCGATAGAAGTTTCGGAAGCAGTACTTTTTAATTATCTCCAACCTTTATTTATGGTTCCCTTGGCAATTTTCTGGCTTCATGAAAGCTTATCAACTTCCTTTGTCTTGGGAGGAATAATAATTGCAGTCGGCCTTGTAATTGCCGAGTCAAAAAAAAGAAGGTATAATACCTGATTGTGAAAGCTAGTATTCATCCACAATGGTTTGAGGAAGCAAAGGTAAGTTGCGCTTGCGGTAATTCATTTACAGTAGGAGCAACTATACCCGAAATACAAGTTGAGGTTTGCTATAACTGTCACCCCTTCTATACAGGCCAGATGAAATATGTAGATACTGCAGGACGAGTAGATGCATTTCGTACAAAACAGTCTCAAGCCAAAGAGAAAAGAGTTACAAAAACTGAAAAAAGAAGACTAAAGCGCGAGCGCAAGATTCAGAAAGAACTTGAAAGACCAGAAACTTTGGAAGAGCTTCGAAAAACAGGAAAAAAACACTAGTAGCAAGTAGATAGTAGCTTGGGAAATCTCTTGAATAAACATGCTACAAGCTACCAGCTACATTCTACTTCATTACTTAAATATGGACTCTACAAAACAAGATAACCAATATAATTCAAATTATCGATCGATCGACCTTCCCCAAAAAGCATACATTGAAATTCGTGGAGCAACAGGGGGCGACGAAGCCAAGATCTGGGGAGTAGATCTTCTAAGAATGTATATGCGATATGCTGCTAAAAAAGGCTGGAAGGTAACACAACTCGATGAAAAAACTGTCCTGATCTCCGGTTTAAATGCCTTTGATCTTTTGAAAAATGAATCCGGTGTCCATAGGGTCCAAAGAATCCCTATAACAGAAAAGCGAGGTAGAATTCATACTTCAACGGCAACAGTTGCTGTGTTACCGGAAATAAAAGAATCCGAAATTCAAGTTAATCCGGGAGATCTTGACTGGCAATTTTTCAGAGCTTCAACTCAGGGAGGTCAAAATGTACAAAAGGTCTCAACGGCGGTAAGGCTTATACATAAACCTTCAGGCATAATTGTTACCGCACACGAGGAACGCTTCCAGGAAAGAAACCGCGAAATTGCACTCGATTTACTTCGTGCAAAACTCTGGGAACGCGAAGAAGAAAGAAAAATTCAAGAGATTGCAGATTACCGCTCCCCTATCGGCCGCGGCATGCGAGCTGAAAAAATCCGCACATATAACTACCCCCAAGATCGGATCACAGACCACAGAATCGGCAAAAGCTGGGGAAATCTGGAATCGATAGTTGACGGAAATTTAGATAAAGTTATTGAGGCAACCAAGAATTTATAATGGATATCTTTCAATATCAATTCCTATTCAATAAAGATAGTATCACCGTAACTCACAGGTACTTCATCACCCAGTAAATCAAAATCGGTAAATTTTGAAGGGGGTCTTTGAAATCCCCGAACTTGCCCTTCCACAGCAAAACTTCCATCGTCAGAGAATAGTTTTTTAACTCTCTCAGAAATTCGCTCAGCCGGTAAATCAGGAATTACACGCAAATTTTGTCTAACCAAATAATAATAGATTTCTTCTAAACTTACTTCAGGCATGAGTTCTTGTACCGCTTCTGTTGTGCTTAGTATATGAAAGGGATGACGAATTGTTCTATCCAAATCTTGTCCTCCCCTTACCAGTTTTTGCGAAAGGTATGGGTCCTTTTCGTGTACAAAAAAATATTTAACACCTGCCATAATAAATAACTCATTGTAGTGGTCGTTATCTGGTAAACCAGAAAGATTGCTCGGTAATACGGCAAGATGAGTGACTGTCGGTTCATAAAACCACATAGAAAGCCTTAATTGCAAGGGAAGAAATGGCGCTTTGCGGGCCTTCCTTTGCATATATTCATCTTGTTCAAATCCCCAAACCGTCACAGGAACCACGCTTGCCATATATTTCGCAGCGTGGATATGCCCTTTATGGCCTTCTGCCCCAGCAACAAATATCATTCCTGTATTTTCATCTTTATATCTACTTTCCAGTAAACGTGATAAATCCTCAAATTTAACTAACTTATCTCCAGAAAACATCAGCCCAGTGTCTGATTCGTAAGGAAACGCGATTAGTAAATCCTTCCAATAGCCAAACCATTCTGGTGCGAGAACCTTTCTCCTTTCAAGATTTGGGCCAGGATGACTAACTAATAACTGCTCGGCCTCCTTCAGGGCAGCAAGTATATTTTGAGGCGCAAATACAACCCTTTTATCAAGCATTTCTTGCCAATCAACACTTGGCAATGCATCGGAATCAAAGCTATGAAAGTATTGTTCGGTTCTCTCCGCTCCCATTTGCAGCGATTATATCACTTGTAATAAGTGTTAAAGAATGTTATTTTGGCGGAAATGTTAGAACATGGTCTTTTTTATCATGAGGAAGAAACGAAAATAGCGCTTAGAAAGTTAGAAGTATCGTCAGAAATATTACCCAGTGAGCTACCTCAGATTAATGAGATAATTTGGCCGAGAGAATCTTTAAGAATTGATGAAAATTTATCGATAGTTGGATTAAATGGCCCTCCAAGTGCAGGAAAAACCACCGTTTTTACTCGAAGTTATAATGAAATGGCAGATAAAATACAAATACCCGTCAGTGTGACTGGCACTCCGACCCCATGGATCTACCATCTTGGAAGATATGCAAGTAAGTTTAAAAATAACCTTCAGGGTGATCCAACAATAAGATATAGTTTCTTTGAACAGCATATGTGGCAACTTTATGCCTTAAAATCTGAATATGAAACGTATGCAGAAGTATGTGCTGGTAAGGAAATGTCAACTCCGATATTAGTTGAGAGAAACGAGCTCGATATACTAGTATTTTCAAGAGCAAATTATTTACATGGAGGACGGCTACATCGATTCTCGCAGGATATAATTGAATACACTGTCGAAGAAATTATGCAACCAGACTGGCCACGTTTAAAACCTTTTTATAAAGCCTACATTTTCTGTTTAATTCCACCCAAAGAATCCCTCGATAGGGACGAGGAACAGGAGAATCCATCGAGAACCGTACTAACTCTCCCCTTTCTTAATACACTGTACGAACAATATTTACGAATACACTTACAGGCAATCTCTGGAGATATTCCACATCCATATGCTTGTTTAGATTTTACTAAGACACCAGATGAAAATTATAGACTATTAACCGATACCCTTAATACAATGCATGATTATTTTTCAAAAGTTTAAGAGTAAATTTAAAGACAAACTGAGAAGATTAACCAACACCGGGTGTTAAGTAGGTTTGAACAATGGGTATTCTGGCTTACTCGCTAAATTCACTCAAAGTGGCTGTTAATTGAAGAGTTTCTCTTTCGCGCAAAATTATTAATTAACTTGCTGGGTGGTATTTGTCTACTCTACTTTTCAATTCATTAAATTCTCTTTTAGATGGAGTGTCGGATAATTCAGCAGTTAAACCTTTAATATCATCTCTAACAAATCCCAATTCCGTTTTAAATTCGCTTCTAAGTTCCGACTTTGCATTTTTTATTTCGCCCCGAAGATTCTCCCCTGTCTGACCAATCAGTTTATCCATTCCTTTAAGAATAGCCTTGACGGCCTGGTCTAACATACTTTTTCTAACAAGCGGGTCTTTCTTGTTCATACGAAAAGGATAGTATGTGTAAGTTAATAAAACAAGAAGAAATTATTCACTGAATTCTGAAAGTGTTGCTGTGAGTTGAAGGGTTTCACCGTCGCGCCAAACCTCGAGAGAGACCGTTTGGCCCGCTTTTTTCTTCGAGATTAAATCAGCCAAACCACCATTAGTGTCTCGAACATCTTCGCTGTCAAACTTAGTAATTATATCTCCCGCTACAATTCCTGCCTTTGCCGCCGGAGAATTTCCGACTACTTCAACTACATATGCTCCTTGAACAACTTTATTTAAAATTGCGGTTTCCTCATCAACCATTTGGTATTGAATACCAAGGAAAGGTTTTGAAGCAAACTTTCCTGTTTTTTCAAACTGGTCTAGCGCATCTTTAACAAGATTAATTGGAATTGCAAAGCCGATATTCTCTGCTCCTTGGGCGACGGCCACGTTGACTCCTATTACCTGCCCCGCAGAATTTAGAAGCGGACCGCCTGAATTTCCCGGGTTAATTGCCGCATCGGTTTGGATAACATCATCAAGCCGTTCAACAAAGCCCTCAAAAGCCGATCCTGCGGTTATTCCCCGCCCTAAACCAGAAATCACACCTGTTGTAACAGTTGAGCGAAATTCTCCGAGAGCAGTACCAATTGCAATAGCAAACTGCCCTACTTTCAATTTCCCGGAATCCCCCATTTCAACAGGAATTAGTCCGCTTGCATCTATCTTTAGAACAGCTAGATCGTTTGAAGGATCACGACTAATTTTTTCGACCTCGTATTCTTTATTATCTGAAGAAACTACCTTGTAAGAAGCCTCTGTATTGGATACTACGTGTTTATTTGTGATTATCAAACCATCTTCAGAAACAATAAATCCGGTTCCGATATCCTGAGGTTCCCCTCCTTCAATGCGAGACCTAAATCCCCCACCGAATGGATTAAATTCCAAAATTCTTTTCTGGGGTTCCACTATTGCGATCGTAACAACAGATGGCGAAACCCTATCGGCTACTTGCGTTACAACCGACTCTTCATTTAAAACTCTTTGTTCAATAGTACCGGTACGAAAACCTAATCCATTTTGTCGTTCAAGCAGAAAGTCCAATGGTTTAATTACAAAAAGTCTATCTGCTATTGCACCGCCAATTGCCGAAGCAGATAATACTACCGTAATGGCCGTAAAAATCAAAAGTCCTCTGATGCTAAGCTTTTTCCCTGATTCCGGCTTTTGCATTGGTTCCATAATATTAACTTACGTTAAGTACCTAAGAAGTAACTGAGAATTAGCTATTCATTTCTTCAATTGCCTTTTGTAATTGTTCGTCTTCCTCTGTATCCGAATTATCTTCAACTTCTATATCCGGTTTTAAACCACCATCGTTTACCCAAAATCCACCCGGAGTTAGCCAACGAGCAATTGTAACATGTAAACCCGCTCCTCCATCCACCGGAAGCGGTTCTTGAATCGTTCCCTTCCCAAAAGTAGTAGTCCCGATAAGTTTCGCTCTTTTATTATCTTTCAGAGCTCCTGCCAAAATCTCAGAAGCCGAGGCCGAACCCTCATTAATTAAAACAACCATCTTTTGTTTTCTGAGTCTTCCGATTTTTTCTACTCTATAAACATTTTCAAATTCATCTGCACCTTCTTCCTTAACAACAGTGTCACCATTTTCTAAAAAATCAGAGGCGATTTCGATCGCTTTATCCAAATATCCTCCTGGGTTATTTCTAACATCAAGTATAATTCCCTCTATATTTGGCTTTGTTACAAGTTCTACTAGAGCGTCCTCCCATTCAGCCGTTGTTTCTCCTGAAAACTTGATAACTTTAATATGAGCTAGTCGCCCGTTCTCGCTAATATAATCAACAACAATACTAGGAACATTTATACTTTCTCTAACAATTTCCACTTCGTCCGCCTCTGACTGACCATCACGCAAAAGTAGTAAGCTAACCTTAGTCCCTGCTCTGCCTCGAATCGCCTCCACTGCTTCGGGAACGGTTATACCTACCGTACCCATATCAATATTTTTGGTCTCGTCTTTAATGCCGATAATAAAATCTCCCGCTTGAACTCCAGCTTTTTCAGCAGGTGACTCAGGGAGTGGTGCGATAACAGCAAGTTGGCTTCCTTTAAACCCGATTTGTATCCCAATCCCCTCAAACGTTCCCTGCAAATCTTCCTGAACTACTTTATTTTCCGCCGGAGGTAAGAAAACGGTGTAGGGGTCCCCGACTGCTGAAACCATACCTCTTATAGCCCCGTAAACCATCTCTGACGGAATTATTTTATCAGGATCGTAGTACTTAGCGGAAAGCGTATCCCAAACTCTCCAAAAAAGAGCAAAGTCGATAGAATCCTTATCTTGCGGAACAACTCTATCGATCGTAACATCGGGAAACTTTTGTACGCTCGCTCTAAATCCTTTATATCCGAAAAAATATCCTCCGGCAAAAGACACTGCAACAAGGAAACTTAGTAGTAATATTTTCCGAACTATAGAAAAATTAACTTTTAGCATAATTTAGGTAAGAACATCAACCATTGTACCACGCGGTGGTTTTCAAAAAATTGAAATTACATCCCGGGGACAAATGGAAGCAAACCCAAGTAGCGAGCACGCTTAATCGCAGTTGAAAGTTTCTTTTGGTGTCGTGTACAGATACCCGTGCGGTCACGGCCAAGAATTTTGGCCCTATCTGAGAGATATTTTTCGAGCGTTTTGTAGTCCTTGTAATCAGGATTTTTACCCATTTTACAGAAAGGGCAGTTTTCGGGGGTTTTAAATCTTGTGACTGGCGGCGCTTTTCTTTTCGGCATACAAATTCCTAGAAGGGAATGTCTTCATCTGTAGCAGCTTCCTCATCAATTTTTTTCTCTTTTTCTCCATTTTCGCCAGAAGTCTTCGTACTGGCTTTTTTAGAAGTAGGTTTGGTCCCTTCTTTTGGCTTAGATTCTTTTGCTTCAACTCCGCTGGTTTCAACGGGAGGCTGCTCGGCGATCGCATCCTCGGGTACATTAAACTCGTCTGTGCTAACCACCGCTGCAGCTCCTCGAGAATCAAGAATAATCATATCGTTGATTACGATTTCAGTTGTGGTTCTATCCTGCCCGTCTTGTCCTGTCCAGCGGCGTGTCTGAAGTCGTCCCTCTACATAAACCTTTCTTCCCTTAGTTAAAAGCTGTGCGCACAATTCAGCTAATTTATTCCAGGCAACAATTCTGTGAAATTCTGCGTCTTCCTTTTTCTCACCTGAATCGGTAGTCCATTGTCGATTAGTGGCTAAACCCAAAGTGCAGACCGCCGTCCCAGCCGGTGTATAGCGAAGCTCAGGATCCCGTGTAAGATTTCCGATTAATTCAACTTTATTTAGACTCCTTGCCATATTCACGCTCTCGCTCAAAATCCCAAGCCCAAATTTCAAATATCAAATAATTTGGATTTTGTTATTTGGATTTTGGATTTTTAACAATAAGATACCTAATTATATCACTTTCGAGATGTAATTTATCTTTAAGATTCATAGCTGCCATTCCGTTTAATTCTAGATTAAAGTGAATAAATAAACCAGAATCTTCTTTGCCAATTTTATAAGCCAAATCTAACTTTCCCCATTCCTCAGTCTTTTTAATCTTTCCCTCAAGGCTCTTAAGAAGTTTATCTAATTTTTCATTAATCGATTTCTTCTTCGCGCTAGATGCTCCCCCCGGCAAAACCACAGTTAATTCATAATCGTTCATACGAGGCTAAGTATACCTGTCCCGCTCTGCGGGATCAACTCCCAACTTTGAACTCAATAACATCTCCGTCTTGGACTATATAATCCCTTCCCTCTAATTTTACCAATCCCTTCTCCCTTGCCAGTGTCCATATATCGTGATGAGTTTCTCCTACCTGTCTACCAAGTTCCAGTAGCCGATGCACCAAAATCTCTTCTGCTTTAATAAATCCCTTTGCAAAATCTGTATGTACTTTTTCCGCCGCCTCAATTGCACTTGCTCCCCTTTTTAAACTCCATGCGTGAACTTCTTTTCCCCCCTTAATAGTATAAAAAGTAATTAAATCAAGCATCGAATATGCTGTTTTTATAAGTTTTTCCAGACCGGTTTCGGAAACCCCCGCTTGAGAGAGATACTGCCTTCTCTCATCTTCATTAAAGTCGATAAGATCTTCCTCAATTTTTGCAGAAATTGCTATTGTAGCTATTTTGAACTTTTCTGTAACCGCTATAATTTTTTCTTTTGTATCAAGCGAGTTGATGTCATCCTCTCCGACATTCAAAACAATTACACTTGGTTTATCCTTAATTCCACCCAACTCGAGTTCAATGTTGACAATCTCGATATCATCGTAAATTTGCTCCTGTGATCCCGTTTCGTATTTTTCGTTTTGACTAACAACCGAAGGGTCATAAAAAGCTCTGACAACATGTACAATTGCATCTACTTCGCGGATTTTGGCCAAAAATTGATTTCCTAATCCTTCGCCTTTATGGGCTCCAGCAACCAACCCTGCGATATCTATAAAAGTCACAGTTGCAGGAATAGTTTTTTCAGGTTTAACCAATTCTGCTAATTTTTCTAAATCACTATCTCGCACGGGGACCACTGCTTCGTGCGGCTCTATGGTCGTAAACGGTCTTGGTGCAGTTTCGGCTAAGCGCCTTGATGCAAGCGCATTAAAAAGTGTTGACTTCCCCACATTCGGAAGACCCACTATCCCGACTGCTAGTTTCGAACTTGACATCTTGGATTCCTCCTTTCCATACATTTGCAATTATACTCGAATTTAAGGCTAAATGCCCATATACTTTTATGTCGTGTTGCGTTCCTACTATCGTGTCTACCACCTTTCGGACAATAGACTGTTTAGCCTCAAACCCCATATCACCAATAACCTTATAGGCTATTTTACAGAATTCATCAATTTCTTTGTCTTCTGGATAGTTATTAACCTCTACTATAGTTTCTCTTTGCATTGAGAAAATTTGTTGTTCAATCAACTTTTTTTGTTTCTTTAAATCCTTTGTTGACTCCTTCAACTGATCAGAATCTATCATTTCAGCTCCATAAGCCTTGATGTATCTTTGTTCTTCCTTTTTGATTCTAGTTAGCTCACTTTTTAATTCTTCAATTGATTTATCGGTTTGTTTCACTTCCTCCTTTTGTTCACCCATCCACCGCCTTACCTGAGCTTTAAGAACTTTAGGATTAGTCATGTAGTTTGATATGCCATCCCAAACCAGTTTATCTGCAATGCGGGCATTTATCCCCCTCTCATGGCATTTACGAGGTAACGGGTGCATATAAACTCTATCTGTACATCGATAATATAAGTGTTTACCCTTCTGTGGCCCCTCACCAGTTCTTCTTCTACCACAGGAGCAGTAAATCTTTCCTGATGTCCCGATAGAAAATGTAAATTTATTCAATAATTAACTATGCGAAACAAACAACTTTTTTACAAGAACTAACAGGTTACCTGAGACAAAGGAATAGAGTCGAAGATGACATAACTTTTATTTTTTTTCAAATTTATAGTTGAAGTGATCAATATCTTTTTTATAAAGTTTTTGAACTAGTAAGCGTGTTTTTCGGTCATAGTATTTTGAATAATGGTTTCTTTCAAGCATATTAATGTGTGCGAGTTCTTTATACGTTACATGCAAAATCCCACAAATTTTGTCAAAGTCATTTTGGATACTTTCAAATCGTCCAACAAAATCTAATATAACTTTTTCACCATCAGAAATCTGATCAAATTGTTGCTGGATAGCAAGATGAAAAACTGGAGTTTTTATCGGTCCGACTTTAGATTGTCTATATGTTTCTATAAACTCTAACCATTCCTTAAAAGTTTTATTTTTAGCATCCCAACCCCAATGTTTACTCTTTCTCCATAAGTAGTACGATATCATGCGATCATAAGGATTTCTCACAAATGTAAACTTAAAGTAATTTTCCCAAACACTTTCTCCGACAATTGTCCTAATGGCAACAGCAGTTTTGTGTTTTTCACCCGGAGGTACTTCGTCTTTTGAAAACACATCCTCTATACTAGTTCCTCCAGTTCTACTAATATGAACAAATATAAATTTGTATTTGTGGGAAATCATAAGTAATTTTAAGGAAATATTGTTTATGTCTCTTGAAATTGATAATTAAAGCATTCAATCTCCTTTATAAATAATTCCCTCACTATTTTTCTAGTTTTCTTATTGTAATATTTAGAATAATGCCTTCTATTTTTTCTATGCTTAGATTTTAGTCTAGGCAACTTTGCATTCGGTATCCCCAGATGGTCACAAACTTGCTTATAGTCTCTATATAAGTTTTCATATCTTATATAATAATCGCAAATTAGTTTTCCCTGAGCATTAAAATAAAAACGTGTATTTGTCCATTTTTGTTCAAAATTTTCAATAAAGTAGTTAAAAACCAAATCTGGTTCAGTACGATATTTCTCCCAATGATATCGAGAAACAACCTGGTCCCAAGGATTTCGTATAACTGTAAACTTATAATAATTATTCCATGTATCGTTCCTAATTTTCTTCTTTATTTCGCTTGGAGGAAGGTGATTATAATAACCATCAAAATTCCTCGCCAGATGTTCGTATCGATCATCATCTGAACTTTCAGAATATTCTGTAATAGGTGTAATTATGTCCTCTTTGCCACAACTCTCAGCTAGAGCGACCTCCAAACTCGTTCCCGCCACCTTTGTCGGTTTAATAAAAATATATTTATGTTTATGCGAAATAATCATAGTTAATTTGATTGCTCATCGTTTATATTCTACGTGATTTATGTTTATATACCATTCAATTACAATTTTAAAAAATTACACGATATTTTACCACTTCAGAACTCTAGTTTATAATTTCATTATTAACAGTGATAAAGAAGCAACAAGAAATAAAAGCAATCATCTTTGATGTGGGTGGAGTAATTCTTGATCTTAATAAAAAGAAAACACTAAGAATCCCAGAGTCAATATCTACAATATATGGCATTTCTATCGAGGAGGCTCGCAAAATCTGGGTCACTTATGATCGGAGAAGCCTACTGACTGGTGCTGAAACACCCAAAACCTTTCTACGAAATATCTCACGAGCCATTGATACCAGTAAAACTCCAGAGACTCTTTACGAGGAATGGACTAAACTTAGTCTAAAAGAAGAGAATTGTATTGATTGGAAGCTATTAGATTTTATCAAAAATTTAAGAGAGAAATACAAAATCTATGTTATGAGCAACGCAGTAAATATTGCCCAAGAAGACAAGTTAACACGGACGATTAAATCGATGTTTGACAAGTATTTTGTTTCCTATGAAGAGGGATTTAGAAAACCTGAGAAAGAGGCGTTTCTTAATGTTCTTAAAAAAATCGACTGCAATCCCGAAAATTGTATTTTCGTGGATGACACTTTAATAAACATCAATACAGCGAAAGAAATGAAAATCAACTCAATAATTTACAAGAGTCTGGAACAGCTTAAAAAAGATATTAAAGAAATAGTTGATAAATAAATTTGATAAACAATTTCTTGGATAATGATATATTTTGATCTTAGAGAAAAAGTTATGACTTGTTATTAGTGGAATTAACTTATATAAATTTCATACTAAGGAGTGTGGTCTTATTTTTAAATTTAAACCCAAGCATGGAAAGTACTAAACAAGTTACTGTCTAAGAAGATAACAAACGAACCTTTTCCTCAAATAAATGCAGGCAACCAAACAGAAAAGTAATCACATTACTCATCCTTGAATGCCTTTTGTGCACCTTTATATTCTTCTGGCGTATCAACATCCATCCATTTTGAATTAGGATTAACTTCTACAGTTCTAAATCTGGTTGTATTCGGTCCGACACCCCACCATCTTATATTATCCAAGTCATCATAAATTTTTTTCAATCTTTCTTTATCAACAACTTCACATACTTCAGATCCAACCCCCTCTTCTTTAGAAAACTTGATAATATAACCGTCTTTGATTACCAGTTTCATTGCCTCTGGATCAGTTGTTCGTAAATCTACCAAAGAAATACTTTCGCTTTTAAACGAATTAACTAATTTAGGAATTAAATCGTTACTTAAAAGCAGATCGGCATCTAGCATCACCGTATCTTCAAAGCCTATACGATCTAAGGCAACTTTTAGTGACCGTGCATTATCTGCTGTGTGATATAACGGATCATTTATTAAAACGACATCGGGAAGTTCCAAAAACTTTTCAGCTTTAAAACCAGTAACAACATATATCGGTTTTATTCCTGCAGATTTAAGTTGCCTAATAAGACGCCCAATAATAGTTTCTTCGTTTATTTTTAAAAGAGATTTGACTTTACCTTCAAACCTTGTCCCTTTACCTGCTGCTAAAATTATCGCTCTCATTGTATTTGTTTATCAAAATTATCCTTGCTTGTTATTAATGTATTTATAGCTTCTTCAATATGCTCTGGAGTTATTAACGGTGAAGTAGGATATAACTTGATTGCAGATATTTTAATACCACTAGGTGTACTACAGTAACCTTTACTAAAAGAGTATTCCACACCCTGATTTTTATGAATTCGATCCTTTTTGTCAAAACTAAAGAAATCTTCGTTATATTTATTTAAGTTTTCAATGAACTTTGCCATCTTGGGTGAATTATCCTCAAGTTGTTTATTAACCAAACTTGATCCTTGCAAAGATATTGGTATCAATTGAAGCATAGTAACAAAGCCCAAAGAATCTGTGTTTACTATATTAAAATTAGCATCACTATGAGCAAGAACTCTAGTTAATCTGGCCATTTGAACTAAATTAGCCAAATGTGCCTGAAGGCCCTTAACTCCTAAAGTAAAAATAGTTGTCAATCCAGCCAAAGCGGCACCCCCAGGTCTTGAGGTTTCTAGTGTATAACTAACGGGATTTATATGGCTGAATTCCTGAGCCAGTTGATGAAGATTGCTCCCATCTTCATTTTGTTGAAGTAAAGTGGCAAAACTATCACTATTATTCATAATAACCATACTACAGGGAATGGGACTAGAACCAATTCCTTTATGAAAATCTACACCCCATGAATCAGCCATTGCTATTGCTGCAGCTTTTTTAGCCTGAATATTAAGTATCTTTAATGTATTAGACTCAATATCAAGTTCATTTCTGTCAAAATCGTAATCCCTAAATACCAAGAATGACCAACCTATCACAGAGTCGACATGTACATGGGGAACATATCTTAATTCGTATTTCTTTACCAATTTATTCCTCATCTCTACAAACTTGTTGATGTTGTCAATAGCATTATCATATGTAGTTCCACCATTAACAATAATTGCTGGTACCAAAAAATCATTTTCTATCGCCGATTTAATTTCATTCTCTGCTCTAGATATATTTGTTGTCCTATCTCTGTTTGCTTGCATAACAATGGCATTTTCCTCGCCAATTCCCAACCAGTTGAGACTTGTCATGTGTGAGAAATGAGAATCCTCTGTAATCGCAATTTTTATTTTCCCTCTTAATCCCAGTTTTTTTGATTGTGGTACTGCCTTTGTTATTGCTACCTTAATAGCATATAAATTCGTCCCTGTCCCACCAAATGTAAATATACCCGCAGATTTATCAGGGTCGACTCCCGCCAAAAGTGATAAAATCCTACAAACAACTTTCTCAGCTGCTAGAGCATTACCAGCAAGACCGTCATTTATGTTATATACGTTAACTTCTTGGGATATTGCATACAATACATTGGAAGCTATATTAGTAGCAGAACCAACATTATACTGAAGCAATGGACTTTTCCAAATCGGTGCGCCAGCTAAAAAATCTTTTGCTAGATTTAAAATTAACTTTTCATCTTTGACTGTTTCATTGGGGAGTTGACTATATTTAGATAGCAAGGATGCATATACTTCCTTATTTGAATTTCCACGGACCCTAGCTCTGTTTAGACTGTTCGTTAAATCTAAATTATCAAATATCCGTCTATATAGTTCTATAAAAAGTTTAGTATCCTTAACAGGAAACCATCTGTACAGTTCATGAACATAGTTATTCTGTTTTTTTAACTTTTTTATCTCTACCTTAGTCGCTTTGGATAAAATCCTAGTCATGAATTGTAGTATACTATTTTAGT
Organism: Candidatus Woesebacteria bacterium RIFCSPHIGHO2_01_FULL_39_32; assembly: GCA_001792345.1. Taxonomy (GTDB): domain Bacteria; phylum Patescibacteriota; class Microgenomatia; order UBA8517; family UBA8517; genus WO2-FULL-39-10. The sequence goes on from MGGJ01000013.1 coordinate 97,922, forward strand.
ATGAAATTGGCATTTTTAGCTTATAATAGAGATCCTTCAATACCCGAAGTTGATAATGATGGTAACCCTGTAATTGTTAGAAATTATAGTTATTGGTTAGCTAAATACGGACACACAATTGATATTTTTGTAAATAAAGTAATTCCTAACAATCTTAGCAACGAATATACTAGAAAAAAATATAATTTACAGAAAAAATCCCGATTAGAGCTTTTTCCTGGAGTTAAGGTGGTAAGAATAAAAACATCAGATTTAACTGCTAAAGAATTATTCAAGACCGTCGAGTTGCAGGAAATTCCAGAAATAACACAATCTGTTCTTTCTGCATCCTACTTTAAAACAACACTTCTATCTGATTACGATCTGGTCTGTATTTTCCACCCATTAACTGCTTTTGGAGTTATCTTTCGGGACCTGCTTCCCTTAAACAAAACTTTATTGTTCCCAATGTTGCTAAGCGATGAGTATTTGAAATTTGGAAGTGTATCTCCTATTTACATCGATCTAGAACAAATGGTTTTAGAAAGCGTAAATAAAATATATAGTACATCAAATGATGAAAAGAAAGTATTAGTCTCCAGAAACATACCACAAGAAAAAATTGAAGTAATTCGTAGAGGAATTGATATAAATACATTTCCCTATAAACAAAAGGAATCCATAAGAGTTCGCAATGAAATTAATATAGTTACTGTCGGTTCTCTTCGTCCCCAAAAACGTCAGCATATTTTAGTAGAAGTTATTGAGAATTTATTATCGAGAGGGCTTAAGGCAAAACTGCAAATTGTTGGTGAGAACAAATTTTTTACTAAAAAAGAGTATGAAGATTATTTCAACAGTATTAAGTCAGCAATTCTAAAAAAAGATTTGGAAGACTATATTGTTTTCGTTGGTGGAGTTGAACCTGATCAAGTAGGAGAGTTGCTAAATTCTGCAGACCTTGCAATATTTCCTTCAATTTCAGAATCATTTGGCAAAGCTGCTTTGGAATCTATTTGTTCCGGAACACCTACCATAATTGCTAGTGAGTGCTCAGCTTATAAGGAATTTGCCCTTGATCAAGAAAATGCTATTTTCTCTTCAAGTAATTCAAAGGATATTACTAAAGCTGTATTAAATTTAATAAATAACGAAGAACGGTATCTTCACTTATCTAAAAACGGATTAAAAACAAGGAAAGAATTTTCGTGGCAAAATGTATCAAAGATCCTTGAGACCTCACTTTTGAGATCGACCACATCCTAGCAACTTCGTAAATCGTTGCCCTCAAATCTCAATCTTATAAATTGCAATAAAACAGCTGTTAGGGAATAAATATTTTTGTTGACACTTTTTTCAAAATACTTTATTTATTCATATTTTGCGTATAGGGGCTTAGGTTTTTTAAGTTTAACCTTATCTACAGTCTCAGATAATAAATTTTTAATATCTTTAGTTTTCCACAATTCGTTATTTTCAAGACCATTTACTAGTAAATATTCCGAACTAGCATTTGGAGTAATCGGTTCCATTAACATCGCAATTGCATATGTTAATACAAACAAGTCGGCTCCTACTTTTTTGAATTTTTCTTCATCGTTTTTCTTTAATATCCATGGTTTTTTGTCATTGAAATATTCATTAGCAAAATTGGATAATTCCAATATTTCATTTACATAATCCTTAAACTTTGACCCCCTAATATCTTGCTTAGATTTTTCAACCGCTGTATTTATTCTCTCTGTAATCTCATTAGTCAAATTAGATCTTTTAAGTTTAACTCCTGCATAGATATGAAGTGTTCTGTTAATGTAATTTCCTATGTGTCCTACTAACAGATCGTTGTTTTTTCGCAAAAAATCCTCCATAGTAAAGCTAGAATCAGAGTTCTCCGGCATAATAGTTGTCAAGGCAAAACGAAGTGCATCAGAACTGTACTTTTTAATAAAGCCAGCTGTATCAATCACAACCCCCCTACTCTTTGAAAACTTCTTACCGTCTAAGTTTAAAAACTGATTAACTGCAGGTTGATCTGGCAACTTCAGCTTTAGATCATAGGTCATTAATTGACCTGGCCAAAATATTGTATGGAAAACCAAGTTATCTTTGCCCATGAAGTAGTAGTGTTTTAAGTTACGTCCAATCCAAAAATTCTCCCAGTTTTTGTTATTTTTATCTGCCCATTCAACTGAAGCTGAATAGTAACCTATAACGGCATCGAACCAAACATATATTCGCTTACTTTCACTGTTGGGTAACTCTTTGGCTATTTTTTTCGGAATCGGAACTCCCCAATCCAGATCGCGAGTCACTGCTCTTGGCTTAAGCCCTTCATCTAGCCAATTCTTTGTTTGTCCTAAAACCCAGTTTCTCCAGTTAATCGAGTTCTCATTAACATACCTCTCAATATCTTTTTGTAACTTATCCCAACAAATATACAGGTGGTCAGTACCTCTCAAAACAACCTTTTTCCCATCTAATTTGCTAGTTGGTTTTTTCAAATCTTGATTCAGTAATTTCCCGCAGTTATCGCACTGATCGCTTCTCGCACCATCAAAACCACAGTAAGGACAAGTCCCTTCTACATATCTGTCTGGAAGAAACTTGTTTTCACTTTCTGAATAGTATTGTTCTTGCTTCTGAATATCAATTAACCCTTTTTCCCAGAATGCTAATAAGAACTCTTGAGTAATCTTTTTATGATTTTCAGTGTTAGTCTTAGTGTATAAATCAAATGTTAATCCAAGATTTTTGAACAATTTTACGTTTTTTGGATGATATTCATTTACTATGTCATCTGGTTTAACTTTCTTCTTATCAGCCTCAACCGTGATAGGTGTGCCAAAACAATCGGATCCTGAAACCATTAAAACTTTATGTCCCATTAACCGATAGGCTCTAGCTGTAATGTCAGCTGGAAGCAGATAGCCTGCAACGTGCCCAATATGCAAATTTCCATTAACATAAGGCCAAGCAACTCCAATAAATATTTTAGTCTTAACATTCATGAGTGCTATTTTACATTATTTACACATGTGTTGAAACTTGCGATCTCAAAATTCTCCCTTTCTCATCTCTCTCCAAAATCAATCTAGATATTTTTGGTGGTGGCATTTTAACTGTGAATTGGAATGGAATTACTTTCTCCTCTGAAGATATTGGTTCTGGCTCTAACTGATTGTTTGAGCCTGAAGTTGGAGTTCCGCCCTGTGAGTTCCGACAGAAAGTGACATATTGAAGCAATTTTACACCCCGTAATGATTAACTCAAAATATTATTCCTCCACAATAAGCATTCCGACTTGGCCGTTAGCACGATGTTGTACAACCGAGCAGTAATATTCAAATTCCCCCACTTGATCGGCAACAAAATCTATAGTTGTTGTTTCTCCTGCTTTGATTACTGGTCCGTCTACTCCAAGCTCGTCAATATTAAAGTCGTGCATCATATCATTTGCTGTTAATACAATTCTTATGGTGTCACCAATTTTTACTCTTATTTCTTCGGGATTGTAATAAAAACTACCCGCCTCAACGTCGATTACTATTGGTTCCGCAACTTCGCTCTCTGTCGTATTTTCTGCTACGGAAAAATCAGAAAGTTCGTCTACTACTTCTTGGCTCTCAGTCTGCGCAGGTAACGTTGAAGGTGTAGGTCTATTTCCAGCTCTTAATAATATACCTCCCCCTAAAACAACTAGGGCTAAAATCACTCCTCCAACTAGCAAAAAGTTTGTTGATTTTTTTGGTACGCTATGCTGTATTTCTTCAATTGAAGTTTTTTGTTCTTCCATTTCTCTCACCACCTTCCAAACATAAAACAAAAAGTATAAATTTTAATTTTAAGAAAAAGCTGAAAAAAATTAAAGTTTCTCAGGGTTTACACGGATAACTTTATCGTCATCTGATTCGGGATCTCCCCTACCATCACGGTTACTCGTTGTTATATAAAGCATGTTGTCAGGTCCTGCAATAACTTCTCTTAACCTCCCAAATTCTCCTTTAAAAAAAGTTTCCAATTCGGCGGAATTTCCTGATAGCGTAACCCTATATAATGCTTGTCCCCGAAGACCTCCGAAGTAAAACTTTCCATTTATATATGCAAGTCCCGCTGGCGCCCAAGTATCCGATCGGCCCGATTCTATAATCGGTGTCACCATACCTTCCCTCGTTTCTTTTCCACGAATTTCCGGCCAGCCGTAATTTTTACCAATCTCAATTCTATTAAACTCATCATTTCCTGTTTCCAATCCTGATGGGCCGTGCTCTGTTTCCCAGAGAGTTCCATTTGCGTCCCAACTTATTCCTTGTGGGTTCCTGTGGCCGTAGGAATAAACTCTATTTCGAAACGGATTTCCTGCTGCAGGATTACCTTCGTAGGTTACTCTAAGAATTTTTCCCGACAAAGAATCAGTGTCCTGCGCGTTAGAAGGGTTTTGTGCATCTCCGGTTGTGATATAAAGCATTTTATCCGGACCGAATTTAATCCTTCCACCGTCGTGGTTTGCTGCCCCGGGTATAGCATTAACAATTACTTTCTCGTCGCTTAATTTCTGGTTTCTATACGTCATTCGCACTACCTTATTTAACGTATTACCACCTGATTCCGAATAAGTGTAATAAAGATAGACGAAGTAATTAGAGGGAAAATCTGGATGAAGCGCAATTCCCTGCAAACCGCCCTCTCCAATTTCTTTAACACATTCAATTTCTGCAATCGGATTTGGCAGTAGGTCGCCGCTTGAATTGATTAATCGAACAGTCCCTTTCCTTTCTGTTATTAGCACTCCCCCATCTGGTAAAAATGCTATTGCCCAGGGTGTATCGAGGCCTGTTGCAATGACAGTAGTCTTGGGAATGTTCTCAGTGTTCACGTTATCTGAAGAATCTTGAGAATTATTGTTCAAAAAAGGAATCGAAGTTTTATTTTCTTGATCTTGCCCCGAAGACTTATTAGAAGTCCTCGCATAAAAAACACCTACTGCAACTAATATTAAAGCTAAGATTATTAAAGTGACTTTATTCACAGAAAATTATTTTACCACAAGATTATTTTTTTTAGCAGCTCATCTAAATAATCTTTAACTGTTTTTGCTTTACTCGGCATGTCTCTATTTTCTATTTTACCATTACAAACTCGCTGTTTAGACTTAAACACTAATAAGTTGGAATTGCTAATGTATAATATAAAGGCCGCATAATTTTTATGCAATTAACAGAAAATGGCAAGGTCTATGCATTAATCCTCCTCGCTTCTGCTATCTTTTCAATTTTTACAATCGCTTTCGGCTTTTTCCCATACCTGGGGGCTTCAATTTCGTTTATCGCATTTACTCTGCTTGCCTACTATATCAAAAAAGACAAAACACGACTCACAAAGATATTTTTTGCAATCACATTAATTTTATCGGTTTTCTTGTCAATTCGAAGTGAGGGATTTCTCACCCTACTAAATATAGTAGGAATTTTTTACTTCGGTTCACTTTTTACATTGACATTGAAGGGTAACAAAACAGAAAGCACTTTTTCAATAATTTTTGCACCATTTACCCTTTTCTTAAAAAGTCTTTTTACCACAAAGGAGTATTCTCTGGAATTTAATGATTCATTAACCGAAGAAAAAAAGAAGGAAAACACCCTAAATACGATTGCTATAACCTTGGTAACTATAATTGCCCTAGCAATCATACTTCCCCTACTGGCATCCGCAAATCCTTATTTCGAAAAACTATTATCGGATCTTGTAGATTTACTAGGAATAAGGAACTTTAAAATAACCGAGAATTTATTTGAATGGACTCTTAGACTAATCTTCTTTATTGTACTAGTACTTTTTGTTCCCAAAATGGCTACTTTGATGAATAAGAATGAGGCTTCAAAACTTCGCCCTCAAGAAGGGTTAAATATGTTAATTCCCAAAATTGCAGTTGCAGTTGTATTAATAATCTTTTTTATAACACAGTTGCAATTGTATTTTTCATCGCCAGAAACTTTAGAAAGCTTGGGGTATACTTACTCGCAATATACCAATGAGGTTTTTGCACAACTCTCTGCCGTAGCCGTAATAGTTCTAGCTCTCCTTTATTTCGAAAAGGAAAACAAAAAGGCCAACATAAATATGGCTTTAGTTCTCGCTTTCCAGGGAATCTTTCTAACGTTAATGGCCTATAAAAGCGTTTATGAATATAGTAATGCATGGGGTTTTACTTATAAAAGACTATATGGTTTTACGGTCGCAACTTGGATTTTGGGAGTATTTACTATTTATTTATACGCGTTTCTCAAAAATCTTAAAAGGGAAGGCTTTATTTTCTCATCAGTCATTTATACAGGGATAATTCTAATCTTAGTAAATCTTTCTAATTTCGATTACATGATTTATCACTTCCGAAAAGCCAGCACAGGACAAGGAATCGACCATGGATATCTTACAAGACTCTCAAGCGACTCGCTTTCTTATAAAAATCAGTTATCGGAGATAGCTAAAGACTCGCCCCAAATATTAACAGATTTAGATAAAAAGGAAGCTAACACAAAGGGTTTGTGGACTTTACTCTATAAAATCGAAAGATTGCAAGAAAAATATAAAGATGCCGATATTCGGGGTTTTAATTTGTTTGAATACCTGCAATATAAGGATATTAAAGATATAGATACCCAAATATATCGCGATAAATACAAATAAACTTCCCCCAGTTATCCTTGATCATTATTTCCAATGTGGTTTAAATCGCAATTCAAGTAGAAAAGTTTTTAAAATTTGAAATAGATCTTAAAACTTTCTCCAATTTTTATCTGCTCTGGTTCTATGGATTTTTTGAATCAACTCTTGTTGTCTGGAAATTCTTCTGGCGGTTTGAGTAACAGTTGATATTTGCTCGGGATTTGCCTTACGAACAAAGTTATTAAACTGTTTAATCAGTTGGGTGAAAATAAGTTTTGCAACTTTCGATCGATTATAACTATATAGAACAAAATCTTTATATAACCGTGCACGGTTCTGGTCTATTACTGGCTTCTTTACTCTGATGATTCGAATCATCGTAGTATCGACGCTTGGCAGTGGAACGAAATCATATCGGTTAAACTCCCAACAAACATTTATTTCAAACCATGGTTTTAAAAGTGTTGCCAGCATTTGGTTTTTAGAATCGTATGGCAGTCCGATAAACTTTTTCGCTGCTTCTTTTTGAACAACTAAATACCCTTCTTGAAAATTATTATCCGAAGTAAGTTTCCTAATTACATCCGCGGTAATAACGAAAGGCATATTTGCAAAAACTTTGTATGGATAAAGCGGCAACTTAAAGTTCGAAAACTTGTCGTGAACCAACTCTAAATTCTTGACATTTTTGAATTTTTCTTTAAGCTGAAGATAAAGCTTTGAATCAAGTTCAACCGCAATTACTTTTGCTGCTACTTTTAATAACTCTTGGGTAATAATTCCGCGGCCCGGACCGATTTCTAAAACTGTATCTTTTTTGCCAATAGAAGATCTGCTGACAAGTTTAGTGATGAGCTTTCGGTTGAAGAGAAAGTTTTGTGAGTATAGCCTCTGCCTTTGTTTGTACCTCATTGTGGAACCCCCTTACAGTTACGGTTTATATTACAAATTTCCCTGGAGCTAATTTGAAGACAATTTTTCTTTGAATTCTTCATACGAATTATAAACTTTTGCATTTATTCCCACTTCTTTTGCTACCTCAACATTTTTCGGATCGTCGTCCCAGTATTCTAAATCTTGAGGCTTTAAATTCAACTTATTTAAAACCTTTTGAAAAAACTCAGGTTCTCCCTTGGTATAACCCAAATCAAAAGAAAAAAATCCTCCATCAAACTCATTTTTAAGTCCAAGTTTTTCCATTATATACTTTCCTCTTTCTACCTCATTATCTGAAACCAGATATATTTTGTTTCCCATATTGCGTAAGTCCCTCACTACCCCTAGAACATTTTCGTCCAAAGTTCTCTCGCTATCAAACCAGTAATTTAAAAATTCTTCAACGCTTCCTTTCCATCTCCATTTTGAAAGATAGGCCGGCAAGACCTCCTTTATGGTCGTCTCTCCTCTGGCTGCCTTTTTATACTCTCCTTTGAAAAACGGAAGAATATCCTTCAAAGGAACTCCATGATCTTCTGAGTATCTTACACTGAAATATTTATGGCGCGGTCGAATTACGATTCCATCTAAATCCAATAAAATTATTTTCGACATGGAGTTATTGTAACACGCTTTTCAGATGGTAAAATAACTTCTAGTGAAGATAATTAACCCTTCGACTCTCAGGTCCCAAAAAAAGAGCACGCTCAGGGTTAATACTGAGCGAAGTCGAAGTATTAAAAAAGAATATCATATTTGGGTTCCACAATCCGAAGTTTGGAATGCTCTCGTTAACCCCGAAACAATCCAAAAATGGGGTGAGGGAAAAGCTAACATGAGCGAAAAAGTAGGTGTGAAATTTAGTCTTTGGGATGGCCAGATACATGGAACTAATTTGGAAGTAATACCTCAAAAAAAGTTGGTTCAGGAGTGGTATTCAAGTGACGATCCCGATCACGTAACAAAAGTTACGTTTACCTTGACTCATAAAGACGGGTGCACTGCTTTATACCTGAAACACGAAGGTGTTCGTGAGAAAAATTACGACTCAATAGATAAAGGTTGGGATGATTATTACTTAGGAGAAATTAAAAAATTACTGGAGAAAAAATAACTTCACAAATATTTCTGAAAAAACTCGACTGTGTTTTGCATCGCTTGGGAAAATGCTGAACCAGTTAAATTATGACCGCCCGAAGAATATTCATTCAATTCGTGCGGAATGCTAGTTTTATCTAATAAACTATCTAAATTTTTACTATATTCAATACTCACAACGTTATCATTTACCGCATGGTTAAGTTGCACTGCTCCTTTTATATCCGAGAGATAATTTGTCGCAGGAACTTGTTTCCAAAACCAATGATCTGGATTAAATGTGCCATAAGCATCACGAAGTTGCTGTCTTTTTTTAGCTCTTTCCGAATCAGGCGGTGGCGGCTGATAAGAAGTATCTTCTATCCGATACTCCTGTAAATCCTGGTATGTGTAGCCTGCGCCAGCCCAAATAACAACTGCAGGAATTTCTGGATTAGCTCCCAAAGCTCTAAAAACAACATTTCCTGCCATCGAATGGCCCCATAAACCAATTGCCCTTGGGTTTACAAAATCAGTATTTCTTAATGCGGCAATAGCGTTTAGTGTGTCAATAACATAATCGGACGAATAATATCCTCCACCAGGTTCGCCTTCTGAATTCCCATGTCCGCGAAGGTCTATTTTAAAAACAACAAACCCGTTTTTTGCAAGATAGTCTACATAGGAATTGTAATTTACAGTTGTTTGATAATTTTGGGGCGGAATGTAACCGTGTACGAAAATGATAGCTGGATACCTTCGACTATCACCCTGAGCGTTAGTCGAAGGGCTTTCCTTCGGTATAGTTAATAGCCCATAGACAGTCAGTCCATCAGAATCATAGCTAGTAACGTAAGAGGTATAAATTAGTGTTTCGTTTCCCTTTCGCATTTCTTCCAGATTACTTAGATAAGATCGTTTTCTTAAATAAGGAATAGTTAATTCTTGAAAAGCAAATGGAGTAGGTGTTGGCGAGGATAATGTTATTGCTTTATTAACACCTTCTAAAACCGGCAGAATGACTTCTTTTTTATCACTCCGATTGAAAATGGCAAAGAAAAGAATTCCCAAACCAACTATTAGAATTAACAAAATGGGTGTAAAACCTTGAATACTTTTTCTCATTAATAAATACTACTAAATCCAATTTAATATTTGAAGTTTTGTAAGTTACTTAAGATTTTTGTTAAAAAATTCAACAGATCGGGAAAGTGCAAGGGATAAGTTTTTACTAAGATTATGATCGTCACCCTCGTATATATAAAGTTCTACTTCTTTCCCTGCATCTTTCATTTGAGCTTCCAATGTTTTAGAGAATTCTAAGGGAACCGAAGTGTCTGCTGTTCCATGATGAAGCTGTAAAGGTCCAGAAATGTCGGCTAAATAAGAGTTGGGAGATATAGATTTCCAAAATTCTGGATTTTGATATGGATCTCCGTATTTTTCTATTAGTTCACGTCTCCATCTACCTCTCTGACTCATCGGGTTAATCGTGGGTGTTGGACCCAGTCTTTTCCTCCAGCGTTCAATCAAATCAGGGTAGCTCCCTACGACCCCTGCCCAGATGACACCGGCTTTAACATCCTTTGTAGTAACCATTGCTTTTAGCGTAATCGAACCACCCATCGAATGTCCCCACATTCCAATCCGACTTGTGTCAACAAGTCGTCCTGAGCGACCTAAGGGAGTCGAAGGATCCTCCGAAAGGTCATTTAGCCTTTTAATAGAGGCGACGGCATTTAGTATGTCAATTGTATACGCATTTGATCCATAACCTCCTGTTGCATCTCCTTCAGAATTTCCATGCCCACGATAGTCGGATTTGAAAGTTACATAGCCTGCTCTGGCAAATGCATCCTGATACGCAACATATTTTTCGGTAGTTTTATAAATGGAAGGTGAAATGTAACCGTGATTGAAAATGATAGCTGGCCAACCTCCCACTGGCTGAGTTCCATTCGGTGCGGTTAATAAGCCATAAATTTTTAAGCCTTCGGATTTATATGAGGCAATATACCTTTTGTAGTTAGATCCTGCGCTTAGAGTTTGTTCGATAATAATATCGCTTCCTGGATATTCGCCTTCTCTGAGGGCTTGAATCGACAGTGGATGCGGCTCAACTTCTGGACCGCCTTCATTTTCTTGAACAACATTGTATATTATAGATTCCCTAACATCCTGATTTTTTGAAGAATAAACATAAGCACTCACCCCCAATAAGATAAGAAGGAAAATTAGTACGAATTTGTTTTTTGTGACCATTGTTACATTTTACCCAAGGATTTAAAAGTGTAAAGAAGGACGCACCAACTGGTGCGTCCCCCCTTGTGATAAGAAACAAACCTTAATTGTTTGTACCCATCATGTAACCTTTGTGGAATCCACGCATAAAGCCGCGACCGAAAGGTCCCAAAAGCGGTAGATCTATCCCCGGCCCTTCTGCCCAGGTTTTAAATTCATCATGAAGAGCATGCATCTTCTCATGTCTTTCTTCCACATTCAAATCTTTCCACTCTTCCATTTTGTTGTGCATCTCTTCGTGTTTATCTAAAATTACCTGCTTTTGTTCGGCTGTTATTTTCCCATCATTTACAAGATCGTCTAACCTTTCAGACCACCTTGCTTGCATTTCTGCATAATGTTCTTCTCTATCTTCTACAAAAACTGCCTGTACATCAGCCTCATTTAAATTAAACTTCTCGGCAATCTTTTGAACAATCGATGGATAGTCGTCGGAATCTTGTGCCGAAGCAACCGAAACGCTTAATAATCCAACTAGAATTACTCCTAAAACTAACATTGTGGGAAAAATTACTTTCTTTACCTTTTTACTCATATATCTCACCACCAATCTAATTCTCTAATACCTTAACTAATAAACCTGAAAAAACGCTGAAGAATCAGGCGGGAAGAATAACTTTAAATGTGGAACCTTTACCTACTTCGCTTTTAACTTTAATTTCTCCTTTGTGTACATCAACAATTGACTTAGCAATTGAAAGGCCGAGGCCGTAGCCATCTATTTTGGCTTTACTTCTTGAAGAATCGGCTCTGTAAAAGCGATCGAAAATGTGAAGAATATCTTTTTCTGCAATTCCAACTCCTTCATCTTTAACCTCGATCACAGCATTTTTTCTCAAACCCCTTAGTTGTCCTGAGCGAAGTCGAAGGACTCTTACTCTTACTTCTGATTTCTCTGGAGAATATTTAACTGCATTATTAATCAGAATTGAGATAAGTTCTACCAAACTTTGCGGGTTACCATTTACAACAACTTCTGACAAATCATCTTTAATCGTAATCTTTTTCTCTACAGCCACCGGCATATTTCTTTCAATCGCTTGCCGAGAAGCTTCTACAAGATCAACCTCTTCCGTTAGTAAATTATTTCCGTTTGTTTCATAACGAGACAAAGATAAAAGGTTGTCTGTAAAATATTTCATTTTATCTACTTCGGCTAAATTACTTTTTAATAAGTCTTTTGCGTCTTTTAAAATTAATTTTTTGTCACGAAGAGCTACTTCTACCTCGGTTTTCATCGATGCTAAAGGTGTGCGAAGTTCGTGAGAAGCATCTGCAACAAATCTCTTTTGTTCTTCAACCATTACTTCAATAGGGGCAAGTGTCTTTCCAGCCAAAAAATATCCTGAAGTTCCAGCTAGAATTAAAATTCCTCCGTTTATTATTAATAGCTGTAAAGCAAACCTACGTTTGGCGAGATTTATAATTTCAATAAATTCCTCGGGAGGAAGTTCGTCCGGGTAAATTAAAAAGGGTAAAATTCGAAAAAATCCGTTTCGCTCTTGAACAACTATTCTTTGCTGTGCGGCGCCTCGAAGCGCCTGCATATGAAATCCACGCCCAAGTTCTTTCGTAAAACCTCGGTAAACAATCAGACTAAAAAACCCGCTTACTATCATAATAATAAGCAGGTACCAGAGAGTTAATTTAATTCGAGCGTTTTCAAACATGATTATTTATCTCAAAACGCAAAACTCAAAGCTCAAACCCATATCTAAAAACTTATTAACTTTTAACATTTGAGTTTTGACCTAATTTATATCCAAATCCCCTTACAGTATGAATTATTGGTTTTTCTTTTGGAAATACGTTGTCGATCTTTCTCCGTAAATAACCAACGTAAACTTCAACCGTATTCGGAAGCACGTCGGCATCATAATCCCAAACATGAGCAATGATTTGATCTTTAGTCATAATCTTTCCAGGGTTACGCATTAAGTATTCCAAAAGCGCAAACTCGCGCCGTGTAAGATTTACCGATTTTCCCACACGTTTTACTTCATACGCGGTAGTGTCTAATTCCAAATCACCTACCTTAAGTATAGTTTGCCCACCATTTACTGGCCTGCGCGTCAGCGCTCTAATTCTTGCCAAAAGTTCTTCGAATGCGAATGGTTTTACAAGATAATCGTCTGCCCCCGCATTTAGTCCATCAACCTTGTCAGATGTTTGTCCTTTTGCTGTAAGCATTAAAATCGGAGTATGATTTCTATCTTCGCGAAGTTTTTTACATAGCGTAACTCCATCCAGTCCGGGAAGCATTAGATCCAATATTATTACGTCGTACTCCTCGGCAGAAGCCATATCATATCCCTCGTTTCCATCATAGACCACGTCAACTGCGTACCCCTCTTGCTCCAATCCTTTTTTAACCGAGTTTGCAATCTTGTATTCATCTTCAACCACTAAAATCCTCATTATTCCAAATTATACTCCGGAAGCTGAGAATTAACTGAATATTTTTCTCAGCTAACTTTAAGAAAGAATATGATATATTTATCTTTTGTGCATGAAAAATAAATTAGTAATTATCGTTTTGTTCTTGCTTCTTATTCCACCTTTTATAGTTTCCTACAAATTTATAGCATCCAAAAATACTGCCGGAGCGCCGCCTTATGCAATTGAAGATTTGGAACCACCCGAAACCGATCCTTATGCATGGCTTCGCGATTGGAAAAGACCAGATGGACCACCCAAAGTGGGGTTACAAGTTGGACACTGGAAAAATAGTGAGCTTCCGGAGGAACTCGAACGATTAAGGGGTAACTCCGGATCCTCCGGCGGCGGGAAAGCAGAGTGGGAAGTAAATCTAGCTATTGCCAAAAGTACTGCTGAAATTTTAAAGGGGAAGAGAATTATAGTAGAAGTTCTTCCTGCAACCATACCTCCTCAATTTTGGGCAGATGTTTTTGTTGCAATTCATGCGGATGGTTCAACTGATTCAACCAAATCGGGTTTCAAGGCTGCAAATCCTAGACGGGATTATACAGGACGTGCTCCAAAGTTATTGGAATTAATTGAGGGAGAGTATGAATTATCAACTGGCTTTCAAAAAGATCCCAACGTTACTCGAAATATGCGAGGCTACTATGCTTTTGCCTGGTGGAGATACCAACATGCAGTTCACCCAATGACGGCTTCCGTAATTTTAGAAACGGGTTTTCTTACGAGTTCCTTAGACCGCAGAATTATTGTTAATAGACCGGAAATCTCGGCAGAGGGAATAGCAAATGGCATAGTTAGGTACCTTGAGTCGGAAAACCTACTAATGAATTAGAGTAGATTATTCTTCTTTGGGGATTATTATCCAGCAGAGAACATATGGAATAATTCCTGGAAGCCCGCCGGGAATGAGAAGAAAAATCCAAATAACTCTAATTACAACTGGATCAACGTTAAAATAATTCCCAATCCCCACACAAACTCCCGCTAAGACTTTTCCCTTTTTCGATCTAACCAACCTTTTGATTTCTTTCTTCACCGCAATTTGATCTATTTTACCACAAATTATAATCTGAGAGGTACCCATTCAGGATCAAATGGCAGTTCATTTGGAGTTACAAGTTCATTACCTACTTCATCACGAGGCGAAACCTCTCTTACAAAAGTCATTACTTGACCCTCTGCAAGTGTACCAACCTTACGACGCCTTCTTATTTCTTCCCAAATATCAATTCCATAGTCTTCCTTAATTTCTTTTGCATGAACCTTTGCTCCTTCTGAACCAAGTGTGTAGATACTCCCTATAGGATATTCACGATAGTGAGCTCTTTTCCATTCGAATATTCGACCAAGCATGGATTCTTCACCAAATTCTAGCTCTTCGTATTTTGATAGGTCACCAGAGGTAATCAAATACAAACGTCTTAAAACTACATTAGTTAGAAGTTGTTTTTGGGTAGCGTCAAGTGTTAAGGTGCCCCTGTCTTCATTGAGTAATTTGCCTTCTTTGTCCACCCAAAATACAAACGGTTTAGAACTAACATCGAGAGTAACAAAAACCTTGTGCTCTCTTGGGTACTTTTTGTCGATTCTGAAAACTATTGAGGAAATTCCTTTTGAACCAATTTCGATGTCCCTTTCTTGTGAGAACCTATCGCCCCTTGGAGACACGAACCATTTTGAATTGTCCAAGATTACTTTGGTTAAACCAACGTTCTGCCTTTCGATATTATCAACTCTACCATCATCTGGGTCTAAACATTCCTTGCAAAATTGATAAAGCAAGCTTAACCTTAACTCAGAATTCTGCCCCAATTCAGCACTTTCCGCGAGTTCCTGAAGAGTCAACGTAGTAGGTTTTCTAAAATGGCCCTGTTGAAAAAAATTTTTCATTTGAGGAGTAACCTTATCCTTGGGTATAGTAAGATAGATCATTAAATCCTCATTTATTCCAGACTGTAGATAAATGTCTCGAAGGGGTAAGTAAAATGGAATTAGAAAGGTCGGAATCTGGCTTGGAACATATGAAGTGAACTTTTCCCGAAATTCACTATCCATTCTAGTAAATAACATGTCATCAATATTTTTCATTACACCTGGTTTACCCCTCTTTCTCATGTGCTCGAAGTCTGCTGTTGTCCCAATTGTAAAGGTAAAACCCGCAAAGATGCGGAATTCATCTTCTTGCACTAATTTTTTCACCGAAGGTTGAACGTTATCTGAACCAATGTAAACTAAACCCTCGATTTTACTCGCCTCAACATATTCAGGTTGTCCAGGAAGAACTTCAAAAGACCGATAAATTTCATGAAGACGACTTATAAAAAAATCTAGTTCTTTTTTGATACCACCACCGCTACTAAAGTCAGAAAAGATTGTATCGACAATTTCCTTGTGTACATTTTTAACTACCATTGTATATCCTGAAGATAAACCAGAAGTAAGAGTGTCGTAGATTAAAGACATTCTTGGGTATTTTTCATCGACGCCAGGTTCCAGCATGGTTGCACGGTTCCTTAAAAAGATTAAATAAGATTTTCCCAGCTCCTGAAATCTGTCCTGTTCTTCAGATTCTACAACTAAAAGTTGAGGATCTAAGGCCAACTCTAATGCGGGTGCTAGTACGCTCGTATCTTCTCCTGTCGACACTATTGTCGGGCTTTTTCTATATTTGTGTTTTGTGAACAGGCTGGTATCTTTTGTTCTCCTTAGGTATTTAGAGAGTGACTCAATAAAGTAATCTAACGATCCTTGGACATCGGCCCTCTTTTCCTCCGGTAAAGCTTGCGTGTTATTTTTAAATTGGTTGATTATACTTGGCAGTAATCTTAGGGGAACTTGAGCCTCGTCTCCTGGGGAGAAAACATCCATAACTGCCTTCCTTAGGATTAAACCACTAACCTCTTTTTCGATCTCGATAGCTCTTGAATTTTCATCAATATCATCTTTGTATTTTTCTCTATAAAGTTTGTTTTTTTCAACGCCAGGTTTATGTTTACCTTTAAACCTTCTATCTAATTCCTTTTTGTCTTTTTCAAACTGATCATTCAAAGTAGATATTCTTTGTACATAGATTTGCTCTCTAAATTTGTGTTCCTTTAACAATTCAACAAATGCTAAAACCCTAGCTTGAGGATTTCCCAGATCTCCTTCCACACAATAATCCCTTTTTATAGGATTTTCTCCTTCGGTAAGTAAATTCAGTTCTACTCCAACAAGTTGGCCTTCTATAACCTTATTTACTTCATCCATTGTCCTCTCTGGAGCAACTAGCCAGGCATTATCTCGCGGAGTAACTTCTATTACCTCGCTTTGCTTTCCCGGGTACCAAGGATATGATTCTCTTGCAGGAATGATGATTTTACTTAAATCTTGTTCCCTTTCATTTGTCATACCGAATATTATACAAACTTTGTAAACAACGTGCTCTTTCGATTCTATTGAGGAGGAACTACAAAGCTTTCAGAGACTCTTGAGCGGGGGTGAAGTTTTTGTTGTATTGGACAGCCAATTCAAACTCACGTTTTGCT
The DNA here is from genome assembly GCA_001792345.1 of Candidatus Woesebacteria bacterium RIFCSPHIGHO2_01_FULL_39_32. Classification (GTDB taxonomy): domain Bacteria; phylum Patescibacteriota; class Microgenomatia; order UBA8517; family UBA8517; genus WO2-FULL-39-10. The sequence goes on from MGGJ01000013.1 coordinate 114,850, forward strand.
GGATCTTTATTTCCTTGTGCCAAATAAATTTCCCCTCTAATTTGGTAAAGTTCGGAATAGGCACGATTACCGTTATTTAAGATTTTGTCTGTAATTTGAAAAACACGGTCATAATTTCCCAACTCTTTATAAGCCTGAATCGGTTCGATTTGATACCAAAGCATTCGTTTGGGTAGTCGACTTTCAACATTCTCAAACGCAGTTACGGAATTTTGATAGTCTCCTAAGTGATAATAGCTTGTTGCCATATTAAACCAAGCGTAGACATTTTCATCGGCCAGTTCAGATTCTTTTTTTGCTCGCTCAAGCGCGTTCTCCCACGCAATTTTTTCATCCAAATCCTTTCCAATTATCGCCTCGACTAATTCTTTTTTGGTGTCATCATAAACGATAATAAAGGCGTAATTAAAAGGTTGCCATATACTTAAAAAATCATAATAAGAAAACTTACGATTCGGTCCTTCGTAAGAATCATCCTGAATAATCACTCCTTTGCTTTCGTCGAATCCCCGCACAATTCTAAAGTGTCCGATATCATCACCTACATGAAGCCAAGTTTTTACAACAACAGGGATTCCATTGGCAGTAAAATTTTTAAGGAGATCAATATCTCCATTTACTCTACTTATCGCCTCAACGCCATACTTTTCAGCCCAATTAACGAATTCATATGTAAATATTGTTTTGTCGTCATTGTCACCACTAGGGATTTGAAAGGGGCGCATCTGGTCTCCCAATTCTTTTTGAGAAACATCCTTCCCATACCACGAAAGTATCATAGATAAAGTCGCCGGGCCACAATTATTGAAAGTTTGGTACGTATGTTTTGGGTTATCAACTAAAGCATAGTCTCCAGGAGTTTTTATTTGAATATTCTTCGTGGTATTTTCTTGTTTGATACTTTGTTCTATATCAACATTCTGTACAAATTTAGTTTCAAGTGGTGGCTTCAGCTTATATTTAAAATAAGCTGCTATCCCACCAACCCCAAGGAAAATCAACAGTGCAGCAATTACTATTCTTCTCACAACGTATATTATATCTGAAGACTGTCACTTTAAACTAATTTATCTGAAGGCGTTTTTTTACCGTTGCGACAACCTCGGTTAATGAAGTATTGGTTTTTACCAAATAATCTACTGCTCCTAATTGTTTTGCAATTTTTTCCTCGGTGTGTAGGTTTGTTATAACAACAACCGGAATTTTGGAAAGTCCTTTCTCATTTTTAATTTCTTTTAAAGCCTCTAACCCAGAAGTCGAGCCTGGCAATAAAAGATCCAGTAATATCAAGTCGGGCTTTCCCGCCTTTGCAGCAAAGAGTGCTTCCTCCCCAAAGGTTACTGAAATAGTTCTGAGCCCCTCTCTTTCAAGAGTTTTTTTATAGATATCAAGAGTTGTAAAATTGTCCTCTATTAGTAATATTTTTCTCCTATTCATTTTGTGTTCCTAATCACATTGTAGCATTACCCGATATAATTGTATACTAGATTCATGACTAAATACAAAGAATATTAAAATAACAAATATGCTATTTATATGACAAAATACAAAGAATATTTTGAGAAAATGCTTGCAGAGAACAAGGAACTTTTTGATGAATTCAAAAAGATTCACGCGCAATACACTCTGGATCCTGATAGACTGCAAGATCAATTCAATTTGCAAGGAGAAAAAATTTTGGAAGTAATACGGGAATACGAAAACCGCCTCTGCGCGGATACCGAGCGTGGAATGTATAACAAATTCTCGGTAGCCTTAGCCGAAAAATTTCAAAATGAAGTTCAATACCACTTCCCTATGATTGATCATATCGGTTTAATTGTCGAAAAAGACCAACCTGCCTACGAAGAAAGCTTTAGTATTAAGAAAATTGACCTTTCGTAAATTAGAATTTTACGTTGAAATCAAGACTCGGAGGGAAAAGCTGCTCTTCACGAATATTTGTATTGGTCAGTTCAGCCTCTAATATGTTTATGTCCTCCTCTAACTGGAGTACTTCAGGATCTCCGGCATAGATTGAAGGCTTGTACGGTTGATACGGAATAGGTGAAGGAGATATTCCTGGAGGCCTAACGACCACCCCGTCGTCCTCTTGCAAGGTTCTAAAAAGTCTAAAAGCGATGAAGGTAAGAATAATAAGAAAAACCAATATAAGAAAAGCTCGTACAAGTTTTTTAAGGAATGATTTATCAACAAGTTGTTTTGCACCCGAGACAGCATGGGACCCTAATTCGACGCCCTGCACCGCTGCCGGTGTTGCTTTAGTGGTAACCTTTTTAAGTGTTTTATTTACAAAAGTTTTAAAACCCTGAATATCGGAAACTATGCTATCTTCCTCAGATGAAGCTGGCATTGTCGAGGCAGTTGCCTCTTGCTTTGTAGTTTTCTCTGAAGGTTTTGGTTCAGGCTCTTGTTGACCGGTCGAAGGTGGAATGTAAGGTCGCGGTTTGCCCAATAAAGACGAAAGCCACCCGGCTACTCCACCCATACCTTTAAACGTCCCTTTCAAACCACCCGGTTTTTGTTTTTTATCTTTCTCTTCCATGTTATTCTTCGGCTGTTTTTATCTCCCTAATAATCTCTCCCATAAAAGTATTAGCTTCTTTGAGATAAAGCTGTGTTTCACCTAAAATTGTAATGACTTCGTTATATTGCGATAAAGCGTTTGATCTTCGTTTTGCCAAAAGGGTTATCGCACTTTCTGCGTCGCTTTTCCGTTCCTTACTCCTCGCTATCCTATTTTCGGTTTCGAATACCCATCTATTTAAAATATCAAACTTTTGATTACTAAACGTGTATTCATCCCGCTCTTCGGTTCTTATATCCTCCGACTTATTTTTTACTCTACCGAAAATCTCATCCGTCCGATCAGTAAACTCCAATACCCTTCCATGAGCGATCACTGCAAGCACTTCATAAATAAGTGGGTCAACAGATTTCCATCGTGATTGGGCTTCAATAGAATCTTTCTCCAGATCTTCCAAAGTTCCAGCACTAGGAATCGTGTTTCTATGGTCAGTAAACCACCCAATCTCCTCATCTATCCTTACTTTCAAGCCCTCTTCGGTAGAATCCTGAACTCCTATAGCCTCGGAAACACGTGTCTTCAGAGCTAATAAATATGAAATTACAACATTATCTCGTGTTTCAAGCATCAGAACCGTTGCGGATTGTGCCTCTTGTCGTGAAGTAAGGGTACCAAACCTCTGGTATTGTGCTTTTTTAAATAAATACTCATCATGAGCACTGCGATAAATTTCCATTTCATCCTGATACTTCCCGTAAGCTGCATCAAAAGATTCTGTCGTCACAGCTTCCGATTCCTCTATTGTTTCTGAAGGACCAGTCTCGGTTACTGTTTCAGGTTCTTGTGATGATACAACCGTTTGTCCAAAAATTAATAAGAAAACTAAAATCGCACAAAAAGTAAGGAGTGATTTTTTCATAACTGCCATTTAACTTTACTATAGCTTCGGGAAAGCCGTCAACTATGTTGACGGATGAATTGAAGCTAGAGCCAACATTTTCCCTTCGGGGCTTTGGAAAAAGCCGTCACCTCTGGTGGCGGGAAATGTTACTATAGATTTGATATTTCTTCCAATGAAATCTTGTCAAAGCTATCTTTCAGTAAATCCGCATTATTGAGGGTCTTTAGGTGTTTATTATCTCTATAAATACCTATTACCTTCATTCCTGCACCCTTAGCAGCTTCTATCCCCGATTCAGAATCTTCGAAGACCAAACATCTTTCAGGTTCTATGCCCATCTTATCTAATGCTACCAGGAAAATGTCGGGCTCAGGTTTTTTGAATGAAACCTCCTCGCCCGTTGTTACGCTATCAAAATACTTTTCTATATGAAGGTAATCAAATATATTTTCAACTATATCCCATGTGTTCGAAGTTGCCAATGCAACTAAAATTTCTGACTCACGGAGAGCAGTTACAAATTCAATAAACCCATCTTTAAGCGTAACCTTCGGGATAAGTTTTTTGTATTCCTGCTGAGTAAGTAAAGTCAATTCCTCAATAGTTTTGTCTGTCTTTATATTGTATTTTTTTATAAAAATCGGCCAATTCTCTCTTACTCCAATTCCGCCTACATGAGGATACTCTGAGTCTACAATAACCCCAAGTTTTTTAAGCACCCGAGCGAATGCCTCTCCATATTCATCCTCGTCTGCTACAACGGTCCCATCTAAGTCAAAAATAACTGCAGAGAGTTTCATTTAAAAGTTTTTACTCGGAGTCCTTCTGGAGTATCTTCAAGCAAAAATCCTTTTTCTTCGATATTCTTCCGTACATTATCGGCCTCATCAAATTTTCCTTCCTTTCTCAGTTTCTCACGTTTGCTAATCAGCTTCCCAACTTCTTCTGGTATTTCAAATTTTATCTCTTGAACCTCTGAAAGTTTCAGCCCGAGTACTTCATCAAAGGATAGCGCTAAGTCATATTTATCCTCCGATGGAATGTTGCTTTTCATTGCATCCCAAAGGACAGCCAACGCCCTTGGAGTATTCAAGTCATCATTAACAGCCTCAAGAAATCGGGAGCTGAAGCCGTCAACTTTCTTTCTTTTTTCTTCCGAAAGAGAAGTTCTTGTATTTTGGGTCTTTGCGGCCAGAACTTGTTCATTAAGTTTATCGAGTGCTTGCTGAGAACTCTTTAAAGAATCCCAGGTAAAGTTTAATGGTTCATTATACTTGCCAGTCAGATAAAAATACCGAAGTGCCAGTGCTCCATAACCTTTCTTTTCGATATCGGTTATTGTGTAAAAATTACCAAGACTTTTTCCCATCCTTTTCCCGTCAACCTTCAAAAAAGCACCGTGGATCCAATACTTTACAAACTTTTTCCCTGTTGCCCCTTCGGATTGCGCAATCTCATTGGGATGATGAGTTGAACGAAGGTCTTCTCCCCCTGCATGTATATCAAAAGTCTCTCCTAAATATTTCATGCTCATAGCCGAACACTCGATATGCCAACCCGGAAAACCAACTCCCCAAGGAGAGTCCCATTCCATATCCCGTTTTTCACTTGGATCGCTAAATTTCCATAAAGCAAAATCTCTGGGATTTTTTTTAGCTTTATTAACCTTGACTCTTGCTCCTTCTTTTATTTGATCGAGTGTTGAAAGTTCGCCATATTTCTTCCCCGTACTTTTTTCGAACTCAATTGTGTCGAAATAAATTCCATCCGGAATTTTATAAGTTATGCCATTTTCTTCAAGCTTTTTAATTAAATCCATTTGATCTTTTATGTGATCAGTTGCCTTGGCGAAAGTATCAGCTTTGGTTAGGTTCAATTTTTCAAAGTCTTTAAGAAATGCTTCCGTATAAAATTTGGCGATATCCCAAGCTGTTTTTCTTTCTCTTTTAGCTGCTTTTACCAACCTATCCACACCTGTATCTGCATCTCCCAAGTTATCTCCAGTCAAATGCCCAACGTCAGTAAAATTCATTACATACCTAACTTGGTAACCGTTATATTTCAGTGTTCTTACAAGAATATCCCCAGTTACGTATGTCCGAAAGTTTCCAATCGATGCATAGTCATAGACCGTAGGGCCACATGTATACATTCCGACATTAGGAGGATTTATCGGTTCAAACTTTTCTTTTTTGCGGGTTAAAGAATTGGTTAAATAAAGTTCTGTCATGTTAATTTATCCTGACACCATTTTCCCCATCTCCTTGGTTCCTTGTTTCTTTTGTGCAGGACCCATCATTCCTCTTTTTCGTCTGGTTACCGGTTCAACCAGAGGTGTTTCCGCTTGCGGCTCCTGTTGTCCTTGTTTCATCTCCCCCATAACTTTTTGCTCGTAACTTTGTTGTTTTTCTTCTCTTTCTCCTCTAAGTTTCTTGAGTTCTTGTTCCAATTCTTCTATTCTACGTTTGGTTTGGGCTTCTTCTTGGGCTTTCTCTATTGCAGATATCTCCTGCACTTTTCCATTTCCCGTCATTACCTGTTGCATGACAGACATCTCGCCAGGCTTTTCCCTACCCGTAACTTGCGATCCGGCTGATTTTAAAATCTCGATAGGCTCTAAGGCCACCTGCTTTGCTATCTGCTTAGCAATATCGGCAGTTGTTTTTCCTGCTTTTTTAATTATTCCGTTTGTCATATGATCCTTCTTCCCTCCAATGCTTCTCTTAACGTTGTTTCATCTGCATATTCTAAATCGGCGCCTGTCGGAATACCCATTCCCAATCTGGTAAGTTTTACGGTTTCGCCATTTGAGGAGAGCTCTTTTACTTTTTTTGAAATATACATCGCCGTTGCGTCACCCTCCATTGTTGGATTTGTTGCTATAATGATTTCGCTAATTTTAGCGTCGTTTTCAGAAATCCTTCTTAATAGCTCCGTTATAAAAATTTCATCCGGTCCAATATTATCCAATGGATTTAAACTTCCGTGTAAAACGTGATAAATACCTTTATATCTTCCCGTTTTCTCAAAAGCAAGTATGTCCAAAGGTTGTTCGACTACCAAAAGTTGTGTGTGATCTCGGTTTGCATCAGAACAAATTGGGCATGGGTCACTCTCGCTTACATTCTTACAGACAGAGCATAGAATTGTTTCTTTCTTTAAATTAGCAAGTGATGTGGCAAATTCTTCAAGTTCGGTTTGCGGTACATGAAGTAGATAGTAGGTTAAGCGTTGGGCAGTTTTGGGACCAATTCCCGGTAGTTTCTGGAACGCTTCAATTAATCTTGATAATGGTTTGGGTATTCTCATCACGCTATATATTAAAGTTTCCAGTGTCCAATTTCCAGTCTCCAATCAGTTTTTAAGAAGTCAAACAAGTACAAAAGACTGCCGAAGTTATGACATCCCGCCCAATAAACCACTCAATCCTCCACCCATTTCCATCATTTTTTTAGCTGATTTTTTCTGAATTTCCTTCATGGCTCTATTTATTAACTCAACCAATTCTCTTTTATCTTCCCCATTAACTTCCAAAGAGACTATATTTTGAGTACCATTAACCGTAACTTTCATTCCACTTCCTTCTTCTGTATGGCGGATTTGCTCCAATTCAGCCTGAAGTTGTTTAGCCTGCTGACGAAGTTTTAGTAGTTCTTTTCCTTGACGAATTTTGTCAAACATATAGTAATTTTACTACATAAATTTAAAATCCAAAATCCCAATTTCAAAATCTAAATTAATTTGATATTTGTCATTTGGATTTGGGATTTGCTAAACTTTAGTTTAGCTTCCAAATATCTCTTTGGCGACTTTAATTATATCCTCATCCTTGCTGTCAGTCAAAATTACATCGGATGCATCAGAACTTTCTGTTTTCAACTCTACCTTCTCTTCCATCTTTTTAACTGGGGGTTCAGTTAATGTACAAACTACTCTTATCCTACCTCCCAAAATAGTTTCTAAACCATCCTCAAGAATATCTCTGTGGGGGTTTGCTTCTAAGCGTTCCTTATGAAAACGGTAATATACTCCCAAAGTTAAAACCTTTCCATCAAAGTCGATTGGTTTCGAAGCACGCAGTAGTGCCTCAGTCGAAGCGTTTCGAGGCCTTATCTCTGTCAAGACTCTTCCCCAAACTTTTTCAATTACATCGCTATCGTAGTCCCCATTAGATGCTTTTTTTACCTCAGGAGGCACTTGATTTTCTGATATATCACTCTCTTTTACCTCCGTACTTTTCTGGGCCGCCTGAGATTTCCCTCCTACCTCCGACTTTTTTTCGGTATCTGCATTTTTAATTTTTTTATCGTCGTCCAAAGGACGATCAGCCTCTGACTGACACCACTCGACAATCACTATCTCAAGGGGAACTTGCTCCAGGGTAGCCGTGTGTATATGGGATAAGCTAGCCGACATCAGTTTGATTAACGTTATTAATTCCTCCTTAGAAAAGTATCTAAGTTCGTTTCCGTTTAAACCTATTTCGCTCATCAACGCTTCTCTTAGTCTTTGTATTATCAAATTTGTCATGCTCTTAACTGAGAATCCAAGAGCAACAGATTTTTCAATTTCTGAGAGAGCTGATTTATCATCTTTTCTACCTAAGATTTCTAAAAATTCATCAACTTTAAATGATTTTATATTGTATAAAAACTCTTCAACTTCGGGAGCAGCAATTGACTTTCCCTCCATAAGAAGTTGCTCGGTTAATTTAATCGCATCTCTGAAGGAACCATCTGACTCCCTTGCTATAAGCTCGAGAGCCTCTTTTTCGGCTTTTATTTTCTCTCCCTTAACTACTCTCTCCAAAGATCTAACAATCTCAACAATGCTTCCCTTCTTAAAAATAACATTAGTTGCACGAGAACGAATTGTTTCAATCAATTTTTCGGGATTTGTAGTTGCCAAAATAAACATAACGTGCTCGGGTGGTTCCTCTAAAGTTTTCAAGAGGGCATTTGAAGCTTCGGTTGTTAGCATATGTGCTTCGTCAATAATGTAAACTTTCTTTTTTGCCTTAGCGGGAGAGAGTTTTACCGCATCGCGAAGAGCTCGTATGTCATCGATTCCCCGATGACTTGCGGCGTCGAGTTCAATAACATCAAGATTTTCTCCTTTTGCAATAGATATGCATTGATCACATATATTACAAGGTTCTCCACCAGCCGGCGGATTTTCGCAGTTAACAATTTTCGCTAATATCCTTGCAGCAGAAGTCTTTCCCGTTCCCTTTGGGCCGGAAAAAAGAAAGGCATGTGGAATATCGCCTTTGACAACAATTTTCTTTAATGACTCACGAACGTTTTCCAGATCAAGTTCGTCAAGAGTTTGAGATCGGTATTTAAGATAAAGTGTCATTCGTGGTGTTCTCCCAATAAGTGTGCCGCTCCATGCTCGGCTAATTCAATAACCTTATCGTCAATTAGTCTTCCTTGGCTTTTCGCTTCATCTACTACTTTAGGATAACAAATGATAATATCCCCAAGGTGAATTACGTTATCGGGGGGTTCAACGAATGTATCGGTCTCCATAAATGGAAAAGACAAGACATTATGAACAATATTATTTTCTTTTAAATACGTATGGGCTAGACTAATCATTTTCTTTTCTCCAACTATCGAAAGCGAAACGTCGGCATTAGAAACTATTCCAGCTTTAATAAAATACTCCTGAAGTTTTTTTTTAACTTTTGGAGTATTAACTGCAAAATTTCCTTGCTTTTTTACGTAAACCCTTATCATAAACATAGTTTGTGACAAGCTTTGCTTATCATAGGCATTAGGCAATAGTAATTAGGCAATAGATAAATATGGAACTAGTGCCTAGTGCCTAGTGCCTCTTTTACTTTCTCCGCTACCCTTTTTCCATCTGCCCTTCCTTTTGATTTTTGCATAACAGTACCTATCACTTTTCCCATATCTTTCATTTCGTTAGCACCCGTTTCCTTTATCGCTTCGTCAACAAAATTTTGAAGTTCCTCGTCTGATAATTCCTCTGGTAAATACTTTTTTAAAATCTCGAGTTCTTTCTCTTCTTGCTCCAGTCTATCTTCCATGCGTGTTTCATTAGAACTAGTAAGTCTGCCTCGAGCCTGTAGAAGTGACTCAATTGCGTCAGTCCTTTTTTTTGCTTCGCGTTTTACTACAACCAATTCTTCTTCTTTCGATAAATCGTGTTGCTTAGCAATTTTTTCGTAATTTAGAGCCGAAGAAAGCATACGTAGCGTTGATAATCTTATTTCGTCACGACTTTTAAGTGCCTCAGTAATTTTTTGATTGATATTATCAGCAATCATACTGCCCTATCCGATGTAACATCACCCAAGAAATGAACGTGCATATGAGAGATAACAGAAGCATCTCCAACATTATGAACTATCCGAAAACCACTTAGAGCCTTCGCCCTGGCTATGCTTACAGCAACATCCTTAATTTCATTCCACAATATATTTTCGGCTTCACTCATGTCTTTAATATGTTTTTTGGGGACAACGAGAAGATGGATTGCTGCTTGGGGATTGATATCTTTGAAGACTACGAGGTTTTCGGTTTCTTTTTCAAACTTAGTCCCCATTTGACCTTTTACAATTTTACAGAAGATACAATCATCCATTGCCTTATCAATATACCAACTTGTGAAAACTTCGACAAGACCTAAAGAAGCGAAATTATTGCTTTTGCGAGTTTATTGGAATCATGGCGTACAAGACTTCGGGCTAGTCTGTCCGAAGAAGGTTTTTCATAAAACTCATTAGATACAAAATTCGTTCTTATTATTTTGGCGTTCGTAACTTCACTTAAATTATCTTTCACCGGCTTTGCTTTTACCCTTTTATACCACTGCCTTGCTTTTTGGGGAATTTTCCCATTATTAATTAAAACAAAGTCAATATTCCCCTTTCCCAAATAATTTTCCATTTCTTCCAAATAATCTTTTGCAGTGTAATCGTTTGTCTGTCCGTAGCGTGTCATGAGATTCATTACAAAAACCACTTTACCTTTAGCTGCTTTGATTGCCTTGACAATTCCGTCAATGACTAAGTTAGGTAATACACTCGTATAGAGATCCCCCGGTCCCAAAACGATTAAATCAGCTTCTTTAATTTCTTTTATTGCTTTCGGATTAGCCTTTGCTTTCGGAAAGACATCAATGTGTACTATTTTTAACTTAGCCAGCTCCTCGGGAGGTTCATCAATAGCATGTTCCCCTAATACCTGCTTCTCATTTTCGTAAAGTGCAACAAGATTAGTGTTATCATATGTAACAGGGATAATTTTCCCTTGTACATCCAAAAACTCGCAGGTTTTTTCAATGGCCTTCTCCTGGGAACCGTAAATATCAGTGAGTGCTGCCATAAAAAGATTTCCGAAAGTCATACCGGTAATTCCGGTTCCTGCATTGTAACGATAAGTAAAAAGCTCTCTTACAATCTCGCTTGGTTTTTCGGAGGAAAGTGCAACCATGCACTGACGCAAATCTGAAGTCGGAAGAAGTCCAAATTCATCTCGAATCACGCGATTACTCCCTCCCGAATCCATCATGGAAACAATTACAGAAAGATCGACTTCATACTTTTTAAGCCCTAATAGAACGGTGTAAGTTCCCGTACCTCCACCAATTACTACTATTGTTTTCTTTTTCACTAAGAAAGTTTATTAACAATCTGACCTAATGACAAAAGCTCAGTATTATCTTTAATTCTCTCTTTCCACTCAATTTTAGCACCTGTATTTTCAGAAATGACTAATCTAACCGGAATTCCGATGAGATCTGCGTCTGCAAATTTTTCCCCAGCAGACACTTCCCTATCATCCCAAAGAACTTCTATCCCCGCGTTTCCTAATTTCTCATAAACTTCCCGAGCAAGATTTTGGATTTTGGATTTTGGATTTTGGATTTGAAGAAGGTGTGCCTCAAAAGGTGCTATCGTTTTATTCCAAATAATTCCCTTTTCATCATGACTCACCTCAACCCAAGCCCCCATTACACGAGTCGAACCTATTCCATAACTTCCAAACCAAATCGGCTTTTTCTTACCTTCTTTATCAGTGTAATAGACTCTCATTCTCTCTGCATACCAAGTACCCAGTGGAAAAATGTTCCCAACCTCAATTGACTTGGATTCGACAATTTTCCCCTTCTTGCACTTCTGGCATTTATCTCCCTTTTTACCTTTAAATATTTCTTTATTTTGCCCCCAACCACACGAATCACAATAATAGATAGTATCCTCTCCCCCTTCAGAAATAACCTGGAATTCGTGTGTATACTTATCAGTAAAAACTCCACCCGAAGCCTCAATCACCCTAAAATCAAATCCAAGCCTTTGGAAAATTTTGGAATATGCTTCTTTGGCCCTCTCATAGTAATCCATTAAATCTTTTTCTGTTGAATGTGCAGAATAAAGATCTTTCATCATAAATTCCCTACCCCGAAGTATTCCACTTTTAGTTCTCAATTCATTCCTAAACTTAGTAGAAAAGTGATACAGATAGACTGGTAAATCCGCATGGCTTACAACATTTTTTCGGAGTAAATCCATTACAATCTCTTCATGCGTGAATGAAAGGGCATACTCTCTACCAGCCTGATCTTTAAATTGATACATCACATCCTTGGCCTTATCCCAACGACCCGTTTCACTCCATATACTTTTAGGATGCCGCAGAGGCATAAGAAGTTCCTGCCCTCCAATAGCATTCATTTCTTCACGGATAATGTTATTTATCTTTTGTATAACACGCCAACCAAGAGGAAGTAGGGTCCAACCACCTGCCATCAGCTGATCTATAAATCCACCTCGGACTAGGTATTTATGATTAACGCTCTCCGCTTCCCTTGGTGCCTCTTTTTTTGTTTTAGGAAAGAGTTTAGATTGCAACATATTAATATAATTTACCACCAATTACCGCTTCGTGCTTATCCGGAACCACAAGCACGCATTCGTGCTCATCGTCAGGCACACCCAATGTTAAAACTTCTGACTTAAAAGGTCCAATTTGTTTTTCAGGAAAGTTAACCACTCCCAGAATCTTTTTGCCCTCTAAATCTTCTTTTTTATAATATTTAACAAGTTGGGCGCTAGATTTTTTGATACCAATTTCAGAGCCAAAATCAATTGTCAGTATATATGAAGGCTTCCTTGCTTCAGGGAAATCTTCAACCCCAACAATCTTTCCGACTCTTATATCTAGCTTTAAAAAATCGTCATAAGTTACCATTAATTATTCACCTTCCTTCATTATTACATTTATTGTTGACCAATAAAAAAAGCCCTTGCAAACCAATAAACTCCCAATTATTAGTTCACAAGGGCCCTTCGACTTTGCTCAGGACTGTACCACCTTGTTCTTGTTACTCCATCGCTAAAGTAACCTTACTAGCTGGCTCCAATAGTTATCGACACCAGCGTCTCTATTTTACGGTAGGGCTTCCGTACTGCTCGTCGCAGTCTGCTCATTTGGCGGGAAACCAAATTCTAACGCTTTATTTAATTGTTAATAGAAAAAGTATAACAGAAATATCGTTTATTTCAACACTGTCTCAATATATCCAGCAATTCCACCACCTGTAACAAGTTTTTGAATGTCATGCGCAGTTACCGCCAAGATAAGTAGTATCAAAATAATCATACCCACAGTGTGAACTAAGTGTTCAACCCTCGGAACAACTTTCCTGCCAAATAGGGATTCGATTGCTATAAAAAGAAGTCTTCCACCATCAAGGGCCGGGAATGGCATGGCGTTAAGTATCGCAAGATTAACCGAAAGAACGCCTAAGAAATTAATTAACGATAAGGCTCCGAACTTTGCAGCTTGAGAGGTTAGTGCAAAAATACCTACAGGACCCGCCACGTCTTTAGGTACAACCCCGATAAATAAATCTTTAAATATTTGGAAAAATCCCGTTAAGACAATCTGGCCCCAAAAGATTGCTTCCTTGAAACCATAATAGACTCCGATAAAAGGCCGCTGCCAAATTGGGGGGTAATAAAGTTCGATGTTGCTAATTAAAACTCCCAATGCCCCTTCCCCCTCTGGAGGATCGGAACGTGGAATTGCTTTAAAGCTCCTAGTTTCCCCGTCTCTTAAAATAGTAATTGAAATTTCTTCTCCCTGTTTCTCGTCCACCAAGCTAATAAGATCACTGTTGGATTTGATAGTCTTCCCATTGATATCCTTGACTATATCGGCCACTTTAAGACCTGATATATCTGCGGGTGAACCTTCTCTTATCTCTATAACATGAACGTTTTCAGATTCCCGAGGAATTCCTGAAAACGAATATACAATCGAAAAGGCAAAAATTGCTAGAGCAAAATTCATAAAAACACCCGCCAAGATAATAACTAGTCTTTGAAATTTTCCTTTATGAAGAAATGCTCTATCTGAGTTGGTAATTTCTTCTTCGGTATTTTCTCCGTGAAGTCTAACAAATCCTCCGAAAGGCAAAAGATTAATGGAATATATAGTTTCACCAATCTTTTTTCCCAATACTCTCGGAGGTAGCCCAAAGCCAAATTCCTCAACCCAAACCCCAGCTCTACGGGAAGCTATGAAATGCCCAAACTCGTGAACAAGAACAAGAATCGATAATACTATTAAAAAAGTAAGTACCGAAATAAGCATAGTAGAAGGATAGCATTTTTAACTCAAATGTTAAAACTCAAATCGCAAATCCATGCTGAAAACTTAATAACTCTAAAGATAAAAAGGTTTGAGATATGGTTTTGAACTTTAAGATATGAGTTTTGAGTTAAATCTGAAGTAGTTCCTGTTCTTTCTTCTTGCCGATCTCTTCGATATTTGTTATAAACTCGTCGGTAATTTCCTGCAAAAGTTTCTCTTGGTTAAATTTATCGTCCTCACTAAGCTCTTTTTTTTCGAAGCTTTGCTTTATGTCCCGCATTCCATCTCCCCTAATTTGCCGAATCATAATCCGTCCGTTTTCCAGCTTTGTGTGAAGAAGCTTTACATACCTTTCTCTATCCTCAGATGTTAGTGGAGGCAAGCTTATTCTAATCAATTCACCGTCGATTGATGGGTTCAAACCGATATTTGCGGCCAAAATACCCTGACGAATCTCTCCAATAATAGACTTATCCCAAGGTTCAATATTTAAAGTTTGTGGATCGGGGGCCGTAATTGTAGCAAGCTCCTGAATTTTTAACTTTTGTGTTCCTCCATACACTCCCACACCTAATCCTTCTACAAGTGAGGGGGTTGCTCGACCGGTTCTTATTGAAGAAACATCAGAAGTAATCATCTCCAAAACCTGCTGCATCCGAGATCGTATTGAATCCTCGTCCATTTTACTTCTGCCCTAATTCTACACGAAAGATTCTACCAATGCGAGCGTTTTCTCCAGTTTTTGCGATAACCTCTTTTACTAAATCTTCCACTATTTTCGACGGATCTTTGATGAATTCTTGTTTCTCGAAATCCTTTTCTCCCATTGACGCAACCTGCATTGCTAAATCGTGTGCCAGGTTTTGGAAAAGTTCGTTTCTTGCTACAAAATCGGTTTCACAAAAAAGCTCGATTACCCCAACAACCTTTTGGTTATGATGTGCGTATGTGGCAACTATTCCTTCCGAAGTTTCACGCCTAACCCTTTTTGCAACTTTTTCAAATCCTTCTTTTCTCAAAATCTCTTCGGCTTTTTTCATATCACCTTTAAGCTCCTCAAGAACCTTTTTTGTTCTCATAACTGGAGCACCTGTGTCCTCTTTTAATTCTCGGATTTGATCGACTGTAATTTTTGTCATATTTATATGTTTTTTAGCTTTTCTGTTTCTCAGTTTTTTTCTTACTTCCTTTTCCTTCGATAATCGTTTCTCCCATCAATTCCAATACGTATTCAACTGCTCGAGTTGCGTCATCGTTCATTGGAATAGGATAGTCCAAGTCCGTTGGATCACTATTGGAATCAACTATTCCTACAGTTGTAACTCCACTTGCGATGGCTTCTTTGACTGCAGTTATTTCGCGTCTAACATCAACTATAACTAAAAGATCGGGTAGTTTTTGCATTCCAACGAGTCCTCCAAAAAATCGTATCAATCTTTGAACTTCACGATCGATAAGGAGTCTTTCTTTTTTTGTGTAACCCTTATACTCTCCTGACTCAAGTCCCTTTTTCATCTCTTCCAATTTCTGGAGGGACCTTTTTACCTGCTCAAAGTTGGTTAAAATTCCACCTAGCCAGCGCTCGTTTATAAAAAAACTACCGGAATCCTCCGCAACTTTTTTAATTTGCTCTTTTGCTTGTTTTTTGGTTCCGACGAAAAGAATTGTTTTACCTTCCTTTGAAGCTGTTTTAAGAACATTCAACGCCTCATCTAGTGCTTCTTTAGTTTTCGTTAAATCAAAAATGTGGATACCGTCTTTTTCTCCGTAAATAAACTCCTTCATTTTCGGATTCCAACGACGGGTCTGATGCCCGAAATGAGCACCCGACGCAATAAGTTCTTTAAGCGATACCTCTGGCATAATATGGATTGGTTCCTTGTACCTCTACCCGAAGCTAAGAAGCCCCATAGGAGTCCTTCAGGAACCTGCTTCAGATATGCGTATTCTCCTAAATAATTAGGAGTGAGAGTATTGTAACAATATCAAAGCCGTTTTACAATATTAAAAAGATATGTCCGACAACGATTTAGATGCTCAGGAGCTATTGCCGACCGAGGGGAAGAATTTACAAATCGAGAATAAGTATCCTGCAACTCTTTACTTGGCAATTATTAAACAGATGGGAAGTAAAGATATGATGACACGTCTTGCGGGAGAAAAAATCGGGTTTGTTGAATCACAAGATCCCGAGCATCCCTTGGTTAATATTGAATCCAGGATACGTGGGAATTTAATTCATACCCAATGGGAAGATATTCCTGACCACCCTGGATCAAGACGGGGAGTTGGTAAACAGATACAAGAATTCAATTGGGAGACCAGATTTAAACTTCATAATCATACATATATAGATGAGGAAGTGGCATCCTCAATAGGTAGTCAATTAACAGAAAAAGGTTATGAAACTCGGACTGAATCTACCCGAACTGGATCTAAAAAGATGTTTATCGAGTCCCCTGCGGGGAAATTTGAATTGTCGTTAGGCTTTCCAAATCCACAAGCACTGATCAAGTTTTACCAAGACCAATTGGTTGAATATAGAGCAAAGTATTCAAGTCTTGTCCAGTTTCAACTTTCGCAAATTGAAACAGTTCGGAAAGGAGAAGAAGAAAGTTCTTTACACCTTGAAATAGCCAATTCGCATCCCAATTTAGGCCCTTCGGGAACTCCTTTAGAATCGAAAGAACAAGCTCTGGCTTATATAGAGCAAGGTAAAAAGCTAGCTGAATTTGTTGCAACCTTATTGACCAAAGAGCTTGGTGGTGGTAGGAGTTTTCCAGTCATAAATATGGAATGGAAGACTAGTTCTGTCCAACCTGCCCTATGGCATGAAGCAGGAAAAGTTAACCTCCTTGAAGACTTAAAAAACATACCGATAAGCGAATTAAATTCCTCCCTTGTCAGAGTAATACAGACTCTTAAGGAGGAAAAGAACGCCCCTGATCTTTTTACCAAAAGTGGAATGGACTCGGAAGCCAAAAAAATGCTCGGCTTAATCGAAGATTATTTCCAAAATCGTTTTACAGTAATTAAAC
Source organism: Candidatus Woesebacteria bacterium RIFCSPHIGHO2_01_FULL_39_32 (assembly GCA_001792345.1). Taxonomy (GTDB): domain Bacteria; phylum Patescibacteriota; class Microgenomatia; order UBA8517; family UBA8517; genus WO2-FULL-39-10. The sequence goes on from MGGJ01000013.1 coordinate 131,944, forward strand.
CTGAAGATTTTGCTACCTTAGATGGACAGGACAAGGCTTTATTAGCACTTGGGCTTACCTTGAAGTCGATAGAAGGAGCAATAGTTAGGGACAACGATCGTTTTATTCCCCCTAATCAATCCAGTATATGTGGGGTAAAATTTCAAAGATATGGCGAGAGTATGCGCGACCGTTTCGAATTTTATATGCAACAAGATCGGAAGTTCAAATATGACAAAGAAACCTCAGAACCAGCAGATTTCCTTTTACTACACACTACTTTTGAAGGGCAAGCCGATAATTTAACAAGATATGAAAGAATACAATCAGAGAATTTGGGGAAGACAAGGCAATGGATTATTACACAATTAGAACCCGAAAAAGCAGGAAGGTATACTGCTGATGACGTGGAAAAGATAAACAGCTTGCTGCTCCTTGACTTAGTCCCCGATCGTGTCCTCGGCATGTTCAGGAAAACACAGAACGCGATGATTGAAGGGCGGATAGGCATGACCCAGCCAGAAGACATCGAGAGAAATCTTAATTCTTTACTAGAAAATACAGGTAAATATATTTCAGATACACAAAGATCTGGACAGATCGACGAGGATGCCGTTTTACGTACCCTCGTGCAAAATTGGTCATATTTTGATGCCATTCACCCAATGGAAGAAGGAAATGGAAGAACAGGAACATTGCTCTTCGAATCCTGGTATAGGCTCTTATATGGTTCGCAAAAACGTTTTGTATCTGAAAGAAAAGAGTCTTATTTACTATCGCAAGCTATATCAGAGGCACTGAAAGGTAACTCGAACTATGAGTTTTGGTATTCTCCAAACTCCAAACCATCAGGCCTAGAAGGAGATATTGAACCTCTTTTTGAATATGTCAAATCTCACTTGGTAGAAACCGCCGAACCAACAAGTTAATTTCAAACAGCTGTTTTGAAAGTAACACTTAATCATTTATAACTCCAAGCTGCCTCGACTAAATTTTCCAAAAGAGCTAAATTTGTAACAGTGCGATTCCGATTATTCTAATTTATACTTTCCTCCACCCCCAACGGGTCTCTCAGGTCTTATCGGATGAGAGGTTCTTTTTTCTAAATACGCTTTTTGGAGATCAAAAACGTCACTTTCCCAACCATTTTTTCTCAAAGCTTGGAAATATTCTGCAACGTTTTTTCCGACATATATCCAATGCCATGATTCGTTTGTTATACCGTCGTGGCCTCGATCGTAAGAAATGACAAAACCGTATTCCCAAGCGTTTTTTACTAACCATTCATATTCCCTTGTTTTTTCAAATCCCGCTCCTTCTTTAGCTACATTCCCAATGCTGAGAGTAGTAAAGTCAAGCGCAAGACCTGTATGGTGTTGTGAAGTTCCTGGCAGCATTGATGTTTTATTATCCTCGCCTTCGCGCTTATGTATTAATTCCTGTTCTTCCCAAGAACGGTATCCGCTTCTTACTTTAATATCAACCCCAGCAATTGAAGATGCAATTAATAAATCTTCCAATGGTTGAACTACCAACGAATGGATTCTAACTTTACCAGTAACATCTGCTCGTCTTAGGAACCCTTCGGGAGAAAACTGACTTAGAGGTTTTAGTTCAGGTTCTATTTCTTCCTTAATAAAAGATTGCTCTAAAGGATGCTCTCTATCGACCAACTTAACGCATAATAGATCTTCGGGTTCGGGAAGATTTGTTGGCTCTTTGTCGGAAGTTGTGTTAGAAAATTCATTGGGTTTTAACGCAAGAGTCCCGAGACCCAGTGCACTAAGTTTTAAGAAATCTCTTCTTGTAACTTGTTTTTGATTTGCTTCTGGATTATCTTCGCTCATGATTCAAGTTAATTTAAATCGCTGCCTCGACCAAATTTTCCAAAAGAGCTGATATTGTGATGGGACCGATGCCACCTGGGACTGGAGAAATAAAAGCGGCTTTATCGATAATTTCATCGGCTTTTACATCGCCTTTCGGTGAGCCCACGTCTATAATCACAGCCCCATCCTTTATTTCCTCTTTTCCAATAATTCCAGGAGAACCTGTCACGCTTATCAAAATATCTGCTTGTCTTGTCTTAGTATTTAGATTTTCAATCTCTCTGTCGAGTCCTTCGACAACGTAGACCATTTCTTTCATAACTTTAAAAATCTTTTTCCCTTCAAATCCCTTAGCTCCAACTACTGCCACCTTTAAAGGTGGCACCTTTAAAGTAATATAAGGAGTTGCTTCACGAACTACTTCCAAAACTGCTTTTACAGTTGGGGTTAGATATAGACCATCTTCGCGTAAACCGTCAACATCTTTTTCTTTTGCAATTGTCTTAATTATTTCGTCTCTGTCTTTTTCAGAAAAATTCGCAGGAAGTGGCAACTGCACCATTATTCCGTGGGTACTTTCATCCTTATTTAAAGTCTGAATCAATCCAATAATCTTTTCTTTTCTTACATCTGACATCATACTTCTTACTTCTACTTCAGCTCCTACTCTTTCCGCTGCTTTTTTCTTTAATTTGACATACATAACGCTTGCCGGATTATCTCCAACAAGAATTGAAACTAGTTTTGGTTTGATACTTCTTTCACTTAGTCTCTTAATCTCTTCTTTTAACTTAATTTCTTTCTCTCTCGCAAATGTTTTTCCATCAAAAATAATTGCCATATCTGGTAATTCTAGTTCATTTACCTACCAGATCACAAGAATTTCACGAAAATTTATGTATATGCTAAGCTTAGGTAAGTTAATAAAAAGGCCACCGGCCTTGAGAGGAGGTGAAAATAATGTATAAAGTTCAGAAAAAAGATGGTACACAAGAGGATTTTGACCCAAACAAGATATTAAGCGGGGTGAAGAAAGCGGGTGGATCCGAAGAGGATGCTCAGAAGGTTCTTTCTGAAATCCAGGCTTGGTTACCTACTGCAGCACAAAATAACGTAGTTAAAGCACTAGATATAAGAACAAAAGGACTCGAAGTGCTTGAACAAGTTAGTCCCGAAGTCTTTACAAAATTCAAATCCTACGAAAAACCGCCCACAAGCTAGCTAAATACGGAAGTGTGTACATAGTTCCTGTTGACAAAAATGAATTTTTTGGAGCTATAATTATTTACTATTGCTGCTAATAAAAATATGTCCGTCGAGTTAGATTCTACTGTTCCGGGAGTTTTATTAAACCTGATGAAGATTTAATTTCAGGAGATGGAACAAGTAGCACCGCAGCGGTTGGTACTTCGGTATATGATGGTGATACTGGATATCAAACTTCACGAGAAGAAGATTTTGCAGAAGAGGATCCTTATAGCCCAAGTTATAAACCCGATGAATAATCTTTTTTTAACTCCATTTATTTAATAAATCAAGGAACTGGGAATTTTTGGCAGAGGGTTTTGACTTCAGAAGCAATACCCAACAAAAATTTATCTTTCTCAATTTTTGATCTGAATGCCTTCAAAAATGTTGATCTGGCTTCTGGTTTTTCAGGAAGTTTATAGGGCTTCACATAATCAATTACTTTTAAAATCCAAGTTGCAATTTGTTTCATTTCCTTTTCCTTCATTCCCCTGGTTGTCAATGCGGGAGTACCAAGCCGCAATCCGGAAGGATAAAAGGGGGGCATTGTGTCATTTGGAACTGAATTCCTGTTTGCCACAATTCCCGCAACTTCCAAGCTTTGGGCAACAACATTTCCTGATAGTTCTAAAGGTCTTAAATCGACAACTAATAAATGGCATTCTGTTCCATTTGCAACTAAGGTTAACCCTCCGTCCAACAGGGCGCTGGCTAGTGCCCTGGCATTTTTGACTACTTGTTTTCCGTAAGTCTTGAAAACAGGAGTATTTGCCTCCTCTAAAGAAATCGCGATTCCGGCAGTGGTATTGTTGTGCGGTCCTCCTTGCATACCGGGAATTATCGCCTTATCAATTTTTGCAGGAAGTTCAGGATCTTTTTTAACTCCCTTAGCTGTCGCCAGAATCATGGCACCCCGCGGTCCACGTAAGGTCTTATGTGTTGTACTTGTAACAAGATGTGCGTGAGTAAATGGCGAGGGATAAACCCCAGCAATAATTAAGCCAATAACATGAGAAGCATCTGCAACTAACCATGCCCCGATTGAGTCGGCTATTTCTGCGAGCTTTTTCCAATCAAAGGCTAGAGGATATGCGGTTGTTCCAATCAGCATGAGTTTTGGTTTTTCCTTTTGAGTTTGTGCACTGATCTTTTTGTAGTCTAATAACCCCTTATCATCCAAGCCGAATTGTACAGAGTTAAAATATTTACCGGAAAAAGTAACTTTCGGATGACCGTGTGTTAAATGCCCGCCGGAAGCCAGTTCAAGACCCATAATCGTGTCCCCGGGTTCAACTAAAGCAAACAAAACTTCTGAGTTGGCAGGAGAGCCGGAATACGGTTGGACATTTGCATAAGGAACTTTGAAGAGATTTTTAGCGCGCTCAATTGCAAGGGTTTCAATTTCATCAATGATTTTATTTCCCTGATAATATCTGCGACCGGCATACCCTTCTGAATATTTATTTATTAAAACGGATCCGACGGCTTCCCGAACGGATTTTGAAGCATAATTCTCCGACGGAATCATCATAAGTGTTTCGCCCTGCCTTTTTTCTTCCTTTTTAATTAATTCAAATATTTTATCCATCGGATTATACTAATGTAATAAGACCCTACAATCCACTGTATCATATTCTCTCTCCTCTACCACCTTGCAGCTCCGTAAAACCCCAGTCATTCCAATCTTTGTACATACTTTCTCTCAGTAGTTCCTTAGAAGGAAATCCTAAAGATCTTCTTACCTCTTCGACCAGTTGCTGATTCTCATTGAAGCTGTACAACCCTTTCTCGTTCAAAAGTCTTGCAAAGTCCGTGATGCTATCCAAAGAAAACTCCTTCAAACGATCAATTCCAGCTTCTCTACAACCCTTATCCTCCGTCATTATATTCAAGATTTGGCCAGAAACTTCGTAAAGAATATCCCACGGATTTTTAAAAGCATCAATTACACAAACCCTATTCTTCTGGCTCTCAGCTAAAGATAAATAGTTAGTTCTGATAGCACAGTATATTTCTATCCCAACATCATCTCTCCAGTTTCTCTTGCCACCCAATCTCTTCGCTGTTTCAACCCTAATCATAGATTCCTCAGCCGGCAAATCTAAATAAAAAGTTAGAGTTGGGTACCACTTGAAGGGGTTTTGCATGTTGTGAATATAGGAAATATCAGCTCCGTCAACCTGTTGCAAAGCAATCGAAGACCACCAACTTCTATCGGCTACTGAAATACCGTTAGGATTCTCCGATCGCCAAGGTCTGACTTTTTTTGTGATTAATTCGTTTCTTGCCGCAGTAAACAGCAGTAAGTGGGTATTGGGGCTCATATCACTGAATTCTTCGGTAAATAGCAAGTTTCTTATGGCCTCTCCAATTGGAGTACCACCCGGCTCCCGAATTCTTAAAACTGGACTCTTGACAAATTGTTCTAAAAAACTCGCAAGCAATGTGGATTGCGTAGTTTTTCCAACTCCTTCAGGTCCTTCTAATACAATACTTACTGACATCGCTCGACATTATAACCCAGATAACAATAAATTTCCCTTTTTTCGTTAACTTCTCCCATCAGTAATATTAGAAAGCTTTTCCTGGGTTCTGACTTCTGCTTTTAATCTACCTAAACCATAATCTTCTACCCAGTTAACGTGGGCAAAATGTGGTTCTAAAAACGGATATACTCCGAGAATTTGGCGAGCAGCTTCCTGTAAAGCTCTTCTATATGAAGGGTGACCCCCTTCAATAGTTCGAAGCTCCGCAAAAAATGCCCACTGACGTATGTTTGCCCGTACATTAAACCTCAATTTATTTCCAAACATTGTTACGTACTCAGAAGCGTCAAACAATTTCGGATTACCGCTTGTCGTCAATTTCCTGTTTAAATCCTTAGTTGATTGAGCTAATCGCTCGTAATCAGTTCGCACCTCCTCCATTCCTTCCTCATAAAATTCCTCTGGTATAAACAATTCATCTGCTGTAAGCATTTGGCGCTCAGTTGAGCTTATTCTATTCCTTTGTAAATCTCTATAAATACCAAAATCTACATCGAATTCGACCTCTGCTGTGGTGTGCTCGAAAGCACGAGGGAGTTTATGGCGTCTACTTAAGCCCTTTGCACTTCTTTCCGGAACTGCAGATGCGATTAACTCTGCAAGTCTCGGGCTATATGTTAACTCGGGATTTCTCTGCAAATCTTCTTCTTTGATTACCCTTAACCGTTCTCTGATAGCTGCTTTTGATAGTCCTTTATTTTTTTGTCCAGTATATACCAGTTGAGTTGCTATCCTTAAATCAGCATCCTCGTCCCAATCAACTAACCTAACTGCTTCAGTATCTCCGGGAGTAATTCCCTCAACCCAGCTTTCAACCGCGGTTCTCTGGGTATTCCTAACATCTCTCAGATATTCTCTAGTTCTTGATCCATGGGCGTGATCCACATTCTGCAAAAAACTCGGTGCAACTTTTTCCAACTCGTGATAAGCCATAACTCCGAGAAGCCTTACTTCCGGATGTTGGGAGGAAATCATCTTATTTATTGTATGCTCTGCAGCTTGTCCAGAATAGTGAGCACCTAAATTTGTAACGGTAGTAGTAGGAAGAAAAACTCGAATAGTATCAAAGGTTTTTGCCTTTAATGCGCGTTCATACGCTTTTTGCACCCTTACTTTATCATCCTCGTTTCCTATTTCATCATATTTAACTTCCTGACCTGTGCTAGGAACTAAGACAACCTGTTCCTCTAAAGGATATTTCCTTCTTAACATCAGTTGTGTTGCTGGGATGTGCCTTTTATATGCTTCGAATGATGCAATACTCCAATCCAGATATTCCTGCGCAAATTCAGAATTCATTACTGTTGGCTCCTCCATAAAAAGAAAATGCCCATCAACGTTGCTTCCGAAATCTACATATCTAGTTGACTTTTCAATGTAGGCAGAGGCAACTCTCTGGTCTTCAATTGCCTTGGCTGCTATTTGAGAAACAAATTCGAAAGAAATGTGAACACTTCCCATTTGAATTACCGAGTCATCGCCATATTCGGCAAATACTCTCCTATAAAATTTCTCCGCGTGTTCCTTAGCGCTTTCAATTCCTTCTCCTTTTGTTTCTATAATATTTTCCGTTATATTCTGTATGCCTAGTTCCTCACTTGCCCAAAATTCATCTAAAAATACTCGACGCACACTTTTACTAGTCCGACTGTATCTTGAAAACATCGCCCCAACAACTTCTTGAGGAAGACCATATATAGCAAAAACAGGGCTATCTGTATTTGTAAAGAACTTGGATAAAACTGCCTCTTCTTCTGGAGTAAATTCTTCTTGTGTGTAAGGAAAAGGGAATCTGTCAGGAAGAGAAAGAGTTTCTGTTTTTAAAACGTGCGTTTTTTCAAGAAACTCTCTAGTCATTTTATGAAGATCTTAGGACAACTGTAAAGTTTTAACAACTATGAGTTGCCTTGTCAACTAGGAGAAATTACACCTGTTTTTCTTTTTTCTTCATCAATACCCGTCCACCGCGCCATTGTCCTCTGTATGAAGTTCCTCCGCCATCTACGTATTCAAACTGAACGTGCATGAATCTTGCTCCTAATTCTATCTCGATTTCGCTAGGTCCCACATTTGCGATTGAAGTAACTAGTGGGCCAGAATAACCTGGAGCAATTTGGCTTAATCCCTGAAGTAAACCGCTACGAAATATCGTCGATCGAGGGAATAAATATCCTCCAATATTTTCAGGTAAATTAACGCTTTCTAAAGTTTTTACTAAGTAATAGCTTCCTGCTTTAAAAGTAAAAGTTTTTTTCTTTCCTTCAATGTAAGAAGCCAAAACTTTTGTGTCCGGCGTTTTTCTCTCTTCAATCCCTAAAAACCCTTTTCCTTTTAACTCGTGCACCTCGCCCAGCCGTAAATCAAATCCAGCGCCCTCGGGATTTTTCAATTCACGCTCAGTTAGATTTTCAACAAGTTTCTTTTCCTTAACCAGTTTTAAAAGTATTTTCGGTCCAATCGGCATAGTAAAAAGACTACCTTTAAGGGGTTGTCCCTACAAGGTGTATATAGTTTTAATTAACTTCTTTTTCTGTTTCCTTATCTTTGATTGCACCCGGTTTACGCCAGCTTGCCCATTTGCATTTCGGATAACGGGAACAGCCGTAAAACTTCTTCCCTCTTCTTGTAGTTTTTACAATTATGTCACCCTTTTTACACTCTGGGCATTTCATTCCAAGCTTTTCAATATATTTCTCGGTATGTTTACACTCCGGAAAAAGAGAGCATGAAATAAATTTTCCAAATCTTCCAACCCTAATAACCAAATCTCCTTGTTTATCTCCCACTCTTCCTTCTAATTCACATGTTGGGCATTTTTTCCCAAGTTTCTCCGCTTCAATTTTTACACGTTTGGCTTTTTCTTCAACTTCTTCCAATTTTTTATCAAAGGGTGTGTAAAATTCGCTCATCATTTTTTGCCACTCCCGTTCTCCTTTTGCAATATTATCTAACTCATTTTCCATCTGGGCTGTAAACGAATAGTCAACAATGTTTTTAAAGTTCAATACCAAAAAATCATTTACCGCTATTCCAATAGGAGTCGGCTGGAATTTTCCTTCCAACTTTTCAACATAATTACGAACTTGAATTGTTGTGATAATCGGGGCGTAGGTTGACGGCCTTCCAATTCCTAGTTTTTCTAGAGTTTTAATTAAAGATGCTTCATTATAACGGGGGGGTGGTTGAGTAAACTTTTGTTCAGATGTAACTTTTATTAAATCGAGTGCTTCATCTATCCCAACAACAGGTAATTCTGGAGCCTCTTCTTTTGAAAGCGGGATAACTTTTCTCCAACCATCAAACTTCATGACTTGTCCGCTCGCGCGAAGAAGATAATTGTTAGTATTTAATGATTGATGGCTAATTAGGGGGGTTGCGAGAACATCAATTGCAGTTTCGTCAAAAACACTCTCTGTCATTTGACATGCTACAAACCGGCGCCAAATAAGATCGTATAATCTCTCTGCATCTTTCTCGAATTTGTAATTTGTAATTTGAAATTTGGTATTTATATCTGTAGGACGTATTGCCTCATGTGCCTCTTGAGCAAGCTTGGAAGTTTTTCTGAAAAATCTAGGTTTTTCCGGTATATATTTAACTCCAAAATTCTTTGAAATATATTCTCTTGCTTTTGATACAGCAGCTGCTGCCAAATTTACGGAATCTGTTCTGTGATAAGTAATGAGACCTTCCTCATAAAGTCTTTGAGCTACAGACATTGTTCTTTTTGCCGACCAACCGAAAAGTCTTGCGCCTGCTTGAGTCATTGTCGAAGTCGTAAAAGGTGGGTATGGATTTTTTCTTACTTGCCTTTTTCTGACATCAAAGACTTTGTATCCAGCCTTTTCAAGATCCGTTACTACTGCTTTTGCTTCTTGCTCGTTTTTAACTTCCGCTTTCTTCTCACCAACCTTAACCAACTGAACAGTAAGGTCTTCGGTTTTGAGTTCTGGGTTTTGAGTTCTGAGTTGACAAAATATCTCCCAATACTCCTCGGATTTGAACGCTTCAATTTCTCTTTCGCGCTCTACAATTAAACGAACTGCAACTGATTGCACCCTGCCTGCCGATAAACCACGACGTATTTTTTTCCACAATAAGGGAGATAGTTTGTATCCAACAAGCCTGTCAAGAACGCGTCGCGCAATTTGTGCATCAACCAAATGAACATCGATGCCTCGAGGATTTACAATTGCTTCTTCTACCGCTTCTTTTGTAATTTCGTGGAAAACAATCCGCTTTAATTGGTCTGTGGTCAGTGGTCCGTGGTCAGTTAAAATCTCTTTTACATGTTGGGCGATTGCCTCTCCCTCACGGTCAGGATCCGTTGCAATAAATATCTTGTCGGATCTAACGGCCGCATCCTTTATCTTTTTAATACTATCTGCCTTTTTCTCAACAGCTAAATACTTTGGTTCAAAATTTTTCTCGAGGTCAACGGCTAATTCACTTTTAGGTAAATCTTTAATATGCCCCATTGTGGCTTCCACCGAATACTCTTTCCCGAGGAAGCGGGATAACGTACGAGCTTTAGTTGGCGACTCGACAATTATTAAATTCATATTTTTTTGTAAACTCCATTCCCAATGTTTTTAATCATCCCTTTTAATTCCATAACAGTCAGTTTCCCAGAAACTTCCGAAACTTTCAACCCCGATATTCTACCAATTTCGTCAAGATGTAAGGGCTCTCTTTCTAATATTTCGATCAATTTCTCTTCTAAACCATCATTCGGTAAAATTTTTTCTACAGCTTCCTTATCAACTCTCAGCTGTAAATCTAATTCTTCTAATATATCTTGGGAAGATGTGATCATCTTAGCTCCGTTTTTAATTAAATAATTGGGAGCGGCCGACATGGGGGAGAAAATTTGTCCCGGCACTGCAAATACAGTTCTTCCTTGATTCGCCGCATGTTTTGCCGTATGAATAGTTCCACTTTTAATCATACCTTCGACCACAATAACTGCCTTTGACAAACCTGAAATTATCCTATTTCTAAAGGGGAAAAAATGCCGCTGGGCTTCGACTCCCGGAGGAAACTCTGAGACAATTGCACCACCCGTTTTTATGATTTTTAGGCCCAACCACTCATTTGATCTTGGAGTAATTACATCCACCCCTGAAGCCAATACTGCAATGCAGCGCCCGTTAACTTCAAGCACACTTTTATGAGCAGCTAAATCAACTCCGAAAGCAAGTCCTGAAACTATAGTTATACCGACGCTGGCAAGCTCCATTGCCAGTTTTTCTGTCACCTCGCGTCCATAAGAAGTCATTTTCCTGCTACCCACAATCGCGACTGCATTACAATCATTTTTGCTTAAGGCTCCTCTTACATATAAAACTTGTGGTGCATCCTCCAATCCTTTTAGGTTTTCCGGATAATCCTCGTCATTAATTGTAACAAAATCAATTCCGTAATCATTCAATCTATTAAAGTATCTTTCGAAATCAAACCCATCCCTATACTCTAAAAAACTTTTAATTGTTTTTTCCCTTAAACCGACCTCTGCTAATTTTTGAAATGTAGCATTCCATGCATTTTTTGCACCACCAAAGTATTGCGTCAGAAGTTTTGTCCTGACAGGACCAAATTGGGTATATGAGGTTAATGCAACTAAATATTTTTTACTGATGTCTTCTTTCTGGCCCATTATTTAAATAATATGACATCAGCGACAGAAATCATACTTGATTTCTTTATCTGTCATTGGCGGGAGGAACTTTAAAATAGTAGTTAAATATCTCGCGTGCTATTGGTCCCGCAACCCGAGAGCCCTCTCCTCCTCTCTCAACCAAAATTGTGGCAATAATTTCAGGGTCATCTTTTGGTGCAAAAGCTGTAAACCAAGCGTGAGTATCGTCAGTTCCATCACCGACTTCTGCGGTTCCCGTTTTACAACCAACCTCATACCCACTTTTTTCTTTAAAATCAAAAAAAGTATAACCCGTACCCCCCAGGCTACAAGCACCCACCATACCTTTTTTGACTAGGTCTATATTTTCTTTTTTGATCCCTAAATCGCGGCAAAGAAAATTCCCCGCAAAAGCTTCTTCATTTAAAATATGCGGTGAACAATATTCCCCACCATTAGAAATCGCTGCAATTGCTTGGTTTACTGCAATTGGTGTCAGGGCGATATCTCCCTGCCCTATCGATAAATGGTAAGTATTTCCTAAAAACCAACGTTCTGCCTTTACCCTAACCTTCCAAACAGGATTCGGCACCAAACCAGCAATTTCTCCCGGAATGTCAATTCCCGTAACCTCATCTAGTCCAAAGGTATGCGACCAATCGGCAATTTTTTCAACACCAGTAAGTTCTCCGATCTGGTAAAAAAAGGTATCGGTTGAACGAGTAATAGCTCGTTCCAGATCTATAGTTCCTTCACGACCACCATACTGGGTAAAGTACCAGTTGTTGAAAGTAAAATCACCATAAACACTTTTTATTGCAATGTAACCATTATCTTCATAAGTGAAACTGCCATCTATTTTTTCTTCTTCCAATGCGGCTACAGCCACTACTGGTTTAAAAACTGATCCTGGGTGATACTTCCCACCTATAACTCGGTTGAAAAGCGGCTTTTTTTCGTCTGTAAGAATTTCTTCTGCTTCTTTTTGTTTTGCCTCATTATTAAATACATTTGGGTCATATGAAGGTGAAGAATAAAACGCAAGAATTTCGCCTTTGGGATCGGTAATAACAGCCGCTCCTACATCACTTTTTAACATTTCGGCCAATTTTTTTTGAAGACCAAAATCAATCGTTGTATGAATATCCCTTCCAGGAGTTGGATTCTTTCTACCCAAAGTACGTACTCTTTCTCCAAAAGCGTCAACTTCAATCAGCTCCTCTCCATCAATTCCCCGTAGGGTGCAGTCATATTTCTCTTCCAATCCACCTCGTCCAATTAGTGCACCCAGCTTCCTCGGTCCTTTCTCTAGACACTGCGCTTCCACCTTACCAAGCTCTTCTTGCGATACTTCACCAAGATAACCTGTTAAATGCGCAAAGACATCTGCCTGAGGATATGTCCTAACCCACTCAGTAATTAGACTTTTCGTTGACTCAGAGGTTTCTGCGTCATGCTTTTCAATACCAGACTTTTCGAAGACAACTTCTTTTTGAACTTGCCCATTGTCTGTAATAACCTCTCCGCCTCTTGCGAAAATTCTTCCTCTTGGAGCTACAATTACGACACGCCGAATTCTATTTTCTTCAGCTAAAACCCTGAAATATTTCCCTCGTATGATCTGTAAATCTACTAACCTTCCGGCTAATACCAAAAAACCTAAGGTTACAACTCCTCTTAAAAACCATATAAGCCAACTTTGGGTTTTTATAGCAAGTAAAGTCTGCATTTACATTCCTTTAGAGATTCTAATCTTATCAAGTAAACTCATATCGGAGAGGACTATTCCACATCCTCTAACCACACATGTTAGTGGATCTTCGGCAATATAGGTAGGCATTTTAGTTGCTTCGGCTATAACCTCATCGATGCCGGGTAGCAGTGATCCCCCACCTGCTAAAAAAATTCCCTTTTCCATAATATCTGCAACCAACTCAGGTGGAGTTTCTTCAAGGGTATCTACTATGTTTCCAATAATTTCCTGAATGGTAGGAGCGAGTGCTTCGCGAATTTCAGCACTCGTAAGTTTTATTGATTTCGGAAGTCCTGTCTCCAAATCGCGACCTCGCACGACAAAAAACTTTTCTTCTTTCAATTGCGCAACACTTCCAATTGTGACTTTCACTTCTTCGGCTGTGGCTTCACCCAAAAGAAGGGAATATTTAAGTCGTACATAGGAGGCAATTGCCTCATCCATCTCGTCGCCCGCAATTCGAATTGATCGGCCAACCACAGTACCACCCAATGATATAACAGCCATCTCGGACGTACCGCCTCCTATGTCTACAATAAAGATTCCTTCGGGTCCCTCTACAGGCAAACCCGCCCCAATTGCAGCAGCCATGGGTTCTTCAATTAGATGAGCCTCGCGGGCTCCAGACGTGACTGCTGCATCAGCAACAGCTCTTCTTTCAACCTCGGTAACCCCTGACGGAATTCCAATGACTACTCTAGGTCTTGGTACTTTGGGAAATACTCCGCCGGATTCATGAACACGTCTTATGTAGTGCGAAAGCATCGCGGCAGTAGCATCAAAATCGGCTATAACTCCATCTCGAAGAGGCCGAATAGTTTCAATCGTTGCCGGTGCACGCCCTATCATTCTCTTGGCTGAAGATCCTATTGCAAGTATTTCCTTTGTTTTTTTATGACGAGCGATCGCAGAAGGTTCACGAATGACAATACCTTTTCCTTTCACCCACACAAGTGTATTTGCTGTACCCAGATCAATCCCTACATCGTGAGAAAAAAGACCAAATATCCTATTTATATGAAACCTGGGTAAAATACTACCTAATCGTTTGATGTTCGATCTTAACTTCATCCACTGCAGTATAGCTTTTTGCTAATTAGTTGCAAACTATAAAATTGTGAAGCTTAAATTATATTCTCACTTCACATTTAAAGCGTCGGATTGTAAAGTTATTTTATGACATTCTCAGCGGGCTGAGAGCCCGCTGTTTCACACATGAGCGAGAATGACATATCAAGTTCAATTCCTCCGTGGGCTAAGAGCCCACGGTTTCCTTGAAATTGCTATGAGCAAAACTATAACAAAACTAATCGAATATCTATTTTTTCTTCTCCTACTATTAACCCCTTTGGTTGTTTTCCCGAAAACTTCCGAACTCTTTGAGTTTAACAAAATGATCCTGACCTACATTTTTACGGTTTTAATTATCTCACTCTGGATCATTCGAATAATAATTGAGGGAAAAGTTATTTTTCGTCGAAGCTTACTTGATATTCCTTTAATAGTTTTTTTAATTTCTCAGTTTCTTAGCACTATAGTCTCCGTTGATTACAGAACATCACTTCTTGGGTATTATTCACGCTTTCATGGAGGTTTTATGTCGAGCGTCAGCTACTCTTTTGTCTATTGGGCATATGTTTCAAATATGAACCGAGAATCCACACATAAGGCTTTGAAATTTTTATTTTCTTCGGCACTGATCGTTAGCATGTGGGGGATTTTGGAGCAGACAGGTCACTCATTAAGTTGTCTGCTATTTCCCGAGTTCAAAAGTTTCGACGTATCCTGTTGGGTACAAGACGTTAAAAACAGAGTCTTTGCGACAATCGGCCAACCCAATTGGTTAGCAGCGTGGATTGTAGTCATAATCCCACTAGCGTGGGCTTACGGAATTTCCAATAAATTAAAAAAATCAAATTACAAAGTATTAAATAAATTATTTTGGATAATGCTTTCTACTCTATTCCTTCTTACTCTTCTATACACTAAATCACGTTCCGGTCTTGGAGCTTTCGTTCTGGCTTTTTTCCTTTTCTGGATATCCACTTTCTTGCTATTTAGCTTCAACAAAATTCACACGACCGTTTTAAAAAAGTTGATCGTATTTTCTTTTCTTATTACCCTTTTAATGACGGGGTTTATAATATTTGCAGTAGGCACTCCGTGGACTCCAAGGTTAAGAGATTTAATTTCAAACCAACAATCAACTACTGACTCCCAACAACCTGCAGCTCCCGTCGGACCTGCACTTGAGGTTGGTGGAACCGAATCCGGAAAGATTAGAGGAATTGTTTGGAAAGGGGCGATTGATATCTGGAAACATTACCCAATACTAGGAACTGGTGTGGAAACTTTTGCTTTTTCCTATTACAATTTTCGCCCCGTCGAGCATAATCTAGTCTCAGAATGGGACTACCTCTACAATAAAGCGCACAACGAATATTTGAATTTTGCTGCTACAACAGGAACGCTCGGCTTACTTTCATATTTGTTTCTAATAGGAGCAGTCCTCTACCAAATCACTAAAATATCAATAACCAGTAGCCAAAAGGATCCTAATTCCTATATCCTACTTCCCATATCCCTCTTAGCAGGTTTTTCCAGTATCCTTGTAACCAACTTCTTCGGCTTCTCTGTCGTCATCGTGGCGCTCTTATTTCTCCTGTACCCCGCAATGGCAGTAACTTTAGGGCATGAGAGTAAAAGTGTTGAAGAGTATAAGTTTAAAACCTTATCTAATGGCCAAATACTAGGTATTCTTATCTCATGCACTCTAGCTCTTATACTCTTATACTCTATTTCTAAGTACTGGTACGCAGATTACCTCTACGCACAAGGAAAACTCAATAATGATGCAGGAAACTTCGTAAAAGGTCGTGAACTTATAAACCGCGCGGTTTCCTTATCTCCGAAAGAAAGCATATTTTGGAGCGAATTATCCAGTTCAACCGCAACACTTGCTCTTTTTGCAGCGAAACAAAACGACTCTGAACTTGCAAAACAATTAGCCAATTCCGCCGTTATTGAATCCGGGAACGCAGTTGCACTCTCTCCTGCAAACGTTAATCTTAAAAGAGATATGGCGGCGAGATTAGTAGACCTGGCTCCTTTAAATCCAAACTATATAATTTCAGCCAGGGATACTTTGATTGAGGCTTCGCGCCTTGCTCCGACTGAAGCAAAACTCCAATACAACCTTTCGATTGCACATCTACGGGTAGGTGACTACGCAAAAGCAATTGAAGTTATGGAAAAAGTAATTGATATGAAACCAGATTATCGACAAGCCCGCTATGCACTGGCACTCATGTACATTGACGCCGACGAAAAGCAAAAAGCGAAAGACCAGCTAGAATATATTCTTAATAATCTCAATAGAGATGATGTTGAGGCCCGACGTGAACTTACTGAATTGGGTCTGTAATGATATAATCGCCGTTATGATCAGAGATATAGTAAATGCAAAAGACCCAAGGCTACGTGTTACTTCAAAACCGGTTAACAAAATTGATAAAAAGATACGCGAAATAATAAATGATCTTAAAGAGACGCTTGTCGTTCAAAACGATCCGGAAGGAATTGGATTGGCGGCACCGCAAATAGGGAAAAATGTTCGCGTGTTTGTAATGAAACCAGATGAGGAAATAACAACCGTAATCAATCCCAAGATTCTAAAAATCTATGATTCATCTCCTCATGGATCATTTAAGAAAAAATCTAATAAAGGAAAGCCTGCAAAGAAAGATAAAAAAATAATGGAGGGTTGCCTATCTCTTCCCCATTTCTACGGACCTATCAGACGCGCCAAGAAAGTCACAATTGAGTATCTCGAAGAAAATGGCGTTAAGAAAAATAAAACATTTGAAGGACTGGAAGCTCAAATTGTTCTGCATGAAATTGATCATCTGGACGGGAAGCTTTTTATAGATCGGCTTATTGAACAGAAAAAGCCGTTATTCGAATATAAAGATGGAGAATGGGAAGAGGTGGATCTTATATGAAGATCGTTTTTTTTGGTACCCCCGATTACGTCTTACCAGTTTTAGATGCTCTGCATAAAGCATTCAAGCCTCGATCTCTCGAATCTCCGATTGCTGCAGTAGTTACTCAACCACCTAAACCCATCGGAAGAAAACAGCAATTAGAATATTCGCCTGCTGATAATTGGGCGCACAAGAAAAAAATTCCGATATTTTTTGATCCCAACGACATTATAAAAAACAAAATTCAGGCTGATATCGGAATTCTGGCATCTTACGGACGAATTATCACAAAGGATGTAATTGATTATTTCCCTCATGGAATACTTAACATTCACTTTTCCTTATTGCCCGAATTAAGAGGAGCCGCACCCATCCCTGCAACTCTTGTTATGGGGAAAAAAGACGCTGGAGTAACAATCTTCAGGTTAGATGAGCTTCTTGATCACGGGCAGATAGTCTTACAATTCACAGAAGATATACCTCCTGAAGATACAACTGGAACATTGATGGTCCGACTCTTTGTAAGATCTGCCGAAGTCTTGGAAACTCTTATTCCAGCATATTTGCAAGGAAAAATAAAGCCTCACGAACAAGATCACTCGAAAGCTACATACACACGCGAAATTAAAAAAGAAGACGCATTCATCCCTCCTGAATTTATTAACGCTACCTTGCAAGGTCTTACCTTTAAAGGTAAGTGGAAAATTGACTTTATTAGGGATTTTGAGGTTGAACCAATACCGGAAGTTGTCGAGAGATTCGTACGAGCTATGCAACCATGGCCGGGTACATGGACTGAAGTAAAAATAATGGATAACGGTCAATGGTTAAAAAGAAGATTAAAAATACTAAAATCTCATCTCTCACAACCCACAACTCACAACCCACAACTAGTTATCGACGAAGTTCAACTAGAAGGAAAAAATCCTGTTTCCTGGAAGCAGTTTCAGGAAGGCTACGCAACCACTACATTTGAGTAATTTCGGACAGAACCGTACTTTCTGATCCGTTTAAGACATTTTGAGCAAATTCGCATCTTTCGAACTTCTCCACTAATCTTTAGAGTTACTCTTTGAAGGTTCGGTTTAAATGAACGGGGGGTTGCTTGAGCCCTTTTTTTCCAACGTTTACCCGCAACACCCCGACGGTGCTTTTGGCTTGTGCCAACACTTCCCTCTTTCCCGCAAATTTCACATGTATAGCTCATATTTATTCGCAAGCACACAGATTAGACAAATCACAATGCGGATTAAACGGATCCGTGTACTTTTCTTTCCAAGACTCGTCAATTATACTAATAAAACCTTACGTTTTCAAAGTCTAAACTTAATGGAACTTATATCCTGGTTACTTGCATTTGCTGTTGCGATAACAGTCCATGAAGCTGCACACGCGTGGATGTCTGATAGATTGGGAGATCCAACAGCTCGACTTATGGGAAGGTTGTCTCTAAATCCCATTGTTCACTACGATCCAGTAGGAACAACAATGCTTCTGATATTAGTTTTTATGAGAGCCGTATTAAATATCCCGGTTATTCCTTTCGGATGGGCAAAACCGGTACAGTTTGATCCATATAATCTTAAAAATCCAAGACGCGATTCCGCTCTTATCTCGCTTGCAGGACCTTCATCAAATATACTTGTAGCCGTCTTGCTATCCATCCTCGTTAGGTTCGCTGGCGGATTTTTGATTACACTTTTTATTCCAGTAATAGTTTTAAATGTGGCCCTTGCTATATTTAATCTGATTCCAGTTCATCCTTTGGATGGAGGGAAAATTTTTGTTGGACTCCTTCCTCCCGATCAGGCACGAGATGCGGACATATTCCTACACCGCTGGGGAATATTTATTCTTTTTCTTCTCATTTTTCCTACTTTTGGAGGAGTTTCGCCAGTCTCACTTTTTCTTTCTCCAATAATCAACTTCCTTCTCGGAGTCCTTGTTCGATAATATTCTGGGTATTCACATTGCTTGACCTAGACTGCTAGAATTAATACGACCCTGCAGAGGGGAACGGGAAAGCCTTTTCTCACCGTTTATTTAAAACTGGGAGGGCAAAGTTCTCGATCTCCACGGAGCATCGATTAAACTTTTTCGAAGTTCTAAGGGCTTCGAGACAGCTCACCCACCTGGAATTTTCCGGGAAAAGACTTCATCCGGTCCTCAAAGCGGGGTCACGTCGTAACTAGCTTAGTTTTTCGCAAAACGCTGACGCTCTTTGCGCACCGCTTCGCTATTACTCCCTTCAAAATTACTTCGTAATTTTGTTAAAAAACCCCATTAAGAAGTTTAAAGAATTGGAGATTTTCTTTCTACAAAAGCGCTTGCTTAATTCTGACGAGTGCTGGGAGTAGGATTCGAACCTACGTAGCCCGTTCGGGCGCCAGATTTACAGTCTGGTGCGATTGGCCGCTCCGCCATCCCAGCCCAAGAGCCGACGAGTGGATTCGCCGTGCACAATTCTTCCTTACTTGTGCGCTATCGAACCCAATCAAGGCTCAACTATGTTGAGCCGACGAGTGGATTCGCCGTGCACAATTCTTCCTTACTTGTGCGCTATCGAACCCAATCAAGGCTCAACTATGTTGAGCCGACGAGTGGATTCGAACCACTGACTTGCTGTTTACAAAACAGCTACTCTACCGCTGAGTTACGCCGGCATGAAAGTAAATTGATTTAAAAGTACTACAATATCACAGTTAAGAATAAGCTGCCGAAATCATTCTCAGCGGCCAAGCTTTGCTTACCGCTGAGTTACGCCGGCATTAGAATGAAATTATACCAAAAGTAGATTACTTATTGAAGCTTATTATTCACATTATTCCACAAATTCTGGTTGGCCGCGTTCACGGATATAAGTTTTAATTAATCTATCTTCAATAAATTTTCCGTCTTCAAATATTAATTCCACAATTGCACCCTTTTTAGTTTCTTCCGACCACATCTGATCAAACACAAAATTTCCTAGGGAATAATAAACAGGTACTCCATCAACTATTTCCGAATCCTGAACCCAGTGAGGATGATGTCCAACAACTACGTCTGCCCCATTTTTAATAAATTCCCTAGCTAAATTTCGTTGAAACTGGTTTGCGGTATCCTTATACTCATCTCCCCAATGAACTCCGACAATTAAAATATCGACAGTGGAATCCGATTTTTTAACTAACTCGAGGTGTTCCGGGTCAGAAGGTTTAAACACATATTCAAACCCCAAAAATCCGAAGTTTGTCCCGTTAACTTCTTTAGTTACCAACTTTCCCACACCAGTGGCCAATATTTCATTTCTTTCTAAATAATTAATTGTTTCGTTAATCCCATATGAGCCATAATTTCCTGAATGGTTATTTGCTAGATTAACGACGTCTACACCGCTAAATGTAAGTCCTTCAGCAATTTCGTAAGTCGTACAAAATGTAAAACCGCCAACATGCCTTGGGCAATCTTTAATAATTGGATTTTCCAGATTTATAAACACTAAATCTACCTCCCTAAGAACATCTGCGACTTTCCTGAAAGGGAAAAGCGGGTCTTCTTGCTCAATTGCCTCAATCATAACGCTTCTGCCCAACATTACATCCCCGGTAAGAATAATCTTAACTCTATTGGGTTTTTCGGTTGGGCTCAATAAAGTAGTTGGATTGCTTGTAGTTGTACTATCACTTGAAATGAATATGGAATTTTTGCGAAATGATGAATTAATTAAAATTAAGGCACCTACTACGATTACTGAAGTAGAAATTGCTGCGAGAAATCCTAAAATTATATATTTAATGCCTATTCGCTTCAAGCTAGCGTACAAAAATTAATGCTGCTATTAAAAAAGCAAAAATAGCACAGGCGATAAATACGTGTAATAAGTTATTATCTTTACCTTTTACCATGGTTCGACTCGTTTCAGACTTCGACTGAGGTCAGCCGAATGTCCTCGTTCACCAAAAGTTTTTCAGAGCGCTAAAAGTAACGCACCAACAATAACTATCGCTCCTAGTCCAATTCCAAATAAGGTTGGGTATGATACCCCTGCATCCGGGAGTTGTTGTGTACCTGTTGGAGTTGCAGAAACTGTTGCAGTTTTGGTTGGAGTAGGAGTTCCGCTAAGTTTTGTCGTCGGTGTGGGTGTATTCGTAACCTGAGTACCAGCACCAGCTATTGTATAACTTCCAGAGCTTATTGGAATTAGAAGTACATCTGCATTATCACTCTTTCTAGTTATGACTGATTTTGCGGGGTCGAATCTCATAATAAGCGGGCTTACCGTAGGAGCTCTCTCTACTTTAAGTGAGACACTTGCTAAAAGTGTGTCTGTATTCGCAGTAAAGCCCGCCGCACTTGTGTTCCCACATGCAATATCAATAACAACATTTATTCCCTCTAATTTTGAGTTTTGAGTAGGACAAGTCCAATCACCCGAAGAAAGAAGTGTTTGGTTAACCTGAATAGAAGAAACAGAAATTTCTGGTGTTGCTCCACTGAATGGATAGGTCAACCTAACGGCAACTCCTGAAATTACATTATTTGCCGGATTAAAATAAACACTCGTATTTATGTTGTCCCCAATATTAAAATTCCCAGTCTCGGGGGTAATAGACACCTCGGCAGTTCCTGTTGGAACTGCAGCTTCTTCTATCAAACTTTGTCTTTCGCGAAGTAAAACGAGACCCGCCACAAATCCACCAATAGCTACAACTATAATCAGAAGCGCAACAATAACCTTTTTTGCTGGCATATTTATTTATACTATTTAATCACTAACTCCAAAGGATTTGCAAGAGTGAAATTAATCTTCAGGACATTCTCCCAATATATCCCCGTGGTTCAGATGTTCTTCCAGATTTTCCTGTTCAACTGTAATCTGTTCCCATTTTCTTTCTTCTTGATTTTTATGACATATTGAGAAAGTCCTAATCTCTTTCTCTTTCGCTTTATTTCTAAAGTCCTGAACCTGATCCACAAGGATTACTCCCGCAAGCACACCGATCATGAGTACAAAGACTCCCAAAAGTGTAGAAACTGTCCCCTTTTTAAACATTAATAAATATATTTTAAACTGTAAATCTAATAAGTTCAAATTATCAAATGGAATTGTGATTTTTTTCTGTGTTTGTTTTGGTATAATTGTATTCACAAAAATACGAAGTAATTTTGAAAGGAGTAATCGACAAGCGGTCGAAATCCTCCGAAAGCAGGATGAAAAGAAGCGCGTGTGTTACGACGCGCCTGGATAGCTCAGACGGTAGAGCGCATTCTTGGTAAGAATGAGGTCTTGGGTTCGATTCCCAATCCAGGCTCATTCAGTTTACCGGCTCAAGTCAGATTCATTTCTTTAAAAATCCTTTGGAGCTTTTCTTCGACCACTTTATAAGAAAAGTGTGTCTTTCCGAGTTCAAAATTCTTATCGACTATAAGCTGCCTTTTCTCGGGATCGTCTAATAATCTCTTGATTTGTTCTATTACACCGTCGGTTACTTTATCCGGCATTTCTACCACATCAAAACCAATCGGGGCAATATCCGACTTATAGACAGCATACGGTGTCAATACAACCGGCTTTCGAAAATATATGCTTTCCACTAATTGATTTCCAAAGCCCTCTATTTCGGTTGGGTAAGTAACAAAATCGCAATTCACATAGCAATCCCACAAACTATAAATTCTTTTTCCTCCCGCAACTTTTCTTTGGGAATTTACCCGTTCACCTATAAATTTGCACCTTATATTCAGTTCTTTGGCCATATTTTTAACTTTTTTAAGATAACCCTTCTTTTCGTCTCCTTCTGTCCCACTTATAACCAAAACGCTCTTTGCGAGATTTAACTTACTAATTAGTTCTATCGATAATTCAATTCTTTTTCTGGGTACAATTCTTGTTGCTTGTAGAATAACGGTATCGTCTATGGCTATGTCGAAATCGTTTCTAAAATGTTTCGAGTAAGAATCTGTTTTATCCAAAGTTTTGTTTTCAAAATCAAAGGTATCCGAGATTATAGTAGCTTCAATGCCCGTTTTTTGTTTGAGTGATTTTTGGGCTAAGGAGTTAATTACGGTATGCGTCAAATTTTCAAGCTTGGGAGGAAACCATTTCTCGAAGAACTGAAACATTTGCGATTTGTTGTATCGCTCCCTTTCCCACCAGAAATCGTGATGTCGAGCAATTGTAGGAATCGAGAATTCCTGAATGGTTCGTGTCAGGGCTACCGTCAAAGGAAAGTGCATTGGAATCGAAAAAACGTTTGGAATAATAAGAAGGTCACAAGTTTGGCCATTTCTTAAAAGGTGTCTTAATTTCCCTTCAATTTCCCCTGCCATACTAAAGATTACCCTCTCAACTTTTGCATAGGATTCGTCGCTATAAACAATTCTGTCGTGGATCCCTGCAACTTTCGGCCATTTAAAATGAAGCTCCGGCAAAAGTATTCCTTCGCGATCCAGTTCTCCCGCAACCAAAGTTACGCTATGCCCCATTCCCTCCAAAATATTTTTCCAATGAACAGTTTCTAAAGACACCCCATCCAGTCCCGAAACCCTGTAACCTAATATAATAATGTTCATAATGACAGTTTAAATTTAACTACCAACCCGTGAAAAAACAAGAGTTGAAGTATAATATAAAGCAAAACAATGTGGAATAATATTTATTTAAAACTTACAAAGCTATACCGCGACGATGATGCAAAAGATGTAACTCTTAAATTAAAAAAGCTTCTAAATGAATTTAGAAATAAATCTACCCGAAAAGACAAAAAATTAAAGCTTTCCTCCTCTTCAATTGCGCTAATTACTTATGCAAATACGTTTATCAATCCTCCGGAAAAACCACTTAAAGTTTTAAATTGGTTTATCGAAGAAAATTCCATTAACAAGATTTCTCCCATAGTTCATTTATTGCCTTTTTATCCATGGGATACTGATAGGGGTTTTTCTGTAACCGATTTTTACCAAGTTGAACCCGAGTATGGAAGTTGGGATGACATTTCAGAATTAGGGCAAAAGGTTAATCTTATGTTTGACTTTGTTATTAATCACGCATCAATAAAAAACCCCTTAGTGCAAGGGACCTTAATAGAACGACACTTATCTGATACGGATCTAAGAAAAGAAAGCTACAAAAAATATAAAGATTTCTGTTTAGCTTACTCCGACCAGGAAAAACCTCTAGATGAAACTTTAAAATATCTTGCTCGCCCTCGGCCTACTCCCGTCCTCACGCCTTATCATGTAATCGAAAAAGAAACGGGTTTGGAAGCTATTTTAGGCAAACCATCTAAAACAAGAGGAACACTCTTGGGATCGGGTTGGGTTTGGACAACATTTTCCAGGCCACAAAACCCTGCCCAAGAAGAAGAAACCCGCCAGGTTGATTTAAATTTTCAAAATCCCGAGGTTTTAATAGAATCAATTAAGATATTACTTTTTTATATTGGAAAAGGCGCAGACCTTATACGACTCGACGCTATCGGCTACTTGTGGAAAAAGATCGGTTCAAGTTCTCTACATGAACGACAAACCCATACTGTACTGGAAATTATCCATGATCTAATTTCTTCCGTTGCCCCAAACGTAGTAACGATTGCAGAAGTAAATGAAGAACAGGGTAAAATCCTTCCCTATTTAGGTGGGAAAAATAAAGAGGCTGATCTGGTTTATCAGTTTACCCATTTTCCACTTGCCGTGTATACACTCTTAACAAAAGATACCAAACCATATCTTGCGTGGATAAAGACTACAAAAATATTTCAAGGAAGCCAATTTATCACGGTGCTGGGAACACATGACGGCTTAGGCTTAAAACCCGTAAGGGAGTTTTTAAAAGAAAACCAAATACAAAAGTTAATTAATATTCTTGTGGCTAAACACCACGCACTACCTAATTACGCCAGCCTTCCTGGGGGTAAAAGAATTGTCTACGAACTTTGCGGCACACCTTGGAATCTGATTAACCCTCCGGATTCAACGGAAGATTTCCAAATACAATTAAATAGATACTTAGTCGTTTTGGCCCTCGGCTTATCTCATAAAGGAATACCCGCTATTTATGTAAATGGCCTTTTAGGAACTAATAATTATCAATCAAAGGAGGGTTTGGACGAAAACCGGAGTGTAAATCGAGAAGTTTTTATTTATGACACAATGAGAGAAAGGTTGGTAAACCTCAATACTCAGGAAGGCAAAGTCTTTGCTGCCATCCAAAAAGTGCTGACTATACGCGCAAGTGAGCCCGCTTTTGCACCGGATGCACCCCCTCTTTTAGTATTGAATTTGGATAATAAAAAAATAATTGGCATTCTGCTCGAATCGAAAAAAGGCAAAAATATCATTCAGTTAGTAAATGTAACTGATGTAGACCAGCTGGTTTCTATTGATTCTGAAAAAGTAGGTAAAGAAACCTGCAAAGATCTAATTGAGGGTAAGTTATATTCGCTGAAGGAAAAGGTAACGCTTTCTCCCTATCAGACACTTTGGCTAAAGTGAAGCTTGGAAAATTCCGATTTGCTTGATACAATATCCAACGTATGGCAAAAAAGGGTGCTAGGGAAATTGTTGCATTAGTTTGTTCCGTTTGTAAAAACCAAAATTACGTGACTATGCGTAATAAGGTTAACATGGATACAAAAGGAAAAGGTAAACTTCAAATCAAAAAGTTCTGCAAGCATTGTAAAAAAGTTCAACTTCATAAAGAAACTACAAAGCTTAAATAAATCGAGAAAAAAAATAAATATGACAGAGTTTGATCCCAAGAATCCACTTGGGGGTATACTGAGTCCCCGCGCCTTTGACTCGTTATTTAACATGAAAGTAAAATATCTCGGAGCACATGGGCTAGATATGGTTACTGTTAATGCGATTACAATAAAGATTGCTAGAGGAGATTTACATTTTACTGAAGAAGAATTAACCGCCTTAAAAAATTTTAATGAAAGTATAGGTGACCCAACAGTAAAAATATAAGTAACTACTCTTCAGGATTATTTAAATATCTTCAAGATAACCCCTAAAACTGATATACTACGAAGCATACATTTTAGGGCCGTAGGTAAGTGGTATACCGGGCGTCTCCAAAACGCTCATCGGGGGTTCGATTCCCTCCGGCCCTGCCAGGTACCATACGATACCTGGCTTTGCCAGATAGTTATAGCACAGTATCCTGTCCAAAAGCCAGATTATAAATAGCACCTGAGTCAGGTTCCGACTGGTACCTGACCACAATAAGATACCGTATGGTATCTGTCCACCACAAAATATTTGCTAAACTTATTTAATGAAATTCTTCTACGTTTACGTGCTTCATAATTCATCCAAGAATTTTATTTACGTCGGCTACTCTGAAAATCTAAAACAAAGAATTCAAGAACATAATGAAGGTAAAGTAAAGTCAACAAAAGCATATACCCCCCTCAAACTAATCTTCTACGAAGCGTATCCGAGCAAAAGTGATGCAAAAAGAAGAGAAAAATACCTTAAGACAAATAAAGGAAAAACAAGTCTGACAACAATGCTAAAGGATTATTTTAAAAAATAGTTCGGATTTTTAATCAGATACCGCCTTGTATCTGACATATTCCCTCCACACCTGCTGGTTTTCCCCGAAATCCAGGAGTGTCTAGCTATTTCACTCCAGGAGTGCTTAACCCGAAGAAAATTTCATTTGATGCAAATTATTTCACACATAAGCAAGCTTAAGAACAAGTTCAAAAGCAAGGATTAAAAAAATCCAACACAATAACCAGTCTCCTCACTTAAGATTTAGAAAATACAAAATCTATAATTGCTTCAGCAATTTTTTCTTGTTCTAACAATCTATTTTCTCTATAAAGCTTAACTAATAATTCATAAAAACTTGGTGCAATGTTTTTAATTCGCATCAATCTCTGTTTAGGAGCAGGTGTCCACAGCTGTTTAATATCAAAAAATAACTCTGTAAGCACAAACACTTTATTCAGAAGTATCATCCTTGCTGTAGTTGGATCATCAGTTCTAATTTTTTTGACATAATTTAATTGATCCTCAGCATCAAACCGTAATTGACCTAATTGGTATTGGTCGTATGGTTTCTTACCAGGCTTAAGCATCCTTTTAACTCTTTTTTGTAGCCTTTGAATTGTTCCGTTTTTATCGTATAAAACCTTAGCAACCTCCCATAACCCTGCACAATCATCTTTATGGCTTTCCCAATAATCAAAAGCTGAGTTATCGATTGTGTATATTATTTCAAAAGCTTGTGAGCCCCTGTATTCAACTGTTCTTCTGAACCCTTCTTTTAGGATTACTACCAAATCAACATCGCTATCAGGTCTATTATTTCCCCGCGCCCAAGAACCAAACAGGATAATTCCCAATACATCTGATCTTTTCTTTAAATCCTCAACAAACTCGTCATAGACATTATTCATAAGCAAATTTTACATCAGAACTATAAGAATAATAAAGAAAGAAGTCCCCTACATAGTTCACTACAAGCATGTAAACTGCTCGTAGTTCACTAGCCTCTGCAAAGTGGCCTCAATAGTTATTAAAAATTACTCTAATAATAGAGGTTCTAATTTAATTCCTTTCCATTTATTTTCTAAAATAACCTTGGCGACTTTCCTACTTATTATTATTTGTTGAAAGGCTATCCAGCCTGTACCAAACCATTCGTTTGTCTTTTGAAAATCTATATCCTGCAGTGCGCTTCTTTTATACATAAGATAATTGTCTTTGATAAATTCAAATTTATTTGTTCCGCATTTCTTACAGTTTTCAAACTTAATATTTTCGTTGAGCATTCCGTTTCCAGTAACATTATTTACTGACAATTGTTTGTATTTTGATTTTTCGTTATAGTTTTTAATATAGATGTCTTTTGTAGTAAATCCAGAAAAATTATTTTCAGTAAATGCATTTATTACTTCAGGAGAGCAAAATGTAGCTGCTGATGACCACATAAGAGAAACAAAACCATTCTTAGTATTGAATTCATTTTTAGTTCTAAAATTTCCTGACTGTTCTTTATATACACCGCATTCTACACAATAGTCCTCATAAATTTTTTGTCTATTATTTTGCCATTCACTTTCCGGATAAGGATAACCTTGTTCATAAGTTACTAACATGCGTGAATAATCAGCTTTTAGGATCTCTTCTTCGGTAAAAACAATTCCCATAAAATCAGCTCCATTTTTTTCTTTTATCAAATTTTCTACCAACAGCCAATTAGTATCAGATTCTTTTATTTCAAAAGTGATTATGTAATAACCTGCAGGTAAATCGCTTCTTTTATAAGTAATACCCAATGAATCAAGTTGTTTATCTACACCGGCAACTTTATTAAAAGTAACTCGATGAATAACTTCCATTCCACAATTATAGAACAGAATATTTCAAATTATTACAAGAAGAAGCCTGATAGTATTTCCTAACAAAGTAGTTCGACCACGCTCACATTTTAAGTTCACGAGTCCCTGCACATCAGAATGGGTGGAGGGTGTAATCACTATTCCAGAGCTTTGAAAGTATCGATTATTTCATCAACTTCCTCCTCAAAATTAGCATTTAGGAGGGTTATAAATTTTCCATTTACTTCTTTTACTGTTAAATTGGGAGTGGTTTTATATTTTGCTTCATACTCGGCTTTAGTATTCCACGCTTCTATGGGAAGATCATAAGATTGCCCTCCGCTATATAAAAGCACTACCGCATTTGGCCAACCATAAAGATTTTCCTCATCTTCCAAAGCTTGGTAAGAATCGGGATAGGAAATCTGGAACCCGTATTTTTTGTTTGAGTATAATTTCCAACCGGGTTTTGAGCTGTCCTGCGAAGTTTCTGTTGCAGGACATGGTGCGAATTCGCAGTTTGGGCCAACTCTCCCAACACTTGTTCCGTCAGGACACACCTTTGCTTCTTGTGTACATGGTTTGTTTTTGTTAATAGTTGGAGCAGGAATGGGAGTACTTTTTGAACCCGCCTTATTCACTCCGATATAATATGATGCGCCGGCGGTTATTACTATTGCCAGAAGAATGGTCAAGATAATTATCGGTGAAAATCCTCTTACCTTCATTGAAATATCTTAACACAACACTGGCCTAAGAAATATTACGCGTTTTTTCTAATTTGTTACTGGACAATCGCTACAGCTAAATCCTAGAATATGATAATGGATCCTACCAAGAGTTCGGACGAAAACCAAAGCCGGGCAACTACAACTTCCCCAGATCAGGCACAAGCCGGAGTTACAGCATCGGAAAATCAATTACAAACACCAATCGATCCCATACAATCAACGACTCCTGAAGCTCTTAATACATCAACAAACTTACCTGTCGAATCTGTCTATACCAACGAAACCGTTATTCCTTCGCAACCTCCAAAGTCAAAAAAGAAATTATTTATTTTTGGATTTTTAATTTTTGTTTTTCTCCTTTTTATTGGAGCCGCCGGACTTACATACGCCGTTGCCTACGAAAAAATAAAATTGGAAAAATATCCCGATATTCAGAAAAAGGTCGCCAGTTTCGTGATGAGTCTACCCTTCATGCCCAAAACCCCAGAGTACATACTCGCAAAATCTGCTCTTGCCCATCAAGACGTGACCAAGCAGTCATTTGATGTATCGTTGGCTATCGAGTCCGACGATCTGGCTAGTTCTATTGGTTTGTCTAGCATTGATGTTGGCGCCAAAGGGTCTGTTGATTATTCGGATCCCAAAAACCTCAAATTTTTAGCAGATACTTCAATAACCAAAGAATTTAATTTTGAACTAAGAAAAACCGATAAAATTCTTTATTTCAAAATTAATAAGTTGCCGGCATTCTTACTTTCTCTTCTTGGCTTAAAGCCTGAAACTTTTGATCCAGTTTTGGATAAATGGGTGGCATACGACACTACTCCTTTGGATACGGAAGCGAGACGCAGCATTGAAGACAGAGAGATAGATCCCTTAAGTGAGGAGTATCTGGAAGAAAATTTCAGCAAATATATTGATGATAAAGTGTTGGAAAAAATGAAGTTGGAAAGTGTAACCGAAGACGGAATTGAAATGTACAAAATCTCACTTGACGCCGATGCGGAATTGATCGATCACTTCGGAGATAAGCTCGAAGCAGAGCAAAGTAAATATCAAGGCTCATCTATTTATAGTAAACCAACAGAGCCCGTTAAACTTTCCGAGATAATAAAACGCATGAACTGGGAAATGTATATTGATAAAAAAGACTACTATACACGTAAAGTTATAGTTCAAATGGATATGGAGATAGATAACGGGGACTACATAAATCCTTTTTTGATGGGCACAACCGGTTCTGGCTCGGAAAAATCTAAAATGACTTTCGCGTTCGCCATGAAATCAGATAAATTCGGTGAAGAAGTGATTATCGATATTCCCCAGGAGTCGATAACCTTCGAAGAATTTACTAATTCCTTCTCAGAAATTATGCAATCTTTTTATGGAGGGCTATTAACCCCATAAGAAACTCCGTTATTACCCTATTAATTATTGACCCCGCACCTATTTAGTTGACTAGTAGTTTCTTTTGACTTACTATCGGCAAAATGAACAACTGGTGGATAAACGGGAAAAAAATTACGCTTTTTGTGGGTGGTACAATTCTGATTTTGATCATCGCGGGTGGGTCTTATTTTTTGGGCACTAGAAGTAGAACCTCGCAAGAATCTGAATCAACCCCAACCCCATCTTTAGAAACAAACTCTACAATAACAATTACACAACCGCCTTCCCCATCGTCAAAAATTTCACCGACAAAAAAACCCGCTTCCTCCCCAACCATAAATTTAACACCAACTCCTGCCTCAAAAACAAAAATAATCTCGGGAACTGCATCTCTTGACGGATTCCGTTCCAGTAACGGCGGCGGAAATCAGGGACTGGAAATTCGGGCAGGAAGGAATATAAATCTTGTAAGTCGTGGTTTTGTGAGCTTTGACATAAGTGACGTGCCTTCAAACGCAGATATAAAAGAAGCAACATTAAGACTTTATCAGGCAAAGATTATCGGAAATCCTTACGGAGTCGGCGGGAGCATTAAGATAGACCATCTTACATATGGTGACACTCTTGATAACGCCGACTACGGAGCCGCAGCTCTTTCTTCAAGTTTTATTACTCTAACAAATAACGCCGTCGTTGAGTGGAAGGATGCAAATGTTACCGATGCAGTTCGAGATGATCTGACAAACGCCCGTTCCCGTTCACAGTTCCGGATTCACTTTCAGATAGAAAACACGGGCGGAAATGTTAACGGCGACTTTGCCTATTTTGAAGCTTCCGAAAACATCATGAGTACGGGCAATACTCCGCAGCTTGTAGTCAAATATTATTGATAACCTCGCTTACATCGATTTAAAATTGATTTTTTAATACGACCGCATTAAATTTATCAAGGCTAAATCAACAAAGAAGTACGATACCGACTCGCATGGTGTTTCAATCGCTTCGACTACACGATCAATTCCTAAATTGCAATATTTTGTGTATAATCTCCGCTAATATCTGCATGTCGGTAGAGCAAGATATCCCAAGATCCTCACTGGCATTAACCGAACGAGCCTTATTATTTGTTAGAGAATTTCGGTTTCATTTGTATGCCTCAAGACTGACTAAATTTCAAGAAAAAATTGGAAAGGAGTTTATTTTTTTCGATGAGCTACCTGCCGCAATGGGAACCGAAGGTAATCCACTTGATAAGGAATTCCTCTTCAACCAACTCATCTCAACCTTGTCCGGTCAGGGTGTTTCAAACGAAGATGTCCAAAAATTAAAAAGTGCATACCAATTTGCAGATAATAAATTCGCAACGACGCCCGGACAACAGTACAGAAAAAGCGGCGATCCGACGATTATCCACTCTCTCTGGATAGCAAATTTACTGGCTGTAAATGGAGTTACTAACACTGACGTTCAGTGTGCCGCTATCCTTCATGATATATATGAGGATACACCTACATCTTTAGAAGAAATTGAACAAATCAGCAGTAAAAAAGCTGTTCAACTTGTAGATATTGTAACCAAAATTAGAGCAGAGCATTTACTTGGAGATAAAATTAGTTCTCCAAAAACCAAGGAACAAGACGAAAAAGCTACTCGCGAAAAAATCCTGGAGGCAATCGAAAGCGATCCGAGAGCCATACTAATAAAAGCTGCTGATGTAATCCACAATCAAATTACCAGTGATCATGTTAGAGATGAAATTCGAATTGGTAAAGGAAATCTAGCTTTAGATTTCTACGAACCATTAGTGCGAGCATTAGGTTACACCCATTTTGCAAATGCGATCGGAGATTACGCGCTGCGTTCTGTGAAGAAAACTCAATATGAAGAAATAAAATTGGTTAAAGAAAGTGCAGACGCGAAATATATTCCTCAACTACAAGAACTTGCAAGTTCATGGATCGAATTGGAAACTTATGATGGAGGTGAACTTAAGGCAGATGCAATTGTGATTGAATCAGCATCGATTTATCAAATATATCAATCGTTAAAGGAAAGAAATGTCTCCGAGAAACATTGTAGACCTGCATTTAAAATTATATGTTCTTCTGAAACAGAACTTCTGAGGTGGCATAGATTCTTAAATAAAAAATATGAATCACAAATTATTAGTGAAGAACTTGACGGTAACTTGAATGCATTTGAACCTGTCATCGAAAGAGTTAATCTAAACCTAAACGGCGAGCAAATAAGTATAGATATAAACCTTGTTACTAAAAATATGTTAATACAACCCGCCCACCTTTTTATAGACGCTATAAAGTTGACTCAAGAAGAACAAAAAATTGCAAATACAAGGCTTGATTCTTTCAGAAATTATTATCGACAAACAATTTTGGGAAAAGAAGATGTAACAGGAGAGATGCTAGAAGCAGCCAAAAGAGGTGTTATTGATGTTTACGATCGGGAAGAAAATAGATACTCCATTCCAGTAGGTGCAACAGCGCTTGATTTTGCATACCGCATAGGAAAAAATCTCGGAAATGATGCTTCCGGAGCGATAATTTATCATGAAGTGGATGGAGTTTGGGTTGTGATACCTAAATCTAAATTGAATACTATTTTAGATGGAAAAGTGAAAGTTGAGTTTATTACTAGCGATAATCAAATTATTGAACCAAATCGTTATGAGCTTGTTACTACAAAAAAAGCCATCGCAAATGTTAGGGAAAAAATAACACAGCAACTTATTGAGTTGAAATCTAAAAGTGATCGCCGTTTACAATCTAGTAAAGATTTTTTACTTAATCTCGACAACGGTCGTTATATTAAAAATATTCGAAAACTCTTAGGAATTGAGGCTAACGATCCAAATATTCCTTATCCGGAATTTATTCAAAAAACTCGCGACCGGGGAGTTAAAATTATCGAAGCAATGTATTTTGCTAAACGGGGTAAAAAATTAGATACACACATAGATGATGTGTTTACGGGTATATTCAAAAGGCGGTTCGGTAAGCTCGATGATTTTTTGATTAACGTTGGGCTTATCGGCTTACCTTACGATGAGAATGGAGTTTGGGATCAATGGGAGGAAAAAAAGTTAGACTTTGAAACAATCACACCTTCGTGGGAAATAGTTGACAGGCTGATAACTTTTCGCGAGTCTCGGTGGATATTGAGAATAAATGTCCACGATGAATCGGGGGTGTTTGGATTCGTTGGAAATTTGCTGACGGAATATAAAGCTAATGTACAAACTAGAACCACGCCCGACAATTACTCTCGCGGCAGAAAAACTTTTTTTGAGATAAGATTCACATCAGGTAGTAAAGAAGCAGTGAGAAAAATTAAAAAGGCTATCTTTGAAAGATACGGAGATAATGTATTAATTCTGAGTGCATCAAGAGAAAAAGACCAAAAGGAGGATATTGCAGGGATCAACCTTTAAAGATCGTCGCACAATATTTCAATTAAACTTGCTTACCATTTCTTACGTGAAGTCTTTTGCCCTACTTGATCAGGAATTAGACTACCAAATCTTTCCCTAATTTTTAGAGCCATTAGTGGATCATATCCATCTTTTCCTTTAGTTTCCATTACTTTTACAAGTTTATCTAATTCTTGCTCAGCAGCTACCTTACCGTTCTCATCTTTGATCCTATTAATTACAGCTTCGATCGTATCTAAATATTCTCGATCTGTCAGAGTCGGTAAAACAATAAGTTTTTCTGGACCGTTACCATTTTCTCCAGGTCTTTTAGTTGGCATTAAGAAGGCCGATTCATATAGAATTGTTCCCGAATCCGTACTCACGGGTAAGACATCGGTCCTAGGAATTACCCATCCTGTATCTAATGGCAATAAACCCGGTCTTCTTGCTAATACACTACCCGCTTTTTCTACGCAAGGTAGATTTTTGCCTAAAGCAGAATTATTAATATCTCTTAAAGCTTGATTTAAATCTTCTGTTCTCATAGGCCATAAAAAAACCTCCCGATTTTTGCAGGAGGTTTAGTTCAACGTTACCCAAAAACCTCCCGCCTTTAGACGTAAAGGCGGTTAATCATCCAAAAATTGCAAACGTGACTTAAATTCATATTAGGTATTGTATTTTAACTGCATTTAATCCAATTTTCAACCCGAAGTTAGTATTTGGAATATAGAATTTAGTATATAGGGTCAGAAATTAGGTCAATTAGAAATTTTTTAACTTCCTATATTCTGCATTCTACTTTTTACTTATGAATTTGTATTACCTAACTACTCACAACTAATTACTAACAACTTATCTTAACCCTATAATCATCATTCCCAAAATCGAAGTTTTTGTTTATTGCAAACCTAATCATTTAAAAATATAATATATAATATGTCGGAACGCCAAGGAACTCCTGAAGAAAGTAGGGTTTATATAGTCAAAACAGATGGTAGTGAAGTGTGGGTCAAACCAGACACACTGGGTCAGGGAGCGACACGGTCTATCACAGAGCATGCTTCAGAAGTTCGCTCTACGGAGGTTGCTACCCAACCGACTAAACCCAGTACTCCATAAGTGTCAGGATAATCACATTTTCTAGTCTCTAACATATCTAACTTACCCCTTTTTGTCTCTTTACTATAGTGCTAGAATACTTATCAGGTGGTGGTTTTTGTTATGAGTAAACTCTTAACCAACCAATTTATTTTACGAAAGGGGGCGACTACACATGGTTGTCGTTGTCAAGAAAAAGGGAGAGTCCGACGACAGACTCATCGCGCGATTCAAGAAGAAAGTATTGGATTCAGGAATCCTTCAGGAGGTGCGTGATCGAGCTCGCTATAAAACTCCCTCGGAAAAAAGAAAAGAACAAAAAGCCAGAATCAAGTTTTTGATTGAGATGGAGAAGAAAAGGAATTATTAAGGAAGGTCTCTACAAATCTCTTTCTATGGTAATGTGTAACACCGTATTTTTTAATCGCTTCTTGATGCTTTTTAGTGCCGTAACCTTTGTTCTCGATCCATCCGTATTTTTTATATTTTGACAGAAATCCAATTTTTTCCATTAACTTATCCCTATAAACTTTAGCAATAATACTCGCTGCAGCGATGGAAAAAGACTTTTCGTCTCCGTTAATGATAGCCAATTGTCTTGATCCATTAATTAAAGTTTTGGGATTCCTTCTTTGATTTAAACCATTTTTCTTACCTACTCTTAAACCCCTAACATACGGTATATAAAATGCATCTACGAGTAAATAATCTACTCTAGTATTTATTTTTTGATTTACTTGACTGACTGCTCGACGAAAAGCCGAATTGGTAGCTTTTGACATTCCCAATTTGTTAATTTCTGCGACACTTCCTACCCCCACTCCCCACGCATGTGAATTTTTCTTAATCCACCTAGCAGCTTTCTCTCTTTGCAAGGCAGTTAATTTTTTTGAATCGTTAATTTTAATAGGTATATCGAATATAGAATATTGAACATGAGATTTAAAGACGCAAGCCGCAGCAACCACAGGCCCCGCAAAACATCCACGTCCCACTTCATCAACACCGGCAACCAAACGATAACCTCCCTTCCAAAGTTTCTTTTCAAACCTAAAAGATGGTTTATTCATTAAAGAGAACCATTATAATCCTAATCTGCGAATATGTCCGAATTCTACGAATTGTTAAACATCCGAATTTCATTTACTTATCCTGAGAATTCTTTTCGGAGCTAAGTATTTATTTCGAAAGTTGACCAATAGACCCAATTCTATCCTTGTAGATTGTAAGTATCTTTGCATTTGGCGATAGTGATCCTTTGTAATTGCACTCGTCGCCTTTAGCTCAAGAATAATCTTCTGCTCAACAAGAAAGTCAACAACATTTCCGCTATCGGAAATAGGATATTCCCTTTGGTAATTTATTCCATTTTCTTTAAGTTTAGTTTCAATTAAATTACTATACTGTTTTTCCCTTTGAAACCTACCTAATTCGTTATGTACGCCGAAACAAATCCCAACTATTTTATACGAAAATTCGGGATATAATACTTTAGTTTTCATTATTCCATTCTATCTTATTTGTAGCTATTTGTAGTATTCGGATACATTTGTATATTCGGTCTTAAAGTATCAGCGAATTAGTTTACATGAGGATACTTCTTCAAAACGCGTAAAACAGAAGCTATTGCAAAGAAAACGACCCCCT